>NZ_JAAGLR010000553.1 GCF_010548245.1 Streptomyces sp. SID11385
CGTGCCGCCGCGCCGCCCGCCGCCCGCGGCGAGGCGCCCGGTCCCCGCGCCGCCGTTCTCAGCGGTCCTCTCGGGATCGGGAAGACCGTGCTCGTCGAGGAGGCCGTGGCGTGGGCGCGTGCGGGTGGAACGCGGGTGCTGCGGGCGGAGGGGAGCGCGTCCGAGGCGGGGCTCGCGTTCGCCTCGTTGCACCAGTTGCTGCGGCCGGTCCTCGGCGAGGTGCGGGCGCTCCCGGCGCGTCAGCGCGGTGCGCTGGCCCTCGCACTCGGCCTGCCGCAGGAGGAGGCCCCGGAGTCCGCCGACCCCCTCCTGACCGGTACCGCCCTGCTCACGCTCCTCTCCGGGCTCGCGGCCGGCCGCCCGCTCCTCCTCGTCCTCGACGACGCCCAGTGGTGCGACCGGGCCTCGCTCGACGCGCTCGCCTTCGCCGTCCGCCGCCTCGCACCGGCCCCGGAGAGCGAGCCGGAGCCCGTCGGGCTCGTCCTCGCGACGCGCGCCCCCGCCGCCCTCCCCTCCTTCGGCCGGACGACCGCGCACCTGCCGCTCGCCCCGCTCGC
>NZ_JAAGLR010000582.1 GCF_010548245.1 Streptomyces sp. SID11385
CGCCACGAGGCCCGCGACGTACCGGCGCCGCGCGACGTACCCGACGCACCCGCCCCCGTCGACACACCGGCCGCACGCGACGTCGCCCCGCACGACGGCGCACGTGACGCCGCGTACGCCGCCCCCGCGACGCCCCCCGCCCCCCGCGACGTCGCCCCGTACACCACGCCTCGCGACGTCGCGGCGAACGGCATCCCCCGCGTCCCCGACACTCCCGCCCTCCCCCTCGCCGACCTCGTCAGCGGCCCCGAGAGCCTCCTCCGCGCCGTACGCCGCCTCCTGCGCGGCATGGTCGCGGTCGGCACGCTGGACGACGCGCTCGCGCTCGTCCGTACGCACCCCGCGCTCATCGCGGTCACCGCCGAGGGCGACGTCCTCGGCGCGCATCTCGCGCAGGGCGGTTCCGCCGGGGCGCCGAGCCTGATCGAGGTGCAGGCGTCCGTGGACGAGGCGTCCGCCGAGTTGGAGGAGCTGGCGGTACGGTGCGCCGCGCTCGCCGAGGCGCAGGAGGACGCCGCGGCACGTCGCGCGGAGGCCGCGGCGGTCCTGGAGGAGCTGGAGCGTGAGCGCCGTACCGCGGACCGCGAGAAGTCAGCCGTCGCGCAGCGGCTCGGTGCGCTCGCCGGGCAGGCGAAGGGCGCCGCGGGCGAGGCGGAGCGCTCC
>NZ_JAAGLR010000610.1 GCF_010548245.1 Streptomyces sp. SID11385
GAGCCGCCCGGTGCCCGTGCGGGTGAGGCGGCCGAAGACGACGGGGAGCCTGGTGCGGCTCCACAGGCGCTGCGGGAGCGGCTGGAGGACGGAGACGGGTCCCGAGCGGGCGAGCCGGTGCAGCAGCCGGTGGCCCTGGCCGCTGCGCCACAGCTCGCCCGCGCAGTCGCTCACGACGAGGGTGAGGCTGCGCCCGGTGGGGTCGGCGAGGCGTTCGGGGGCGTAGCGGGGGCCGCCGTCCGGCGCGGCGGCGAGGGCGAGCGGCGCGCTCGCGTCGGGGCCCTCGTGGAGGTAGTGGCAGCGGATGCCCGCGAAGGCGCCGAGCTGCGAGAAAACCTGCCGCAGCTCCTCGAACATCCGCTCCCACACGCGCATCGAGGGCGAGGCGTCGAGGACGAGGTGAAGGGTCGCCTCGCGGCGCTCGACGGTGCGGTAGACGGGGAGGACGAGGCCGCCCGCGCGCGCGGAGAGTTCGGCGGTCGCGGTCTCGTCGAGCACCTTGCGCCGCCGGGTGCCCGCGGTGCGGAAGCGCTGGAGGGGGCGCAGGGCGCGCTGGAGGTCGAGCGTGGAGCCGAAGGCGGGCGCGGCGGGCACGCCGATGCGCAGC
>NZ_JAAGLR010000638.1 GCF_010548245.1 Streptomyces sp. SID11385
CGAGCACACTCCGACCGGGCACGCCCCGGCCGAGCACGCCCCCGCCGGGCCCCCCGCGCGGGCCGACTGAGCCGCCGCCCCCGCCGGAAGGCGCCTCCCGGGCCGCTCGGCCCCACCAGTCCGTACCCGTACGCAAGGAGCGACACCCCCATGGCGAGCGAAGCCCCCCGAGCGGGCAGCGTGTCCGACCTCGACTGGCTGCTCAGCGGCCTCGTGCAGCGCGTCGTGCACAGCCGCAGCGCCGTACTCCTCTCCGCGGACGGACTCGTCAAGTCCGTGCACGGGCTCGACAAGGACAGCGCCGACCACCTCGCCGCGCTCGCCTCGGGCATCCACTCCCTCGCCCGCGGCGCGGGCGTCCGCTTCGCGGACGGCGGCGAGGTCCGCCAGGTCGTCATCGAGCTGTCCACCGCGCTGCTCTTCGTCTCCGCCGCCGGCTCCGGCACCTGCCTCGCCGTCCTCGCCGGGCCCGAGGCCGACCCGGGCGTGCTCGGCTACGAGATGGCGATGCTCGTGAAGAGCGTGCGCCCCTTCCTCGTCACCCCCGCCCGGCGCCCCGCGCGCGTGGCGAGGACGAGCTGAGGCCCCGTGACACTTCAGCCGGCCGGCGGCCGACGCCGCCGCAAGGAGGGCAGGGCCTGGTACGACGGCGAGGCCGGGCGCCTCGTCCGCCCCTACACCGTCAGCGGCGGGCGCACCACGCCCCGTACCGCCTTCGGCCTGCTCTCGCAGGTGCGCGCGACCGGCACCCCGGCGCCCGCGCACCTCGGGCCCGAGCACAGCGAGGTGCTCGGCCTGTGCTCCGTACCGGCCTCCGTCGCCGAACTCGCCGGGCGGCTGCGGCTGCCCGTCGTCGTCACCAAGGTGCTGCTCTCCGACCTCGTGGACTGCGGCTCCCTCGTCAGCAAACAGCCGGACACTTCCCCCCACCCCACGGACCGGTCCCTACTGGAGGCACTGCTCGATGGACTACGACGACGGCTCTGAGACGTTCCCCACCGCCCTGAAGATCCTCGTCGCCGGTGGTTTCGGAGTGGGCAAGACGACCTTCGTCGGCGCGGTGAGCGAGATCGCCCCGCTGAGCACCGAGGAACTGCTCACCAGCGCCAGCGCCGGGACCGACAGCCTCGAAGGCGTCGAACGCAAGACGACCACCACGGTCGCGATGGACTTCGGCCGCATCACCCTCGACCGCGACCACGTCCTCTACCTCTTCGGCACCCCGGGCCAGGAACGCTTCTGGTTCATGTGGGACGAACTCTCCGAGGGCGCGCTCGGCGCCGTCATCCTCGCCGACACGCGCCGCCTCGCGGACTGCTTCGCCGCCGTCGACTTCTTCGAGGAACGCGGCCTGCGCTTCGTCGTCGCGATCAACGAGTTCGACGGCGCGCACCGCTACGAGGCCGAGGAGGTGCGCGCCGCGCTGTGCCTGCCGCCGCAGGTCCCCGTCGTGCACTGCGACGCCCGCATCTCCAGCTCGGGCATCCAGACCCTGCTGACCCTCGTCAAGCACCTGCTGACGGCCGCGCACCCGGCCCCCGCACCCGCCTCCGCTCCGGGCGACCGGGCCAGCGCATGAACCTGGGCCGTCTCCTGCTGCTCCCCGAGGACCCCGAGGCCCCCGAGCGCGAGCGCCGCCTCGCCGCCCTCGGCCTCGGTGCGGCCCCCGTGCCCGCGCTCGACGCCCACGCGGCCCGCCTCGCCGCGGGCGCGGGCGCCCCCTACGCCGGGGTCAACTTCGTGCACACCGACCACCAGTACCTCGCCGGGCTCCACCCGCACGGGGTCCCCGCGGCGGCCCGGCGCCTCCCGCGCGAGCACGGCTTCTGCACGTACGTCGTCGTCCGCCGCCGGGCCCTCGTCCTCGACGACGTACGCGACTACCCGCGCTTCTCGCCCAACGAGGCCGTCGACCTCTCCGGCGTCCACGCCTACCTCGGCGCCCCGCTCACCGACCACGACGGCTTCGTCCTCGGCACGCTGTGGGCCGCCGCGCGCGAACCGCGCGACTGGGGCCGCGAGGCGCTGGCCCTCGTCAAGACCCTCGCCGCCGAACTCGCCCCGCTCGTGCGCGGCGCCGGCGGGGCATGAGCGGGCCGCGGCGGGGGAGGGGACTTCCCACGAGGCCCCCACGCGAAGGAGCAGGACCACCATGACCGCAGCAACGCCCGGCGTGCTCCAGAGCGGCGACGGCGCCGCCGTCGCCACGTACACCTGGCTGCCGCCCGAGGGCCGCAGGCCCCGCGCCTTCCTCCAGCTCGTCCACGGCGCCGCCGAGCACGCCCGCCGCTACGACCGCTTCGCCGCGCACCTCACCGCCCACGGCTACGGCGTCCTCGCCTCCGACCACCGCGGCCACGGCGCCACCGCCCCCTCGACCGGCGGCTACGGCGTCACCGGTACGGACGAGGGGCCCGAGGCGGACGGCTGGCTCGCGATCCTCTCCGACCTCAAGGCCGTCGGCGACCAGGCCCGCGCCCTCCACCCCGAGGTACCCGTCCTGATGCTGGGCCACAGCCTCGGCTCGATGCTCGCGCGCGAGTACGTCCAGGAGTACCCCGACGACCTCGCGGGACTGATTCTCACCGGCGTCTTCCGCTCCCTGCCCGGTGCCGAGTACGCGTCGGGCACCGCCCGCCTGGAGGAGGAGATCGCCGCGCACGGGCGCGCCCACGTCAGCGACTTCGTGCCCCGCCTCTTCGCCTCCTTCAACGACGGCTTCGCGCACCGGACCGGCTTCGAGTGGCTCTCGCGCGACGAGGCCGAGGTCGACGCCTACGTCGCCGACGAGCGCTGCGGCTTCCCCTTCTCGGCGGGGCTCGCCCACGACTGGCTGCGCGCCGCGTACCGCGTCAACGACCCGGCCCGCCTCGCCCGGATGCCCCGCGACCTGCCCGTCCACCTCGCCGCCGGCACCCTCGATCCGTGCAACCAGCGGATGACCCTCGTCTACGAGCTGCTCGACGACTACCGCTACCACGGCGTGGGCGACGTGACCTGGACGGGTTACGAGGGCGCGCGGCACGAGATCCTCAACGAGACGGAACCCGACCGGAGCAGGGTGTACGAGGACCTGACGGCCTGGCTGGACGCGCACACGCTCTGAAGCGGCCCGCCGGATACGCGCCTTCTCCGGCACACCCGCGCCCTCCTTCTCCGGCACACCCGCGCGCCTTTCCTCCACGCCCCGGAACGCGACAACGCTTCCGCCCGCGCGGTGGCATGATCTCGGGCGGCGGCACCACGGCCGCGCGCGGGCACGGAGGGACGAGCGGGCATGGCGGCTGGACCGGAAGCGGCGGGGGAGCGGACCGGGGGACGCGGCAGAGCCGGGAAGGGCGGTGCAGGGGTGGGAGAGGAGGCGTGTACCGGTCTGTGGACCCGCGACTTCGGCCTCTTCTTCACCGCGCGCGCCGTCGCGAAGCTCGGTGACACGATGCTCCCCGTCGCCCTCGCCGCCGGCCTCCTCCAGGAGGGGTACGGGGCGGGCGCGGTCGGGCTCGCGATGGCCTCGTCCGTGGCTCTCTTCGCCGGGCTCGTCATCTTCGGCGGCGTCATCGCCGACCGCTTCGACACGCGCAAGCTCATGACGGGCGCCGACTCCGTGCGCGTGCTCACGCAGTCCGTCGCGGCGCTGCTCTTCTTCACGGGCAGCGCCGAGCTGTGGCAGATCTGCGTCATCGGCGGCCTCAACGGCATCGCGTCGGCGCTCTTCCAGCCGGGCGTCGCCTCGACCGTGCCGCGCCTGGCGGCCGACGTGCAGAAGGCGAACGGCGCCGTGCGCGTCGCCGAGTCCGTCGCCGCCCTCCTCGGCCCCGCCTTCGCCGGGATGCTCGTGGGCCTCGCCTCGCCCGGCGCCGTCTTCCTCGTCCACGCGGGCACGTACCTCGTGAGCGCGCTGTGCCTGATCACGCTGCGCCTCCCGGCCGCCGCGCCGCGCGCCGAGGCGGCGGCCCCGGGCCGGTTCCGCGCCGACCTCGTGGAGGGCTGGCACGAGTTCCGCTCCCGCGTGTGGCTGTGGGGCGTCATCTCGGTGTGGGGCCTGTACATGATCGCCGCCTGGGGCCCCACCGTGCCGCTCGTCGCGACCCGCGTCGTCGACGAGCACGGCGCGGGCGCCTACGGCCTCGTCAACACCGCGCTCGGCGCGGGCACGGTCCTCGGCGGCCTCATCGCCCTGCGGCTGCGCCCCACGCGCATGCTCCGCGCGGGCGCGATCGCCTTCTTCGCCGTGAGCGTCTTCCCGGCCGCGGTCGGCGCGGGGCTCCCGGTGCCCGGGATGGCGGCGGGCGCCTTCGTGGCGGGCGTCGGCACGGCGTTCTGGGGCGTCATGTGGGCGACGACGGTGCAGACGCAGGTGCGCCCCGAGGTCCTCAACCGCATCCACGCCTACGACGTCGCGGGTTCCCTCGCCCTGCTCCCGGTCGGCCAGGCCCTCGCGGGCCCGGCCGCGTCCCTCTTCGGCACCGACGCCGTCCTCCTCGCGGGCGGCGTCGTGATCCTCGTCTGCGCCACCGTCCTCCTCCTGGTCCCCGGCATCCGCCGCCTGCCCCGCGCCGAACCCCGGCTCGTGCCCGCGGCGACCGGCGGCACGCTGCCGGCGCGGGACGAGCCCCGCGAGCAGGCGAGGGCCTGACGACGGCGGGC
>NZ_JAAGLR010000671.1 GCF_010548245.1 Streptomyces sp. SID11385
CGAGGACGACTTCGCGCGCCGCCTCGGGCACGCCGACGCGGGGCCGCCGCCCCCGCCGCTCGCCGCCGAGGACCCGGACGGCATCGTCGTGCACATCCGCTCGCTCACCAAGGTCACCGCCCCGAGCCTGCGCGTCGCCGCCGTCCTCGCGCGCGGGCCCGTCCTGGAACGGCTGCGCGCGGTGCAGGTCGTGGACCACTTCTTCGTACCGCGTCCGCTCCAGGAGGCCGCGCTCGAACTCGTGGGCTCCCCCTCCTGGCCGCGCCATCTCCGTACCGTGGCAAGCGAGTTGGGTTCCCGCAGGGCGGCGCTCGCGACGGCTCTCGCCCGTCGGCTGCCCGAGGCGGCGCCCGCCCGCGTGCCCACCGGGGGCTACCACCTCTGGCTCCCGCTCCCCGAGGGCACCGACGAGTCCGCGCTCGCCGCCGAGGCGCTGCGCCGGGGCGTCGCGGTCGCCCCCGGCCGCCCGTACCACCCCGCCGAACCGGACCACCCGCACCTCAGGATCAGCTACGGGGGAGTGGCGGACGCGGACGAACTGGAGGAGGGCGTACGGAGGCTGGCGCAGGCGTTCGCGGCGGTACGGGAGTGAGGCGGGGCGGGACGCGGGGGGCGACCGGCGCGTCCCGGACGCCCGCTCACCCCAGCGGCAGGATCATCCACTTCCCCGGCTCCACCTCGTCGTACCCCACCGAGCGGTACAACTCCTGCGCACTGCTTGTCACGAGCAGCACGCGCGGCACCCCGTACTCCTCCATCCGCGCCCGCACGGCGGCCAGGAGCGCCTTCGCGAGCCCCCGGCCCCTGGCCTCGCGCGGCACGTAGACGTCGCAGAGCCAGGCGAAGGTGGTGCGGTCGGTGACGACCCGCGCGTAGGCGCGCTGCTCGCGGCGCACCGTGCCGTCCGCCTCCGGCACGTCCTCGTACACGCCGAAGTTCAGCGAGGCCGCGACGGCGGCGCGCTGCTTCTCCAGGCTGCGGCCGAGCGCCCAGTAGGCGTCGGTGGAGAGCCAGTGGTGAACGCGTTCGATGTCGACGAGTTCCGGCGCGTCCGAGACGAAGTGGCCGGGCGGGAGGGGGACGGCGGGCAGGTCCGTGTACGTGGTCATGCGGGCAGTCTCGCAACGCCCGCGCGGCGCCGCCCAGCCGGTTTCACTGGGTGGACGGGGCCTCGCGGGTGTGCTCCGTGCGCAGGATCAGGTCCTTCGCGGGCCCCGCGACGCGCCACACCACGCTCCACACGTCCGGGGCGCTCACGGTGAACTCGCCCCGGTAGAGGTCCAGGGAGCAGGGGTGGTCGGCGACGGCGTGCCCGGTGCGCAGGTCGAGGTCGTGGAAGAAGCGTCCGTCGTCGAAGGTGACGCGCGCGGAAGCGGCGCCGTGCGGCCCCGGCAGCCAGCGCAGGGTCCGGTACGCGGGGCGCGCGACGCCGTCCCACGTGAAGACACCCTCCTCGTGGTGCCGCAGCCCGCCGCCGGGCAGCGCCGTGAAGTCCGCCGTGCCCGTGAAGTGCCCGCGCGTGCCGGTGTGCCGGTCCTCGGCGGTCCGCTCCACGCGCCACCGCCCCGCGAGGAAGGCGAGCAGGTCGGGGACGGGCGTCTCGGGCCGGGATGCGGGCATGGCTCCTTCCTACTCCAGCGGTACGGGCCGTGACCACCCCGGTGACCACGGCCCGGCCGCACCGGCCCGCGTCCCCCGCCCGTTCCGGGGTACCCGTCACCCCATGGACACCGAACACACACAGGACCACGTTCTCCTCACCGCCGACACCAACGGCGACGGCAAGCCCGACGTGTGGATGACGGACACCACGGGCGACGGCAAGGCCGACCTCTACCAGTTCGACACCACCGGCGACGGCACGGTGGACGTCACCGTGACGGAGGAGGAGGGCGCGGCGGAGCGGCGGCACGTGGTGGAGGGCGACGGCGGGCACCCGGTCCCCGGCACCTGAGCCGGGGGGCGGCGGGGCGCGGGGAGGCGAGGTGCGGTCAGGCCGGGCG
>NZ_JAAGLR010000707.1 GCF_010548245.1 Streptomyces sp. SID11385
TCCTCGCGCGCGCCCTCGAAGCGGAGGGCTTCCGCGTCACGCGCCGTACGACGGGCCCCGCGCCCGACGCCGCGACGCGTGACGCCGCCGTCGCCGCCGCGCGCCGCGCGCACACCGTCGTCGTCGCCACGTACGGCCTGGACACCGACCCCGGTCAGCGCGCCCTGCTCACCGCGCTCGTCGCGACGGGCGTCCCCGTCGTCGCGGTCGCGCTGCGCAATCCGTACGACGCGGCGCACCTGCCGGACGGCGTGCGGGCGTTGCTCGCGGCGTACGGGTGGAGCGACGTGGAGGTCCGCGCGGCGGCCCGCGTCCTCACGGGGCGCGCGCAGCCGCACGGGCGGCTCCCGGTGCCGGTGACGCGCGCCGACGCGCCGGAGCGGACGCTGTACGCGGTGGGGCGGGGGCTGTCGTACGGGTGAGGTCGGGTGAGGCGGGCATTCCGGAGTGCGGCTCCCCCGGGGCGCCCCGCGGCG
>NZ_JAAGLR010000734.1 GCF_010548245.1 Streptomyces sp. SID11385
TCGCCCGCTGCCGCGCCGAGGGCGCCCGCCGCCTCACGCTGCGCGTGCTCGGCCACAACACCCCCGCCCGGCGCCTCTACGAGAGCGAGGGCTTCGCCGTCGAAGGCGTCCTGCCGGAGGAGATGTACCTCGACGGCGTGTACGTCGACGATGTCCTCATGGGCCGCGCGGTACACCCCGAGGAGTGACGCCGGGCCCACCCGGCGTGCGGCGCGGGCGGCACCGTACGAGGGTGGGACCCGCGCCGTACGAACACGGGGCGAGCGGTCCGGATCGACAGCGGGCCCGGAGGGAGCACACCCGATGCAGGGGCCGGAGCCCGTCAAGACGAGCCGCGGCGAGAACCGGCCCTGGCGGGTCGCGGTCGCGGCGCGCGCCGTGCTGCGCCGCCAGGACCGCACCGACGACCCGCTGCGCGTGGCACGCCCGTCCAGGTGGCTGCGGTGGCTCCCCGTCTACCTGCTCTTCGCGCTCGGCCTGATCCAGGGGATCGTGGGGAACAGGTTCGAACTCGGCTTCCTCATCGGCGCGATCCCGCCGCTCGCCGCGCTCACCTACAAGGCCTTCGGCACCGCCGTCTTCGGCGGCATCGTGCTCGTCCTGCTGTGGGTGCCCGCGATCCGGCTCGGCCGCGCCGGCGACTCCGACCTCATCACCGTGGCCTTCGTCGCCGTGCTCAGCGTCGTCATCGCCTGGGCGCGGCGCCGCAGGGACGAACAACTCGTCACCGTCCGCACGGTCGCGCAGGCCGCCCAGTTCGCCGTCCTGCCCCCGCTGCCGCCCCGCGTCGGCCCCGTGCGCTGCGCGGGCCTCTACCGCGCGGCCCAGCACGGCACGCTCGTCGGCGGGGACCTCTTCGACGTCCGCCAGGGCCCGTACGGGGTGCGCGCGCTCGTCGGCGACGTCCAGGGCCACGGGCTCCAGGCCGTCGGCACGGTCGCCGCGCTGCTCGGCGCCTTCCGCGAGGCCGTGCTCGACCAGGAACGCCTCACCGGCGTGGCCGGACAGCTCGACCGCAGACTCAGCGTCGACGCCGAAGCCGTCCTCGCCGCCGGGCGCCTGGAGGGCCTTCAGGAGACCGTCTCGGAGCTGTTCGCGACCGCCGTCCTCCTCGAATTCCCGCCGGACTCCACCGAGGTACGGATCGTTTCCTGCGGACACCCGCCGCCGCTGCTCATCCACGCCGGCGGGGCCCGCGAACTCCCCGTCATCGCGGGCCCCCCGCTCGGCCTCGGCGTGCCCTCGGACGGCTACCGCACCCTCACGGTGCCGCTGCGTTCGGGGGAGTGGCTCTTCGCCTACACCGACGGCGTCACCGAGACCCGCGACCGCACCGGCACCTTCTACCCGCTCACCGAGCGCGCGGCCCGGCTGCGCACGGACGACCCGATCGCCTTCACCGACACCCTCTGGGACGACCTGCGCGCGTACGCGCGCGGCGACATCACGGACGACGTCGCGATGCTCGTCTTCGCCCCCGACCCCCCGGACCTGCCTGACCCGGTGGTGGGACCGGAGGGCGGCACGGGCTGAGGTCTCACCCCCCGTACCGCTCCCACAGCCGCGGGTACCGGGCCGACAGCTCGTCCTCGTCGTCGAGCGGGAACGGCGTGCCCTCGGGGACCTCGGGCTCGGGCGGCAGGCCGAGCGCGGGCAGCGGGGCGCCGGTGAGCTGCTCGTAGGCGTCCTCGGCCGCCTCGCCCAGCTCGCCCGCGTCCCCGTCGATCTCCTCGTCGAAGTCGGGGAGCAGCTCGGCGAGCGAGTCGGCGTCCGCGAGGCCGCCCTCGAAGACGGAGCGGCCCTGCGCGATGAGCCAGCAGCGGAAGTAGTCGAAGCTCTCCTCGTCGGCCCCCTCGGGCGCCGCGAGCAGCACGCCCGCCGCCCCCCACAGCTCCCACGTCCAGGCCCGGCGGAAGCGCACGGCGAAATGACGGGCGAAGTCGACGACCGACTCGGGGTCGAGCTGGAGCAGCCGCTCGACGACCCCCTCGGCCTGCTCCTCCGGATCGCCGTCCGCCGCCTCGCGCGCGGAGTCGATGAGCTCCCAGAACTGCGTCTCGTCCATCACCAGCACAGCATCCGCCCTCACCGCGCCCGGCGCACGCCGGACCGGGCGGGAACGTGCGTTCTGTCACGTACGCGAGGGTTGTGACGGCGGAAAAAAGGGGGAGAGAGCCGCTGGTGTCACGCCGCGGGCGACGGCACCCCGCTCAGGCCAGCTCCGCCAGGCCGCTCCGCGCGTTCAGCGCGAGCGCCCCGAAGACGGCGCCCTGCGGGTCGCTCAGCACGGTGAAGCGGCCCGAGGCGATCGTGCGGGGCGGGACGAGCACGCTTCCGCCCGCCTTGGCGCAGCGCGCGGCCGTCGCGTCGCAGTCCGCCGTCGCCACGTACACCATCCAGTGCGGGGGCACGTGCGGCGGGAAGGAGTCGTTCATGCGCAGCAGCCCGCCGAAGGGCTCGTCGTCGACGGTCCACATGCGGTAGCCGTTCTCGTCCGGGCTCGTCGTCGCCCAGCCGAGCACGGTGGCGTAGAAGTCGGTCGGCACGGCGGGATCGCGGCTCGCCAGCTCGAACCAGCAGAAGCCGCCGACCGCGTTGACGACGCCGAAACCGGGATGCGCCCGGCGCTGCCACAGGGCGAAGACCGCGCCCGCCGGGTCCGCGCACACCGCGTACCTGCCCTGGTCGAGCATGTCCGAGGGCCCCGCCGTGACCGTGCCGCCCGCGCCCTGGACGCGCGCGGTCACCGCGTCCACGCCCTCCGCCTGGAAGTACGGCAGCCAGGCGGCCGGGCGGTCGGGTCGCGCGGTCGGCGCGAAACCGCCCACGGCACGGCCGTCGTCGAGCGCGAAGAGCCCGTAACCCCCGGCGTCCCGGCCCGGCAGCTCGCTGCCCTCCCAGCCGAGGACGGACCGGTAGAAGCGGCGCGCGGCGCTCGTGTCGGGGGTCGTCAGGTCGGCCCAGCAGGGGGCCGACGGCACGTTGGCGATCTTCATGGACCGTGCTCCCGCTCCGGTCGGTGACACGGGCGGCGGCGGGGTGCGCGGGCGCCCGGGGACGAGTCCATTCACGCACGACCGGAGAAAGCGGGCAAAAGGGCGGACATGGGTACGGGGCGGGGCGCGACCCGAAGGCCGCGCCCCGCCCCGTACCGCGGGCTCAGAGGCCGTAGCGCTCGCGGGCCTCCTTGACGGCGGCCGGCTTGACCAGGCCGCGGCGGGCGAGCTGGGCGAGCGTCGCGACGACGACGGACTCGGCGTCGACGCCGAAGTAGCGGCGGGCCGCGTCACGCGTGTCGGAGATGCCGAAGCCGTCCGCGCCGAGCGAGGTCCAGTCCTGCTCGACCCACTGCGCGATCTGGTCCGGGACCTGGCGCATGTAGTCGCTCACCGCGACGACCGGGCCCGGCGCACCGGAGAGGGCGCGCGTCACGTACGGGACGCGCTCCTCGCCGCGCAGCAGCGCCTCGTCCGCCTCCATGGCGTCCCGGCGCAGCTCGCTCCACGAGGTCGCCGACCACACGTCGGAGGCGACGCCCCACTCCTCGGCGAGCAGCCGCTGCGCCTTGAGCGCCCAGTGGATCGCGGTGCCCGAGGCGAGAAGCTGGGCCCGGGGGGCCTTCTCACCGAGGCTGATCCCGGCGGTCTCGGCCGTGTTGAAGCGGTAGAGGCCCTTGAGAATGCCCTCGTCGACGCCCTCGGGCTTCGCCGGCTGGGGCATCGGCTCGTTGTAGACGGTCAGGTAGTAGAAGACGTTCGGGTCCTCGTCGGGGCGCGCCTCGCCGTACATCCGGCGCAGACCGTCCTTGACGATCGCCGCGATCTCGTAGGCGAAGGCGGGGTCGTACGTGAGCGCCGCCGGGTTCGTCGCCGCGATGGCCGGGGAGTGGCCGTCCGCGTGCTGGAGGCCCTCGCCCGTCAGGGTCGTGCGACCGGCCGTGGCGCCGACGAGGAAGCCGCGGCCGAGCTGGTCGCCGAGCTGCCACATCTGGTCGCCCGTGCGCTGCCAGCCGAACATCGAGTAGAAGATGTAGAGCGGGATCATCTGCTCGCCGTGCGTCGCGTACGACGTGGCGGCGGCGATGAAGTCCGCCATCGAACCGGCCTCGGTGATGCCCTCGTTGAGGATCTGGCCGTTCTGCGCCTCGCGGTAGTACATGAGCTGGTCGCGGTCGACCGGCTCGTACGTCTGGCCCTTGGGGGAGTAGATCCCGAGGGACGGGAAGAGCGACTCCATACCGAAGGTGCGGGCCTCGTCGGGGACGATCGGGACCCAGCGCTTGCCGGTCTCCTTGTCGCGGATGAGGTCCTTCAGGAGCCGCACGAGGGCCATCGTGGTCGCGACCGGCTGCGTGCCGGAGCCCTTGTCGAAGGCGGCGAACGCCTTGTCGGCGGGGGCGGGCAGCGGCGCGAGCGGCTGGGTGCGGCGGGCCGGGGCGAGACCGCCGAGGGCCGCGCGGCGCTCGTGCAGGTAGCGGACCTCGGGCGAGTCGGCGCCGGGGTGGCCGTAGGGCACCTGGCCGTCGACGAAGGCGGAGTCCGGGATCGGCAGGCCGAGCAGGTCCCGCATGTCCTTGAACTCGTCCACCGTGAGCTTCTTCATCTGGTGGTTGGCGTTCTTGGACTCGAAGCCCTTGCCGAGCGTGTAGCCCTTGACGGTCTGCGCGAGGATGACGGTCGGCTGACCCTTGTGGGAGAGCGCGGCGCGGTAGGCGGCGTAGACCTTGCGGGGCTCGTGGCCGCCGCGGGAGGTCTTGAAGCACTCCAGGATCTTGTCGTCGCTGAGCAGCTTGCCCAGTTCGGCGAGGGCCGGCTCGGCGCCGAAGAAGTGCTCGCGGATGTAGGCGACGTCGCGCGTCTGGTACGTCTGGAACTGCGCGTCCGGTACCTCGCGCAGGCGGCGTACGAGCGCGCCCGTGGTGTCGAGCTGGAAGAGCTCGTCCCAGGCGGAGCCCCACAGCGTCTTGACGACGTTCCAGCCGGCGCCGCGGAACTCGGCCTCCAGCTCCTGCACGATCTTGAAGTTCGCGCGGACCGGGCCGTCGAGGCGCTGGAGGTTGCAGTTGATGACGAACGTCAGGTTGTCGAGACCCTCGCGGGCCGCGAGCGTGAGGGCGGTCGTCGACTCGGGCTCGTCCATCTCGCCGTCGCCGAGGAAGGCCCACACGTGGGCGTTCGAGAGGTCCTTGAGTCCGCGGCTGGTCAGGTAGCGGTTGAAGCGCGCCTGGTAGATCGCGGAGAGCGGGCCGAGGCCCATGGAGACCGTGGGGAACTCCCACAGCCAGGGTAGGCGGCGCGGGTGCGGGTAGGACGGCAGGCCCTTGCCGCCGGCTTCCTGCCGGAAGTGGTCGAGGTGGTCCTCGGTGAGGCGGCCGTCGAGGAAGGCGCGGGCGTAGATGCCGGGCGAGGCGTGACCCTGGACGTAGACCTGGTCGCCGGAGCCGTCGCGCTCCTTGCCGTGGAAGAAGTGGTTGAAGCCGGTCTCGTAGAGCCAGGCAGCCGAGGCGAAGGTGGCGATGTGACCGCCGACGCCGTGCTTCGAGCCGCGCGTCACCATGGCCGCCGCGTTCCAGCGGTTCCACGCGGTGACGCGGGCCTCCATCTCCGGGTCGCCGTCGATCTCGGGCTCGGCGGCGGTGGGGATGGTGTTGAGGTAGTCGGTCTCAAGGAGCTTGGGCAGCGCGAGACCGTTGCCCTCTGCGCGTTCCAGCGTGCGGCGCATCAGGTACGCGGCGCGGTGCGGCCCGGCCGCCTCGGTCACGGCGTCCAGGGACGCCTGCCATTCGGCGGTCTCCTCGGGGTCGCGGTCCGGGAGCTGGTCGAGCTCGCTGGGCTGGATGCGGGTGGGGTCGGTCATGTCGCCGCCTTCCGTGTCGAAGGGGGGTGTTAAGCCCTGTGGAGGCAGGACAGGGCGCGGGACTCGGTGGAGTCCGTTGTCGACTGTAAGCCGCTGATCGATGATCGATCAAAGGCTCAGGGGGAAAAACTTGCCCGGAACGGGAAATTGGCATCCAGTGCCCGTCGAATCGGCACGGAGTGTCGCTTGACCTGGGGTGTTTTGCCGGACTCGGCGCTCGGGTGGTGGGGGCGGTGCTCAGGTGGGGGCGGCGGGTCGGCCTGTGGATAACTCGGGGGTTGCGTGGAAACCGCTCACCGGATCGGGTGAGCGGCGTGGTGGGTTTCGCCTGGTTGTCCACAGATTTCGGTGGGTGGTCGGGGGGTGGGGGCGATTTGCGGAAGACTTGTATACGGGGAGCCCCCCGGGCGGGAGGGGGCTGTTCGGGCGGGGGCTGTTCGGGCGGGGGCTGTTCGGGCCCGCCCCACACTCACGCCCGCGGCGCGCACCCCAGCACATGCGCCTTCACCAGCGGCCCAATGTGCGGGTCCCGCGCCCTGAAGGCCCGGACCAGCTGCTCGTGCTCCTCCGCGTACGACTGCTGACGGGTCCCCAGCCAGCGGATCGACAGCGCCGTGAAGACCTCGATGCCCAGCCCCTCCCACGTGTGCAGCAGCACCGCGTTCCCCGCCGCGCCGACCAGCGCGCGATGGAAGGCGACCGTGTGCCTCACCTGGCCCGTGCCGTCCGAGGCGTTGTCGGCCTCGTACAAAGCCGTCACGTGCGGCTCCAGGGCCGAGCAGTCGGTGGCGAGCCGTTCGGCGGCCAGTTCCGCCGCGATCTGTTCGAGCCCGGCCCGTACCGGATAGGACTCCTCCAGGTCGGCCGCCGTGATGTTGCGGACCCGGACCCCCTTGTTCGGCGCCGACTCGATGAGCCGCAGGCTCTCCAGCTCGCGCAGCGCCTCCCGTACCGGCGTCTGCGAGACCTCCAGCTCGACGGCGATGCGCCGCTCCACGATCCGTTCGCCCGGCTTCCAGCGACCGCTCACGATCCCTTCCACGATGTGCTCGCGGATCTGGTCACGCAGCGAATGGACGACGGGCGCGGTCATGGGGGCTCCTACGACTCCTTCGACAGGGTGTCGATACGAACCATACGGCGGCGCCCCCGCCCGGACATGGTCCGGACGGGGGCGCCGTGGGTGAGGAACCTTACAGAAAGCGGCGAGGTGCCACCCTCCGTGCTCCCCGGACCGCTGCGGTATGCACCGGTCCGGGCGGGAAGGTCACAGACCCAGCTCGACCTCGAACTCCCCGGCCTCCAGGATCGCCTTGACGGTCCCGAGGTAGCGGGCGGCGTCGGCGCCGTCCACCAGGCGGTGGTCGTAGGAGAGCGACAGGTACGTCATGTCGCGGACGCCGATGACGGTGCCCTCGGCGGTCTCGATGACGGCCGGACGCTTGACGGTCGCGCCGATGCCGAGGATCGCCACCTGGTTCGGCGGGACGATCACGGTGTCGAAGAGCGCGCCGCGCGAACCCGTGTTGCTGATCGTGAAGGTCGCGCCCGACATGTCGTCGGGGGTCAGGCCGCCACCGCGCGCCTTGCCGGCGATCTCGGCGGTCTTCTTCGCGATCCCGGCGAGGTTCAGGTCGCCCGCACCCTTGATGACCGGCGTCATCAGGCCCTTCTCGGCGTCCACGGCGATGCCGATGTTCTCCGAGTCGAAGTACGTGACGGTGCCCTCGTCCTCGTTGAGGCGGGCGTTGACGACCGGGTGGGCCTTGAGCGCCTGCGCCGCCGCCTTCACGTAGAAGGGCATCGGCGAGAGCTTGACGCCCTCCCGCGCGGCGAAGGCGTCCTTGGCCTGCGCGCGCAGCTTCATGAGCCGCGTCACGTCGACCTCGACGACCGTGGTGAGCTGCGCCTGCGAGTGCAGGGCCTTCATCATGTTGTCGCCGATGACCTTGCGCATGCGGGTCAGCTTGACGGTCTGGCCGCGCAGCGGGGAGACCTCCAGCTTCGGCGCCTGCTTGCCCGCCGGGGCGGCGGGCGCGGCGGCGGCCGGTGCCTGCTGGGCCGTGGCCTTGGCGGCCTCGGCGGCGGCGAGCACGTCCTGCTTGCGGATGCGGCCACCGACACCGGAGCCCTTGACCGCGGAGAGGTCCACGCCCTGCTCGTGGGCGAGCTTGCGCACGAGCGGGGTCACGTAGGCACCCTCGTCGCTCGCCGAAGCGGCGGGCGCGGGAGCCTGCGCGGCGGGCGCCGGAGCCTGCGCCGGG
>NZ_JAAGLR010000765.1 GCF_010548245.1 Streptomyces sp. SID11385
ACGCGGGGCGGCCAGGACGACGGCGGCGCCACGAGGACGAGCCAGGCGGGCGGCAGCGCCCACGCGCGGCAGGCGAGCGCCCTGCTCGGCCGCATCTCGGACGCGGCGCTCGGCGGCCGGGCCCTGAGCGTGCGCGACGACCAGTTCGTGTACGTGAAGAGCGAGGACCGGGGCGCGGACGAGACGAGCGGCAAGGCCGTGATGGGCCCGCCGGTCGTGCGCGAGACCTGGTCCACGCAGGACCCCGGCCGCGTGCGGCACATCGCCCTCGTCCGCGAGAACGGCGGGACCTCCTGGATCAACGCCTCCCTCGGCGACGAGGGCGGCACCCCCGTGGGCATCGACCGGCCCACCTACCGGTGGCTCGCCGCGCTGCCCACCGATCCCGACGCCCTCCTGACCTACCTCTACGCCAAGACTCCGGAGCAGGACGGGCAGTCGCGGGACCAGGCCGTCTTCGAGCGCATCGGCGACCTCGCCGCCGGGCTCCTCCCGCCGAGGACCGCCGCCGCCCTCTACCGCGCCGCCGCCCGCATCCCCGGCGTCGTCACGGCCCCGGACGCGCACGACGGCAAGGGCCGTACGGGGATCGGCATCGCCCGCGAGGACAAGAAGTACGCGGAGCGCTCGGAGTGGGTCTTCGACAAGGACCTCCGCTTCCTCGGCTCCCGCACGTACCTGACCGAGGACAGGTCGCTCGGCAGGAAAGGCACGCTGCTCGCGAGCACGGCGGTCCTGGCGCTGGGCGTGGCCGACAAGGCGGGGGTGCGGCCGTCGGAGGTGACGGACGTGACGGGGGACGGGGGCGCGGAGGAGAGCTGAGTGCGGGGGCGGGGCGGGGACGCGAGGACGGGGGCGCGTGTCCCTGCGTCCCTCCTCCGGTGGCGCACCCCTTCCACCCGTGCCCACAGTGGGGGCATGAGCCATGCCGAGCAGCCGTCCTACCCCGGTGCCATGCCGCCGCCCCGGCCGGGGCCCGGGCGGGACGAGTTGCCCGATCCCCTGCGCAGGCTCGCGCGGGCCGCCTGGTGGGTGGTCCTGCTCGCGGGGCTCGCCTCCATCGTGCTGGGGGTGCTCGTCCTGGTGTGGCCGGGGTCCTCGTTGCGGGTCGCGGGGGTGCTCTTCGGGGTGTACCTGGTGGTGAGCGGGGTGGTGCAGCTGGTGGCGGCGACGGGGACGCACACCGACGCCGGGATGCGCGTGCTCGGCTTCGTGAGCGGGGCGCTCTCCGTGCTGCTCGGGCTCTTCTGCTTCCGGGGCGCCACGCAGTCCGTGCTGCTGCTCGCACTGTGGATCGGCATCGGCTGGCTCTTCCGGGGCCTCACCCAGGTGGTCGCCGCGCTCGCCGAGCCCGCGAGCCCGGCGCGCGGCTGGCAACTCCTGCTCGGTGTGCTCGCCGCCCTCGCCGGGATCGTCCTCGTCGTCTCGCCCTTCGCCTCGGCGTGGGCCCTCATCCTCGTGGCGGGGCTCTGGCTGCTGGCGGTCGGCCTCACCGAGATCGTCACGGCACTGCGCCTGCGCCACCGCCTCCACCTCGACTGACCAACCCGGCCGGGCGGCGCTCTCACATCGGCTCGACGCCGAAGTGCGCGCTCGTGCCGGTGAGCCCGAGGAGCCGCCGCAACGAGTCAGGCGGCCTCTCCAGGGTCAGTCGCACCCCGGCCCTGTCGGTGTGTCTGCGGACCTGGAGGAGGACGGCGAGGCCCATCGAGTCGCAGCCCTCCAGCGCGGCGCAGTCGAGCGCGAGCGCGGTGAGACCGGGCGTGTCCAGGGCGGTCACGACGTCCTCGCCGAGCTGCTCCGCCGTGTCGTAGTCGAGGTCGCCGACGAGCGCGATGACGAGGCGGCCGGGGGCGGCGGCCCGGTGCTCGATGCGGAGGCCGCCGGGCGGAGGAGCGGTCATCGGGGGCCCTCCCCGGCGGCAGGGGACGACTCGGCACCGGCCCCGCCCGCGCCCCGTACCGCCTCCGCGGCCCGTACCGCCTCCGCGGCCCGTACCGTCTCCGCGCCCCGTACCGCCTCCGTGCCCGCTGCCAGCAGGCCGAGCGCGCGGGGGAAGTCGTGCAGGCGCTCCGCGAGGACCGCGAGGGCGGGGAGCAGCGAGGCGGCGGGGACGCCGCGCGCCGCGAGGATCGAGGCGGTCCAGGTCAGGAAGCCCGTGAAGAGGTCCGCGTCGTCCACGTACAGCGCCGTCGCGAGATGCACCACGACGTGGTCGAGGTCCTCGGCCGTGTGCTCGCGCTGGAGCGCGGTGTACGCGCGCATCGGCGGGTAGCGGTCGAGCAGCCCGTCGAAGACGGCCCGGACCAGCTCCTGACGCGAGCGCGTCACGAAGGTGTACTCCTGGTCCGCGAGGTGCGGCAGGTCGGCGCTCGTGACGTGGTCGCGCGGCGGGGGCGGCAG
>NZ_JAAGLR010000798.1 GCF_010548245.1 Streptomyces sp. SID11385
AGCCCTCCACCGCCCCGCCCGCCGCGTGGGCCGCCGCGGGCGCCGCCGTACGGCGGCTCCACGAAGCGCCGTTGCCGCCGTGGCCCGGCCGGACGCCCGAAGCGCTCGCGGCCGAAGTGGAGCGGGAATGCGCGGCGCTCCTGGCGGGCGGCCTGCTGTCCGCGGAACTCGTCGCGCGCGGCCGGGAGGCCGCCGACGCCGTACTCCGGCCGTGGACACCGGTGTTCACGCACGGAGACCTCCAGAGCGCGCACGTGTTCACCGAGGGCGACGAGGTCACGGGCATCATCGACTGGTCCGAGGCGGCCCCCGGCGACGCGATGTTCGACCTCGCGATCCTGACGCTCGGACACGAGGAACACCTCGCCGAAGTCGTGGCCGGTTACGGCGACGGCGTCGACACCGGCATCGTGCGCGCGTGGTGGGCGGTGCGCGGTCTCCTCGCGGTGCGGTGGCTCGTCGAGCACGGCTTCGACCCGTACGCGCCGGGGTGCGAGGTCGACGTGCTGCGCGCCGCGAGGTGAGCGCGCCCCTACCTCGCCCTCGGCACCACCACGGGCGCGCCGTCGCCGGGGGCGCGGAGGATGTCGGCGTCCAGGCCGTACACCTCCTTGACCAGCGCTTCGTCCACGATCGCGGACGGGGCGCCCTCCGCCACGACGCGGCCGTCCTTCATCGCGATCAGGAGGTCCGCGCTGCGGGCCGCCGCCGAGAGGTCGTGCAGGACCATCACGACGGTGCGGCCCGCCGCCGCGACCTCGCGGACCAGGCGCAGCACGTCCACGACGTGACCCGGGTCGAGCGCCGAGGTCGGCTCGTCGAGCAGGACGAGCGGGGTGTCCTGGGCCAGGACCATCGCGAGCCAGCAGCGCTGGCGCTGGCCGCCGGAGAGCCGGTCGACGCGTTCCGCGGCGAGGTCCAGCGTCCCCGTCGCGGCGAGCGCGGCCCGGACCGCCTCCTCGTCGGCGCGCGACCACTGCCGCAGCAGGCCCTGGTGCGGGTGGCGCCCGTACCGTACGAGCCCGGCGACCGTCACCGCCTCGGGCGCGCGCGGCGACTGGGGGAGCA
>NZ_JAAGLR010000836.1 GCF_010548245.1 Streptomyces sp. SID11385
CAAGGCGCGCGCCGAGGAGCTGACCCGCGAGGCCGAGCAGTGGCACCGGCAGGCCGCCGCGCGCGGCCACCGGGGCGCGGCGCTCCAGCTCGGCGCCCTCCTGGAACGGCGCGGCAAGCTCAAGGAGGCCGGCCGCTGGTACCTCAGCTCCGCCCGCGAGGGCGAGACGCGCGCCGCCTGCGCCCTCGGCTTCCTGCTCCGCGACGCGGGCGACGAGGAGAACGCCGCCGTGTGGTGGCTCAAGGCCGCCCAGGACGGCGACGGCAACGCCGCGAACGCCCTCGGCGCCCTCCACGCCGAGCGCGGCGAGCACCAGACGGCCGAGCGCTGGTACCGCGCGGCCATGGACGCGGGCGACCACAACGGCGCCTACAACCTCGCCCTGCTCTGCGCGGCGCAGGGCCGCACCGCGCAGGCCGAGCAGTGGTACCGCCGCGCCGCCTACGCGGGCCACCGCGAGGCGTCCAACGCCCTCGCCGTCCTGCTCCTCCAGGCCGGGGACGCCGCGGGCGCCGAGCCCTGGTTCTCCAAGGCCGCCGAGACCGGCAGCGTCGACGCCGCCTTCAACCTCGGCATCCTGCACGCGGGACGCGGCGACGACGACGGCGCGCTGCGCTGGTACGAGCGCGCCGCCTCCGCCGGGCACGCCGAGGCGGCGCTCCAGGTCGGCATGGCCCTCCTGCGCGAGGGCGACGAACGCTCCGCCGAGCGGCACCTGCGCTGCGCG
>NZ_JAAGLR010000864.1 GCF_010548245.1 Streptomyces sp. SID11385
CCGTTGCCGTTGCGGCTCGTGTCGACGACGGCGCCGAGGCCGGGCGGGCCGCCGAGCGCGTCGAGCACGGCGCGGGCGTAGGCGGTCTCGTCGGCGGTGCGGTGGAAGTTGGAGACGTTGGTGAAGACGCCGTCCCCGGCACGCGCCGCACCGGCCTGGCGCAGGAGGGCCGCGGCGCGGGCGGGTTCGAGCCAGCCGGAGTGCCCGGCGTCGAAGTAGACGCGGGTACGGGGCCCGGCGGCCTTGAGCACGCGCGCGGCGCGCTCCAGCGAGGCGAAGCGGGCGGCGCGGTCCGCGGCGGAGAGGCAGTCGGACTGCGCGATCGCGTCGGGTTCGAGTATCACGATGTTCTTGCCGTCGCCGAGGCCGCGCGCGAAGCGGGTGATCCAGTCGTCGTACGCGGCGAGATCGGGCGCCCCGCCCCGCGAGGCGCCGCCGCAGTCGCGGTCGGGCACGTCGTACGCGACGAGGACGGGCACGGCGTCCGCGCGGGCGGCGGCGGACGTCACGGCGGCGACGCGCGCGGTGATCGTCCCGGGACTGTGGTCCGCGAACCAGACGGCGGCGGGACGCCGCGCGATGCCGTCCTCGATGGCGTCGGCGCGTGGGTCGCCTGGGTGGGCCCCGACCCAGTCGGCCACCTGCGAGTCGGGCGAGCGGA
>NZ_JAAGLR010000894.1 GCF_010548245.1 Streptomyces sp. SID11385
GCCCCGTACCAGCCTCCGCAGGCGTACCAGCCGCCCACGGGCGGTCAGGGCCCGGTGGGTGGCCTGGGCGGGATGTCGGGCGGCGGCTCGGCGGGTCGCGGCGTGCGCAAGCCGCGGACGGGCGCCCGTCCGGTGCCGCGCACGCGCAAGGCACGGCTGCGGGTGGCGAAGGCCGACCCGTGGTCGGTCATGAAGGTGAGCTTCCTGCTCTCCATCGCGCTCGGCATCTGCACGATCGTCGCCTCGGCGGTGCTGTGGATGGTCATGGACGCGATGGGCGTCTTCTCCACCGTCGGCGACACGGTCGCGGAGGCGACGAGCTCCAGTGACGGGGGCGGCTTCGATCTGGAGTCCTTCCTGTCGCTGCCGCGCGTGCTCATGTTCACCTCGGTGATCGCGATCATCGACGTCGTCCTGATGACGGCGCTCGCCACGCTCGGTGCCTTCATCTACAACCTCTCCGCCGGCTTCGTGGGCGGTGTCGAGCTCACGCTCGCGGAGGACGAGTAACCGATTTTGGGACTGGCCGCCTCGTGCGCTAATCTTCAGAGGTCAGCGCGCGAGCGCGCGGGGCTATAGCTCAGACGGTTAGAGCGCTTCCCTGATAAGGAAGAGGCCACAGGTTCAAGTCCTGTTAGCCCCACCGACACGAAAGGCCCCCGGTCTCAGGACCGGGGGCCTTTCGGCGTGCTGGGGGCGGGGGCGTCGGCGAGGGATGCGGCGCCGACAGCGCGTGGACACGGCCAAGGGCCCCTGCGGCCAGGGGGCCGGGGGGCGGGGTTGCGCGAGCGGCGCGCTGCGCGGTCGTGCGGACGGGGGCAGGGGCGGCAAAGAGGTACGCAACAGGGGGACGTGGGCGGCTGCGCTGAGGCGCGTGTGCGGGAGCGGGCGTGCTGGAGCGGGCGTGCGGAGGGTGCGGCGCTGTGGCAAGGACGTGCTGAGGGACGGCGTGCTGAAGGGACAGGGGTCTCTGGTGGTGCAGCCTGGCTGCGGGCCGGTTCTGGGGGGATGCCGCGTGGGTCGTACGGGGCCGGGGCGGCGTGCCCCGGTGGTGGTGCGGGTGCGGGTCCCGGTGGTGGTGCGGGCGGCGGTGACGGTGCCTGGGAGGGGTTGCGGGTTCCGGCGACCGCCGGTGGGTCGTGGTGCTCGCGCGGTACGGGACGCGGCGGCGCGTGCGCGCCGGTACGGGGACGGCTCACGGGGCCGAGGAGACGAGCGGAGCCGACTCGCGGGAGGCGGTGGACGACGTGTGCGCCTGCGCGGTGTCGTGGTGCTCGCGGGCGGCCGGGATGCCGGGCAGCGTGAGCGGGGCGTCGGCGGAGCGGGGCAGGGCGGCGTCGAGGGCGTCGGCGGGGCCGGGGATGCCGAGCGCGA
>NZ_JAAGLR010000929.1 GCF_010548245.1 Streptomyces sp. SID11385
CTGAAGGGCGAGCAGCCCGAGGCCATCGTCGAGGTCCAGGAACCGGCGGCGGACGCGGTCGCCGACGCCGCGGTCGAGCCGCTCGCCGACACGGTCGTGGAGCCGGTCGTCGAGCCCGAGGCCGTCGAGGTCGTGACGGCGGCGACGCTGCCCGCCTCGGCCGTCGCGGACACCGTCGCCACCGAGGAGGCCCCCCGGGGCCGCGGGCGGCGCCGGGCGACGCGCAAGGCGAGCGCTCCGGCGGGTTCGCCGAAGGCCGCCGAGCCGGTCGAGGTCGTCGTACCCGTCGCGGAGGT
>NZ_JAAGLR010000960.1 GCF_010548245.1 Streptomyces sp. SID11385
CCCGACCCGTGGCCCCGGCACGCACGGACCGCTCCCCGCTCCGCGCCACCAGGCCGCCGGGCCGGGCCCGGCCCCGTACTCGCGCGAGCTGCCGGGGGAGGCGGACAGCGAGGACCCGGTGCCCGGTTTCATGGAGCGCGAGCGCTTCCGCGCCGATCCGGAGGCGGCGCGGGCCCGTTTCTTCGGGGACGACAGCGGCGAGTTGTTCTTCGACCCCTTGCAGGGGCTCGGTCCGCTCGTCTCCACGGAGAACGGCCTCCCCGTGCGCCCGCCGGGCCGGACGATGGCCGCGGTGGACCAGATGATCGCCGAACTCCTCGCCGGGGAACCGCCCTCCTCCGCCCCGCAGCAGGACGTGGGCCGCAGCTTCGGCGGCTTCGACCGCGCGATGCGGGCGGGCCGCGCCGCCCGCGAGGCGGCCACGAGCGAGCAGGCGGCACCCGCCGCCGCACCGGACCCGACC
>NZ_JAAGLR010000990.1 GCF_010548245.1 Streptomyces sp. SID11385
AGCGCGATGAGCGCGTGCGCGTCGCCGTTCGCCGGGCCCGGCTGCCGCAGCGCCGCCGAGCGGGCCCGCGAGGCGGCGAGCACCCAGTCCCAGTCGCCGCGCGCGGCGGCGATGTCGGTGCGGATGTTGTGCAGCGCGTGGTGCATCGGGTGCAGCACCGAGAAGGTACGGCCGAGCAGCGCCCGGTCCACGAGCCGTTCCGCCTCGTCGAGTTCGTCCGCCCACTGGGCGACCGCCGCGAGCGTGCCGAGCAGGAAGGGCTCCGCGAGCGGCTCGGCGGGCTCCGCGAGCAGCGCGCGGATACGCCGTACCGCGTCCCGCGCCGAGCACACCCCGGCCGTCACCTCGTAGCGCAGCAGCAGCGCGCGCCCCGCCGGGCCGACCGCCGCCGGGCAGCGGTCCGCCTCCTCGCCGAGCCAGTCGTACATCTCCCTGCGCAACTCCAGGTCGCGGTCCGAGAGCTGGACGAGCGCGACGCGGGCCGCGCGCGCGGGCGCCGAGTCCGGCTCCTCCTCGGCCGCACCCCGCAGCACCTGTGCGCCCGCGCG
>NZ_JAAGLR010001038.1 GCF_010548245.1 Streptomyces sp. SID11385
GGGGCTCTCGCGGGGCTCGCCGTGCTGGTGCTCGGCGGGGGCGGGGCGACGGTACGGCCCGCGGGCGTGCTGTGGGCGCTGGCCTCGGGTGTCTCGTACGCCGTGCTCACCCTCGTCACGCGGGGCGGCGCCCGCGCGGGCGGCGGGCGCGACGCCCTGACGACGACGGCGTGGTCCTTCGGCGTCGGGGCGCTCGTCCTGCTGCCCTTCGCCCTCGCCGAGGGCGCGCTGCCGGGCAGCGCCGGACTCGGCACGACGCTGCTGCTCCTCGGCTATCTCGCCGGGGTGCCGAGCGCGCTCGCCTACGTCCTCTACTTCGCCGGAGCCGCCGTGGTCCGCTCGGCGACCGTGTCCGTGATCATGCTGCTCGAACCGGTGAGCGCGGCGGTCATCGCGGTGCTCCTGCTCGGCGAACGCCTCACGGGCGCCACGACGCTGGGCGTGGCGCTGCTGCTCGTGGCGGTGACGGGGCTGGCGGCGCAGGAACGGAGGGCGGAGGCGTAGGGAACGGGGCGGCCTCCGGTTCCGCTCCGGAGGCCGCCCCCTCCCGTACCGCCTCAGCGGCTCAGGTACTCCGGGAGCGGGATCGAGGGGTCCAGGTCCGCGGCCGGTTCGGGGGTGCCGTACGTCTGCCGGACCGGGACGACGCCCGACCAGTACGGGAGGGCCAGGTCCTCGGGCTCGTCGTTGGGGCCCCCGGTGCGGAGCTTCGCGGAGACCTCGGCGAGGTCGAGGCGGAGGACGGCGGTCGCGGCCAGTTCCTTGGCGTTCGCGGGGCGCGAGTCGGCGGCGCGGCCCGCGACGACCTGGTCCACGATCGCGTCGAGCGCCGTGCGCCTCTCGTCCTCGTCCGTCACCTGCCGGGCGATGCCCTGCACCACGACCGACCGGTAGTTGATGGAGTGGTGGAAGGCGGAACGGGCGAGGACGAGGCCGTCGACGTGGGTCACCGTGAGGCACACCGCGAGCCCCGGGTCCTGGCGTGCCGAGCGCAGCGGACGCGAACCGGTGGAGCCGTGCACGTACAGCGTCTCGCCCCGCCGCGCGTACAGCGTCGGCAGGACGACGGGCGCGCCCTCGCGGACGTAGCCGAGGTGGCAGAGATAAGCGCTGTCGAGTATCGCGTGCACGGTCGGCCGGTCGTAGCGGGCCCGTTCGGGGGAGCGGGTGGGCTTCGTGCGGGGCGTGGGGCCGTAGGGCTCGGCGGGCTCGGTGGTCATGCGGGTCTCTCCTCGCTGCGGACGCGCGGCTCGCGGTGGGGCGACTTGCGTTTGCGATTGCACTAGTACAAACTGCTGTTTGTGCTAGGAGAGTATCGGATTTCCGGGCGGCGCGCCGCTGATATCGCCGCTGACGTGGAACAAGCCGTCGGGCGTGGGGAGTTGGGGCCGGGCGAGGTGCTGCCGCCGATGCGGGAACTCGCCGCGGACCTCGGGGTGAACCCCAACACGGTCGCCGCCGCGTACCGCACGCTGCGCGAGCGCGGGGTCATCGAGACGGCGGGGCGGCGCGGGAGCCGGGTGCGGGCGCGCCCGGCGACGACCTCGCGCGACGCCACCCGGATCGCCGTCCCGCCCGGTGCCCGTGACGTCGCCTCGGGCAATCCCGACGTGGCCCTCCTGCCCGCGCTCGCCCCCGCT
>NZ_JAAGLR010001073.1 GCF_010548245.1 Streptomyces sp. SID11385
CGAGCACCGTACGGCTCGCGCGGCGCGCGGCGAGTACGGCACCGCACAGCGCGGCGAGCGCGACCCCCGCAGCGAGCGCGACGCCGAGTTCCACCGCGCCCCCGGGATCGTCCTCGGCGCCGAGGAGCAGCAGGACCGCGGCGAGGCCGCTGAGCGCGACGGCGAGCGCGGGCAGGACCGCGGTGCGCAGCAGCAGTGTCCGTATGTGCGACTCGGGCAGCAGGGCGCCCGGTCTGCCGTGGCGGGCCCCGCCGTCGCGGCGGTCCGCTCGCCCGGCGGAGGCGCGGAGGTGTGTCATCGACGTCCTCGGTACGGGGGATTACATGCTGCGGGCACGGATCTCGCGCCACTCCCGGCGCGGGTGCGGCGGGGGGCGACGGCAGCCCACGGTAGTGACCAACTGAACAACGGAAGGGGCCTGTTGACAAACCCGTACGGCCGAGGTCCCGCTTCAGCGGGAGGTGACGAACGGACGTACGGATCACGTTGCGAACACCCGTATGCACCCGCCCGTTTCTTCGTACACGCGTACGGGAACACAGGTGCGCCCCCTCGCACACGAGGTCCCCGCCCCGTCCCGTAGCCTCGGGCCGCCGATGACGGACGGGGCAGCGGAAGGGGAGACGGATGCCGCACGGGACACACGAGGGGGCGCGCCAGGAGGCGCACGGGGGGAGCTGTTGCGCGCCGGGCGCGGGCGGCGAGGTGTTCGCGCTCTCGGTGCCGGTACGGAGCGGCCCGGCGGAGGTCGCCGCGCCCCCGGCGGACCCGGGGCCCGAGCCCTCCGTGGCCCTCGACGGCGGCACCTTCCTCATGGGCACCGAGGACGCGGAGGGCTTCGCCGCCGACGGGGAGGGGCCCGTACGCGAGGTACGGCTCTCGCCGTTCCGGATCGGCACCCTCGCCGTGACCAACGCGCGCTTCGCCGCCTTCGTCGCCGCGACGGGGCACGTCACCGAGGCCGAGCGCTTCGGCTGGTCCTTCGTGTTCGCCTCGTTCCTGCCCGGCGCGCTGCGCCGCGACGCGCCGCGCCCGGACGCGACGCCGTGGTGGTGCGGCGTCAGCGGTGCGACGTGGCGGGCGCCCGAGGGGCCCGGCAGCGACCTCGACGAGCGCTGGGACCACCCGGTCGTGCACGTCGGCTGGGCCGACGCGGCGGCGTACTGCCGGTGGGCGGGCGGACGGCTGCCGACCGAGGCGGAGTGGGAGTACGCGGCACGGGGCGGCCTCGCGGAGCGCCGCTACCCGTGGGGC
Source organism: Streptomyces sp. SID11385 (assembly GCF_010548245.1). Lineage (GTDB taxonomy): Bacteria > Actinomycetota > Actinomycetes > Streptomycetales > Streptomycetaceae > Streptomyces. Next base: position 1,255 of record NZ_JAAGLR010001073.1, read on the forward strand.
GACGAGCTGACCCCGGGCGGGGAGCACCGCTGCAACATCTGGCAGGGCCGCTTCCCCACCACGAACACCGCCGAGGACGGCTACCGCGGCACCGCGCCCGCCCATGCCTTCCCGCCCAACGGCTACGGGCTGCACAACGTCGCCGGCAATGTCTGGGAGTGGTGCGCCGACCGCTGGGGCACGGAGCACTCCGCGCGCCCGGCGACCGACCCGAAGGGCCCGCGCCGGGGCACCTCGCGGGTCATGCGCGGCGGCTCGTACCTGTGCCATCACTCGTACTGCAACCGCTACCGCGTCGCGGCGCGCACCTCCAACACGCCCGACAGCAGCGCGGGGAACCTCGGCTTCCGCTGCGCCTGGGACGCCTGAGCCGGGCCGCGCTGTTGCGGCGCGTTGCGGGCTCGTGAAAACCCGCCCGCGCACGGCCTCCCCGGGCACCCCGCCGACCTGCGGAAACACCGCGAGGCGGGGAGCCCGGGATTTTTTCCGGGGCGTTGACCTAAAAAGGGCCGCGCCGCACCCTGACCCGCATGCCGACCGACCTTGAGGGCGGACCGCTGGCGCGGCTGCGCCGGGGTCACGAGGAACTCGTCCTGTCCCTGCTGCGCACGCAGGGCCCGCTGTCCCGCGCCGCACTGACGCGGCTGAGCGGGCTCTCGCGCACGACGCTGTACGGCATCGTGGGTGATCTCGTCGCGCGCGGTGCGCTCGTCGCCGCGCCGCCGCCCACCGAGGGCCGCGGGCGGGGGCGTCCCGTCGAGACGCTGTCCCTCGACCCGGCGGCCGGGCAGGCGCTCGGGATCGACTTCGCGCGCCGCGCGGTGCACGTCGCCGCCGTCAACGTCGCACACGAGGTGGTGGGCACCGCGAGCGCGGCGCACGGGGCCGAGGTGACGTGGGCCGAGCGCCTCGACCTCGCGAGCCGCCTCGTCGGCGAACTCCCGGGCGGCGGGGTGCGGCTCGCTTCGCTGAGCGGGGTCGGGGTGGGTGTCGTGGGCCCCGCGGGGACCGTGGGGCGCGCGGG
>NZ_JAAGLR010001104.1 GCF_010548245.1 Streptomyces sp. SID11385
GGCGACGCCCTCGGCGGGCGCACGGCGGGGGCCGAGTACGGGACCCGGCTGCGCACCGCGCTGGACCGGCTGCGGCGGGGCGGGACCGCGCGGCCGTGGCTCCTCGTCGTGGACGGCGCCGACGACCCCGAGGCGATCCGGGACCTGCTCCCCGAGGGCCCCGGCCACGTGCTCGTCACCTCGCGCGACCGCGACTGGGCGCACCACCTCGGCCGCCTCTTCGACGTGCCGACCTTCAGCCGCGAGGAATCCGTGGCCTTCGTCGCCCGCCGGGCGCCCCGGCTGAGCGCGGCGGACGCGGACCAGCTCGCGGAGGCGGTCGGCGACTTCCCGCTCGTCCTCGACCAGGTGGCGGGCTGGCTCGCCGGGACGAGGACGAGCGTCGCGGAGTACCTGGCCCGCCTGGAGTCGGCCGCCGCGAGCGGGGACGTCGCGCTCTCCGCCGACTTCCCCCAGACCTTCCACAGCGCGTGGACCCTGCTCCTCGACCGGCTCAGGGAGACCGGCACCGCCGCGCTCGACCTGCTCCGGCTGTGCACGCGCTTCGCCCCCGGGCGCATCCCCGCCCACGTCCTGCGCGACATGCCCGCCGAGCGCGTGCCGCCGGAGCTGCGCGGCCTCCTCGGCGACGCGCGGGGCTGGGAGGCGGCGGCGGAGGAACTGCGCCGCTACTCCGTCGTCCTGCTGGCGCCGGACGGGAACGGGGAGGCGGACGGGGACGGGCACGGGGAGACTGAAGGACACGGGCAGCCGGACACGTTCTACGTGCACCGCATGGTGCACCGGATCGCCCGTGCCGGAGTGCCGGCCGACGTGGCGGAGCGGCTGGGGGCGACCGTCCGCACCGCCCTCGCCGCCGCCGACCCCGAGGCCCCGTCCGCCACCGCCGACTGGCCCCGCTACGCCGAACTCGTCCCGCACCTCACGCACGCGGGAGCGCCGGAGGACACCGGCGAGGACGTCCAGCGTCTCGTGCTCAACTGCCTGCGCTACACGTACCTCTCGGGCGACCTGGAGGCGGGCCGGGAGCTGGGGCGGGAAGCCTTCGCCGCCTGGGAACGGCTGCTCGGCCCCGAGCACCCCCGCCTCCTCGACCTGACCCACCACTACGCCAACGTGCTGCGCGCGCTCGGCGAGTACACCGCCACCGAGCGGATGGACTGGGCCGCCGTGGAGCACCTGAGCGGGGCGGGGCGCTCCTCCGGCGAGCGGTATCCGCGCGCGCTGGGCGGCCTCGCCGCCGACCTGCGCGGCCTCGGCCGCTACGCGGAGGCGTACGAGCTGTCCGTGCGCGTCGCCGACACATACCGCGCCCTGCTCGGCGCCCGCGCGAGCCAGACCCTGAACGCCGACAACAACATCGCCGCCACGCTCTGCCTCCTCGGCGACTACGAGGGCGCCCGCGCCCTGAACGAGCGCACGCTCGCGGCGCGCCGCGCCCTGCACGGGCCCGCCCACCCCTGGACGCTCTTCTCCGGGCTCTCCCACGCCCTGCACCTGCGCCTGCTCGGCCGCTACGAGGAGGCCCGCGGGCTCCTGACGGAGAGCGCCGCGGCGCACGCGCGCCACCTCGGACCCGAGCACCTCCAGACCCTGCGCGCCGAGCAGAACCTCGCGCTGTGCCGGGCCGCGCTCGGCGAGACGGAGGAGGCGGGCGCCGCCCTCGCCTCCGTCGCCACCCGTGCCGCGCGCTACTACGGCGAGCGGCACCCGCTGACGCTGCTCTTCCGCGACAGCCTCGCCTGCCACCTGCGCGAACACGGGGACCTGACCGAGGCGGGGGCCCTCGCGGAGGCGGTGGCGGCGGCGTACTCGCGCGCGTTCGGCCCGGCGCACCCCTTCACGGCGGGCGCGCGCACGAACGTCGCGCTGGTGGCGTACCGGCGCGGGGACACGGTCGCGGGGCTGGCGCTCGCCGAGGCGGCCCGCGCGGACCTGGAGGCGGCCGTGGGGCCCGCGCACCCGTGGACCCTCG
>NZ_JAAGLR010001140.1 GCF_010548245.1 Streptomyces sp. SID11385
GGGCGTGGCACCGTGCCAGGCGGAGGGCGGGAGGTGGGAGTCGCGGGGGGCCGGCGAAGCCGCCGGGTTCTGCCCGGGCTGCGGGTACTGCGCGTGCTGCGGGTTCTGCGCATCGGCCGGGAGCGCCGGCGTCCGCTCGTGCGGACCGGTGGTGCTCTGTCGCTCGCGCACCCCGTACGGGTCGCTGATCCGGCCCGGGGTCTCGGGCTCGGGCTCGGGTGCGGTCGCGA
>NZ_JAAGLR010001162.1 GCF_010548245.1 Streptomyces sp. SID11385
TCAGCGGCGGCCCCGACGGCTCCTGGGCCCCGCGCACCGCCCCGCTGCTCGCCCTGCTCGCCTCGCTCGTCCCCGCCGCCGCGTGCGTGCGCGCCTTCCGGCGGGGCGCCGGACGGCGGCTCGGCAGCAGCCGCAGCCTCGACGACTTCGCCGCCGCCGTGTGGCCGCTCCTGCTCGCGCTCTTCGCCCTCTACCTGTGCACGCTGTGGGGCCTCCTCGGCGTCAGCGCCGCGACCCTGCACCAGGCCACCGGGCTCCTCTCGGCCGGGAGCCTCGGCGCGCTCCTGCTGCTCGCCCGCCTCATGGTCCAGCACGGCAGGGCCGAGGCCGCGCGCGCCGCGCTCCTCATCGCCTGCGGCGGGCAGTTCCTCGCCCTCGCCTCGCTCTTCGCCGCGCGGCTGCCGGGCGCCGCCGCGCTCGCCACGCCCGTGGAACGCCTCACCGCCCTCGGCGGCACGGGAGCCGTCCCCGCGCTGGCCTGCTCCCTCGCGGTCCTCACGCTCCTCGTCCGCTCCGTCCCCGCCCTCTCCCGCGCCTCCGCCCACGCGAAAGCCGCCGCGGAGACACCGGAAGCGCCGCGGTGACCCCCACGCCCTTTCCCCCTCCCGCGGAGCCGACACCGCGGGCCGAACCGACCCACGGCACCACGCCCGAAGGAGAACGCGCCATGACCCCCACCCTCACCACCACCGGAGGTGCCCGATGAGGGTTCTGCTGATCGGAGCCGGCGGCTACCTCGGCCGCTTCGTCGCCGACCGCCTCCTCGCCGACCCGGCCGTCCAGCTCACCGTCCTGGGCCGCGGCGACGACGCCGACGTCCGCTTCGACCTCGCCACCGGCAGCCCCGGAGCGCTCACCCGCTTCTTCGACGCCGTCCACCCCGGCGTCGTCGTCAACTGCGCGGGGACGGTACGGGGCGGCGCGCGCGACCTGACCCGGCACAACACCGTCGCCGTCGCCACGATCTGCGAGGCGCTGCGCCGCAGCGGCTGCGGCGCGCGCCTCGTCCAGCTCGGCTGCGGGGCCGAGTACGGGCCGAGCCAGCCCGGCTCCTCCACCGCCGAGGACGCCGTGCCCCGCCCCGGCGGCCCGTACGGCGTGAGCAAACTCGCCGCGACCGAACTCGTCCTCGGCTCCGGGCTCGACGCCGTCGTGCTGCGCGTCTTCTCGCCCGTGGGCCCCGGCACCCCGGCCGGCTCCCCGCTCGGGCGGCTCGCCGAGGCGATGCGGCGCGCCATGCAGTCGGGGGACACCGAGCTGAAACTCGGCGGCCTCGGCGTGCAGCGCGACTTCGTCGACGTGCGCGACGTCGCACGCGCCGTCCACGCGGCCTCGCTCTCGGCCGCGCAGGGCGTCGTCAACATCGGTTCGGGCCGCGCGGTACGGCTGCGCGAGGCGGCGAGCATCCTCGCCCGCGTCGCCGGTTTCAACGGCACGCTCCACGAACTCGACTCGCCCCCCGGCTTCGGCCCGGGGCTCCCGATCCGCGAGCACCACGGCGGCCACGGACCGCTCCGCCCCGCGATCGGCCACCCGCGCGGCGACTCCGACCACACCCTCTCCGCGCCCGCCGCCCCGCACCCCTACCCCGACGGCTGCGGCCCCTGGCAGCAGGCCGACGTACGCACCGCGCGCGACCGGCTCGGCTGGCGCCCCCGCATCAACCTGGAGGAATCCCTCGCGGACATCTGGATGGAGGCGGCATGCCGGATGTGACCGGCCCGGATGCACGCACGGGCCGGACCGCTTCCCCCGGGCGGATCACCGCCCGGGGGCAGGGGGTGAGCGCGTGAAGAACGAGCGACCGGACATGCTCGGTCGGCAGGGCCGCCGAAACGTATCTGCGGAAGCGGCCCAACCGCCCGCCGCCGCACCGCCCGCCTCCGCCGCCGCACCGCCCGCCTCCGCCGCCGCAC
>NZ_JAAGLR010001198.1 GCF_010548245.1 Streptomyces sp. SID11385
TCGATGCGCGCGTTCGGCACCGTGTCGTAGTGGTGTGCCGAAGTCGGGTCCCAGCGACGGTCGGCCGCGCCGAAGATCACCAGGACCGGGACGCCGAGGGCGGTGAGTCGCTCGGGGACGCTCCGCTCGGTGATGTACGCGGTGTTCCGGCGCAGCACGGTCCTGAACGTGCGGTAGCCGATGCCCCGGGCCTCGGTGATCAGGTTGTCCGGGATG
>NZ_JAAGLR010000069.1 GCF_010548245.1 Streptomyces sp. SID11385
CCGCGCCGTCCCACCGCGAGCGGCGGGGGGCCGGGCTCGGCGACCCGGGCCGCCGGACGGTGGCGGAGTCCCGGGCTCGGGCCGTCGCTCAGCGCGACGGCGGCGAAGGGGACCCCTCGGCGGTGATCTCCGGGCCGAGCGCCCCGCGGGAAGAACTCCGCCGCTCGCTCCCGACTAAAGCGGACTCACGCCGGTAATCCGTCCGGATGATCCCGCGGTCGCACCCGCGGGAATTCGGTGATGCGGGTGCGAGAGGTATTCCAGAAGGCGTTCCGCGCTCATTTCCGTATCCGTCGCGCTCCTTTGTGCGCACGAACGAGCGGGAAGCGGAACGAGTGAGCGCAAGATGTTCGGAATTCGGTCACCGTCCCGTTCCCGTACGCGGTCCACGCGGCATCGGCGCAGGTCGGAACGGGTGGGAAGAGGAAGGGAATGGGGGATTCCACTTCTTCGGGCGGGATGTCGGCGGCTTGTTCCCCGGGTGGCGGGGAAAGGGGAAAAGTGGTAGCGGTGGGGCGTTACCGGCCGGTAGAAAGCGTCCCGCTCGGCAAGCCATGCTCAATGTCACCCGGCAGGCCCATGCGAGGTAGGGTCAGAGGCGGTCGGGGACATCCCATACAACTCGCCGGCGTCGAAAACCGGCGTACCAACGAGGAGATCGGTTCGTGACGATCCGCGTAGGCATCAACGGCTTCGGCCGCATCGGGCGCAACTACTTCCGCGCGCTGCTCGCGCAGGGTGCGGACATCGAGGTCGTGGCTGTCAACGACCTCGGTGACACCGCGACCACCGCCCACCTGCTCAAGTACGACACCATGCTCGGCACCCTGGGCGAAGAGGTCTCGCACACCGCCGACACCATCACCGTGGGTGCGCGCACCATCAAGGTGCTCTCCGAGCGCAACCCGCAGGACATCCCCTGGGGCGAGCTGGGCGTCGACATCGTCATCGAGTCGACCGGCATCTTCACAAAGAAGGCCGACGCCGAGAAGCACATCGCGGGCGGCGCGAAGAAGGTCCTCATCTCGGCCCCGGCCAAGGACGAGGACATCACGATCGTGATGGGCGTCAACGAGGCCAAGTACGACCCGGCGAAGCACAACGTCATCTCGAACGCCTCCTGCACCACCAACTGTGTGGCGCCGATGGCGAAGGTTCTCGACGAGAACTTCGGCATCAAGAAGGGCCTGATGACGACGGTCCACGCGTACACCAACGACCAGCGCATCCTTGACTTCCCGCACAAGGACCTGCGCCGCGCCCGTGCCGCCGCCGAGAACATCATCCCGACCACGACGGGTGCCGCGAAGGCCACCGCGCTGGTCCTCCCGCAGCTCAAGGGCAAGCTCGACGGCATCGCGATGCGCGTGCCGGTCCCGGTCGGCTCGGTCACCGACCTCGTCGTGACCCTCGACCGCGAGGTCACCAAGGACGAGGTCAACGCCGCGTTCGAGAAGGCCGCGCAGGAGGGCCCGCTCGCCGGCCGTCTCGTCTACACCGCCGACCCGATCGTCTCCTCGGACATCGTCGGCACCCCGGCCTCCTGCACCTTCGACTCGGAGCTGACCATGGCCGAGGGCAACCAGGTGAAGATCATCGGCTGGTACGACAACGAGTGGGGCTACTCGAACCGTCTCGTGGACCTCACGGTCTACGTCGGCGAGAAGCTCTGAGCCGACGAGCAGTACTGATCGCGGGCCGCTGAGGCACCTCGATGCGGACAGGGTCCGGGCGGCGCGACTCGCGCGGCACGGGCCCTGTCCCCGTGCGGGGGCCGCGCCACCGGGCCCCGCGTCCCGTACGTGCCGGAGCCGTCCCGTACTCTCGCGGCCGGTCCCGCCACCCGCCGCGCCCTGGCCGGCGCCTCAGCGCCACCCCCGCCGGCGCGCCCCTCGCCACCGTCAGTCAGCCAAGGAGTCTGCAAGTCCCATGAAGACGATCGACGCACTCATCTCGCAGGGAGTGTCCGGCAAGCGGGTCTTCGTCCGCGCCGACCTCAACGTGCCCCTCGCGGACGGTGTCATCACCGACGACGGCCGTATCCGCGCCGTCCTGCCGACCCTCACCGCGCTCGTCGAAGCCGGTGCCAAGGTCGTCGTCGCCTCGCACCTCGGCCGCCCCAAGGGCGCGCCGGACCCCGCCTTCTCGCTGCTGCCCGCCGCCGAGCGGATCGGCGAACTGCTCGGCCGTCCCGTCGCCTTCGCGCAGGACACCGTGGGCCCCGCCGCGCACGAGGCCGTCGACGGCCTGGAGCCCGGCCAGCTCGCCGTCATCGAGAACCTGCGCTTCAACCCCGGCGAGACCAGCAAGGACGACGCCGAGCGCGGCGACTTCGCCGAGCGGCTCTCGCACCTCGCCGACATCTACGTCGGCGACGGTTTCGGCGCCGTGCACCGCAAGCACGCCTCGGTCTACGACCTGCCGAAGCTCCTGCCGCACTACGCCGGTTACCTCATCGCCACCGAGGTCGGTGTCCTCAAGAAGCTCACCGAGGACGTCCAGCGCCCCTACGCCGTCGTCCTCGGCGGCGCGAAGGTCTCCGACAAGCTCGGCGTCATCGACCACCTCCTGGAGCGCGCCGACCGCATCCTCGTCGGCGGCGGCATGGTCTTCACCTTCCTCGCCGCCAAGGGCCACGAGGTCGGTGCCTCGCTCCTCCAGGAGGACCAGATCCCCGTCGTCCAGGAGTACCTGAAGCGCGCCGCCGAGAAGGGCGTCGAGTTCGTGCTCCCGAGCGACGTCGTCGTCGCGCGCAGCTTCCCCGACCTCAAGACCAAGGCGCCCACCGAGCACGAGACGGTCGCCGCCGACGCCATCCCGGCCGACGGCATCGGCCTCGACATCGGCCCCGAGAGCGCGCGGCTGTACGCGAGCAAGCTCGCCGACGCGAAGACCGTCTTCTGGAACGGCCCGATGGGCGTCTTCGAACACCCCGACTTCGCCGGCGGCACCCGCGCCGTCGCCCAGGCGCTCGTCGACAGCGAGGGCTTCACCGTGGTCGGGGGCGGCGACTCGGCCGCCGCCGTCCGTATCCTCGGCTTCGACGAAAGCGCTTTCAGCCACATCTCGACCGGCGGCGGCGCGAGCCTCGAATATCTTGAGGGCGCAAGCCTGCCCGGCCTCGCCGCACTGGAGGACTGAACACCCGTGACCACCCGCACTCCGCTGATGGCGGGCAACTGGAAGATGAACCTCAACCACCTTGAGGCCATCGCGCACGTCCAGAAGCTCGCCTTCGCCCTCTCCGACAAGGACTACGAGACCGTCGAGGTCGCGGTCCTCGCACCCTTCACCGACCTGCGCTCCGTGCAGACCCTGGTCGACGGCGACAAGCTGAAGATCAAGTACGGCGCCCAGGACGTCTCCGCGCACGACTCGGGTGCGTACACCGGGGAGATCTCCGGTGCCATGCTCGCCAAGCTCAAGTGCACGTACGTCGCCATCGGCCACTCCGAGCGGCGCCAGTACCACCGCGAGACCGACGAGCTGGTCAACGCCAAGATCAAGGCCGCCTACAAGCACGGCCTGACCCCCATCCTCTGCGTGGGCGAGGAGGAGTCGGTCCGCGAGGCCGGCGAGCACGTCGCGCACACCCTCGGCCAGGTCGAGGCCGCCCTCAAGGACCTGCCCGCCGAGCAGGCCGCCACGATCGTCGTCGCCTACGAGCCCGTGTGGGCCATCGGCACCGGCAAGGTCTGCGGCCCGGACGACGCGCAGGAGGTCTGCGGGGCGATCCGCGGCAAGCTCGCCGAGCTGTACGACCAGGAGCTCGCCGACGCCGTGCGCATCCAGTACGGCGGCTCGGTCAAGGCGGCCAACGTCGCCGAGATCATGGCCCGCCCCGACATCGACGGCGCGCTCATCGGCGGTGCCTCGCTCGACACCGACGAGTTCGTCAAGATCGTCCGCTTCGGCGAGCAGTGAGGGCCCGCCCCGGCACCCGCCCGCTCGTGGCCGTGAGCTGCGGTGAGTAGGCGCCGGGGCGGATCGCCAGTACCCTGACGGGGGCCGGACGCGTCCACGCGGCGCACCGGCCCCCGTCCTCCGCCAAGAGACGGCTCCGCTCCGGCGGGGACCTCTCCCGAGAAGTTCGCTGAAAGTAGGGTCAAGCCGTGGTTATGGGGTTCTCGATCGCCCTGATCGTCTTCAGCCTGCTGCTGATGCTGCTCGTGCTGATGCACAAGGGCAAGGGCGGTGGCCTCTCCGACATGTTCGGCGGCGGCATGCAGTCCTCGGTCGGCGGTTCCTCGGTCGCCGAGCGCAACCTCGACCGGATCACCATCGTGCTCGGGGTGTGCTGGTTCGCCTGCATCGTCGTGCTCGGACTGCTGATGAAGTTCGACAACTGAGGGACGAAACACACCCACCGGGGAGCGAGCCCTACGTGTCCGGTACGCCGTCGAAGGACGCGGCCTATCATGGTGACTCGCGCCCCGGGTGGGTGTAACTCCCTTCTGGGGGTGCGCGTTGGGCCTTGTACGTACACAAACCCCGTACGTGCACGAGGCGCCCGCGGCGGAGTGCGTGGCCCGGTGACGGGCGCTGTGCCCCGCGGCACCATCACGCAGGGAGTTACGACCGTGGCAAGTGGCAACGCGATCCGGGGCAGCCGGGTCGGGGCGGGCCCGATGGGCGAGGCCGAGCGCGGCGATGCGGCCCCGCGCCTGCGCATCTCCTTCTGGTGCGCCAACGGGCACGAGACGCAGCCGAGTTTCGCGAGCGACGCGCAGGTCCCCGACACGTGGGACTGCCCCCGCTGCGGTTTCCCGGCGGGGCAGGACCAGGAGAATCCCCCCGACCCGCCGCGCAACGAGCCCTACAAGACCCATCTCGCCTACGTCCGCGAGCGGCGCAGCGACGCGGACGGCGAGGCGATCCTCGCGGAGGCGCTGGCGAAGCTGCGCGGGGAGATCTGAGGCGGAACACCGACGGCCGGACCGGGCAACGCGGTCCGCGGCGGTACGGACGACGACGGCCGGGCACCCGAGGGTGCCCGGCCGTTCGTGCGTGCCGGGGCCCGTCTCCGGTTGTTTCCGCAGGCCTGTCCCCGGGCCTGTTCTCGGTCGTTTCCGCAGGCGTGTCCCCGGGGCCGTTCCCGGCCGTTTCCGCAGGCGTGTCCCCGGGGCCGCTCCCTTCCGTTTCCGCAGGTCAGGGTGATTGTCAGTGGTGCCGGTTACGGTCTGCGGCAGACGGAGGGTCGTGCGCGCCGTGGCGCGCGGCCCGCGAGCGGACGGGGACCGGTGTGGCGGAGACCGTGGTGGACGGGGCGCGCGAGAGCGCCCCGGCGTGGCGGGGCGGGTTCGGGCGGTTGTGGGGCGCGGCGGTCGTGTCGTCGTTCGGGGACGCCGTACGGGTCGCCGCGCTGCCCCTGCTCGCCACGACACTCACGCGTGACCCGCTGCTCATCGCGGCCGTCTCCGCCTGCGGTTACCTGCCCTGGCTGCTCTTCGGGCTGCTCGGCGGGGCGCTCGCCGACCGGGTCGACCAGCGGCGCGCGATGGTCGCCGTGGATCTCGTACGGGGCGTGCTCGTCGCCGCCTTCGCGGCCGGCGTCGCGACGGGGCACGCCTCGATCGGGCTGCTCCTCGTCCTCGCCTTCGCGCTCACGAGCATGGAGACCCTCTTCGACAACGCCGCCACCGCCCTCCTGCCCGCGCTCGTTCTCCCGGATCAACTGGGCCGCGCCAACAGCCGGTTGATGACCGGGCAGCAGCTCGTCAAGACCGTCGTCGGGCTCCCTGCCGCGCCCCTGCTCCTCGCCGGGGGTGCCGCGCTGCCCTTCGCCACCGACGCGGCGAGCTACCTCCTCGCCGCCGCGCTCGTCGCCCCGTTGCGCCGCGTCCTGCCCGGGCGGCCACCGAGGCCGGCCGGGTCGACGCTGCGCGCCGAGATCGGCGAGGGGTTGCGCATGCTCGGCGGGGACCGGGTCCTGCGCGGGCTCTGCGCCGCCACGACGCTCTGCAACATCGGCGTGGCCTCGCTCGTCGCGACGCTCGTCCTGGTGAGCGGCCGCCACCTCCACCTCGGCGACAGCGGGTACGCCCTCCTCCTGACGGCGTACGGGGTCGGCGGGATCGGCGGCGGGCTGTGCGCCACGCGGCTCGCGCGGCGCCTCGGCCAGGCCCGTGCGGTGCTCCTCGCGGGGTCCGGGCAGATCCTGTGCCTCCTCGTCCTCGGGCTCGTCCCCGGCGGGCTCGTGGCCGGGGGCGCCTTCGCCGTCTTCGGCGGCCTCGGCATGGTGTGGAACGTCAGCTCGCGCACCCTCATGCAGCGCGCCGTGCGCCGGGAACTGCTCGGCCGCGTCTCCGCCGCCTTCCGTACGTGCGCGGTCGCCGGGGCGCCGCTCGGCGCGCTCCTCGGCGGGGCCGTCGTGCGCGGGTGGGGGCCCGGGGCGCCGCCCTTCCTCGCCGCCGGCTTCTTCGTGCTCTCCGTCCTCGCCCTGCTCCCCGCCGTACGGTCGATGGCCGGTGGACAGGGCGGGGAATCAGCGGGCACCTCGCGGTTGCTGACGAAGGAGGACACCGGCGGTGCCGGGGTACCCGTATCGCGCAGTGGCCAAGGCGGTCCTGACGACGCCTGATCGTTTAGGTTGGGGGCCGGCGGGGCGGTACGTATGGACGAAAGAAGGCAGAAGTCCCTGATGAACGCGGAAAGCCGGACCCGGCTCAACCAGACGCCCGAGTGGAACGCTCTCGGCAAGCACCGGGACGCCCTCGGCGAGGTGCGGTTGCGGGAGCTGTTCGACGCCGATCCCGAGCGGGCCTCGCGGTACCGCCTGACGGCCGGTGACCTGTATCTGGACTACTCCAAGCACCTCGTGACGGACGAGACCCTCGACCTGCTGCGGCAGCTCGCGCGGGCGACGGGCGTCGAGAAGCTGCGGGACGCCATGTTCCGGGGCGAGAAGATCAACACGACCGAGGACCGCGCGGTACTCCACACCGCGCTGCGCGCGCCGCGCGACGCCGTGATCGAGGTCGACGGCGAGAACGTCGTACCGGCCGTGCACGCCGTGCTCGACAAGATGGCCGCCTTCGCGGAGCAGGTCCGCTCCGGGGCCTGGACCGGCCACACCGGCAAGCGCATCAAGAACGTCGTCAACATCGGTATCGGCGGCTCCGACCTCGGGCCCGCGATGGCCCACGAGGTGCTGCGCCCCTACACCGACCGCTCGCTGACGGTCCGTTTCGTCTCCAACGTCGACGGCGCCGACCTGCACGAGGCCGTGCACGACCTCGACGCCGCCGAGACGCTCTTCATCATCGCCTCGAAGACGTTCACGACGATCGAGACGATCACCAACGCGACCTCCGCGCGCTCCTGGCTCCTCGACGCGCTCGGCGCCGGTCAGGAGGCGGTCGCGAAGCACTTCGTCGCGCTCTCGACGAACGGCGAGAAGGTCTCGGACTTCGGCATCGACACGGCCAACATGTTCGAGTTCTGGGACTGGGTCGGCGGGCGGTACTCGTACGACTCCGCGATCGGGCTCTCGCTCATGATCGCGATCGGCCCGGACCGCTTCCGCGAGATGCTCGACGGCTTCCACCAGATCGACGAGCACTTCCGCACCGCCCCGATCGAGGAGAACGCGCCCTTCCTCCTCGGCCTGCTCGGCATCTGGTACGGGAACTTCCACGACGCGCAGTCGCACGCCGTGCTCCCGTACTCGCACTACCTCTCCAAGTTCACCGCCTACCTCCAGCAGCTCGACATGGAGTCCAACGGCAAGTCCGTGGACCGCGAGGGCCGCCCGGTGGAGTGGCAGACGGGCCCGGTGGTCTGGGGCACCCCGGGCACCAACGGTCAGCACGCCTACTACCAGCTCATCCACCAGGGCACGAAGCTGATCCCGGCCGACTTCATCGGCTTCGCGCGGCCCGTGGACGAACTGGAGCCGCAGCTCGCGGACCAGCACGACCTGCTCATGGCGAACTTCTTCGCGCAGACGCAGGCGCTCGCCTTCGGCAAGACCGCCGAGGAGGTACGGGCCGAGGGCGTCGCGGACGACCTCGTCGCGCACAAGACCTTCCGCGGCAACCACCCGACCACGACGGTGCTCGCCCCGGAGCTGAGCCCGTCCGTGCTCGGGCAGCTCATCGCGCTCTACGAGCACAAGGTGTTCGTGCAGGGCGCGGTGTGGGACATCGACTCCTTCGACCAGTGGGGCGTCGAGCTGGGCAAGGTCCTCGCCAAGCGGGTCGAGCCCGCGCTCACCGAGGGCGCGGACGTCCCGGGGCTCGACGCGTCGACGAAGGCGCTCGTCGCGAAGTACCGGGAGCTGCGCGGGCGCTGAGCGCCCCGAGCGAAAACCGCGTGCGGGGGAGGGGCGGGGCCGGTGAGACTGGGCCCCGTCCCCCCCGTACGAGAGGTGATTCCCGTGGAGACCCATCCCGTTCTCGAAGCGCTCGCCGATCCGGCGCGGCTGCGGCTCTTCGCCCGCCTCGTCCTCGGTGAGCGCGTCGAGAACGCGCCGCGCGCCCAGCTCGTGCCGCTCCTGCACGCGGGCCTCGTCCGCCGTGACGGGGACGGCACGCTGCGCGCGCGCCCCTCGGCCTTCCGCACCCCCGGCGGCGACACGCCCGCGCGGCTGCCCGCCTGGGTGCCCCCGCACCTGGCCGGGCACTTCCGCGAGGGCCGCCTCAGCTCCGTACCGGCGAAACAGCGGGTCCGCGCCGAGCTGCTGACGCGCCTCGCCGAGGCCGAGTTCGAGCCGGGCCGCGCCTACGGCGAGGACGAGGTGAGCGAGACCCTGGCGCGCTACGGCGCCGACCCGTCCGCGCTGCGCCGCTACTGCGTCGAGTACGGGGTGCTGACGCGCGAGCGGGACGGGAGCGGGTACCGGCTCGGCGAGGCGGGGGAGCGGGCGGCGCGGCTGGCGGCGGTGGCCTGAGCCGGTGGGCATCGAGCTGGAACTGCACACGGAGCGCCCCGCGGCCGGCAACGGACAACGGTCCCGTGCGACGCTCCTGCACGGCTCGTACGGGCATGGCGAGGCCCTGGCCGCCGCGCTCCCCGCGTACGCGCCCCACGGCTCCTCGTGGCTCGCCCGGATCGACCCGTACGGCGACACGCTCTTCAACGAGCAGACGGCCGGGATCGCGCACGGCGAGGCGCTCGCACTGCTCGCGCACTGCGCGGAGGTGCGCGGACGTGCCGCGCTGAGCGACCTCGCGGAGCTGCTCGCGCGGTGCGCGCGGACGCCGGGGAGCTGGGTGTGGTGCATGGGGGACTGAGCGCGCCCGGGCGAACCGCGAAGGCCCGCACCCGGAATCCGGGGCGGGCCTTCGGGGATGCGGGTGGCTCAGGCCACGTCCCTCGGGTACAGCTCCGGCGGCAGTTTGGAGGCCGCGGCGCTGTCGAGGAGCCACAGGGTGCGGCGGGTGCCGTAGGCGCCTGCTGCCGGGGCCTGGATCTCGCCCGTGCCCGAGAGGGCGATCTGCACGGCTTCGGCCTTGTCCTCGCCCGCCGCCAGGAGCCAGACCTCACGAGCCGCGCGGATCGCGGGGAGGGTCAGCGAGAGGCGGGTCGGCGGGGGCTTCGGCGCGTGGTGGACGGCGATGACCGGGCGGTCCTGCTCGCGCACGCCCGGCAGCTCGGGGAAGAGCGAGGCCACGTGCGTGTCCGGGCCCACCCCGAGCAGGAGCACGTCGAAGGCGGGCACGGCCCCGTGCGACCCGGCCCGCGAGGCCGCGTCGGCGAGTTCGGCCGCGTAGACCTGGGCCGCCGCGTCCGGCTCGTACGGGCCGTCCGAGGCCGGCATCTCGTGGACCTGGCCCGCGTCGAGCGGCACCCGCGCGAGCAGGGCCTCACGCGCCTGCGTCGCGTTGCGCTCGGGGTCGCCGTCGGGCAGGTAGCGCTCGTCGCTCCACCAGATCTCCAGGCGTCCCCAGTCGATCGCGTCACGCCCGGGCTCCTCGGCGAGGGCCGCGAGCAGCGCGTTGCCGTTGCGGCCTCCCGTGAGGGCGATCGAGGCGCTGCCGCGCTCGGACTGGGCCTCGACGATCAGGGTGACCAGCCGTGCGGCCGCCGCCCTCGCCATCTCGGTCTTGTCCTGGTGCACGACGAGTTCGGGCGTGGTGCTCATGACGTGGTCGCCTTCTTCGCGGAAGCGGAAGCGGTGGACTTGGCGGACTTGCGCGCCGCCGTCTTCTTCGCCGCCCCCGTGCCGGGCCCCGTGCCGCCCTGCGGCGCCCCCGTGCCCGTCTCTGCCGTCTCGGCCGCCTCCGCCGCCGCCTCCTCGGGCGTCGGCGCGGTCTGCGCCCCGGCCGGCTCGTCGAGCCGGTCCACGCCGAACTTCAGCGCGGCGGCGTACGTGTCGTCCGGGTCGAGCCTGCGCAGCTCCTCGGCGATCAGCTCGGCCGTCTCGCGGCGCTTGAGCGCCACCGCCCGGTCGGGCTGGCCCTCGACGGACAGCGTCGCGAGCGAGCCGTCGTTGCGGTCGAGCACGACCGGGCCGCAGTCCGTCTCCATGCGCACCGAGGTGAGCCCGGGGCCCTCCGATGCGGTGCGCTTGACGGGGACGGCGAGGCGGTGGCCGAGCCACATCGCGAGGAGTTCGACGCTCGGGTTGTACTCCTCGCCCTGGACCTCGACCGCGGTGACCTCGCAGGCCACCTGGTCGAGCGCCGCCGCGAGCATCGAGCGCCACGGCGTGATGCGCGTCCACGACAGGTCGGTGTCGCCCGGCGTGTACGTCTCGGCACGGGCCTTCAGCTCGTGGATGGGCTGCTCGGCCGCGTACGAGTCGGTGACCCTGCGCTGCGCGAGGGCGCCCAGCGGGTCCTTCGCCGGGTTCTCCGGCGCGTTGACCGGCCACCAGACGACGACGGGCGCGTCCGGGAGCAGCAGCGGGAGCACGACGGACTGGGCGTGGTCGCCCACCTCGCCGTACAGCCGCAGCATGACCGTCTCGCCGGTGCCGTTGCCGGTGTCGCCACCGAGCTGGACCTCCGCGTCGAGGCGGGTCGTGGCGCGGTCGCGGGGGCCGCGCGAGACGCGCTTGATGACGACGAGGATGCGCGAGGGGTGCTCGCGCGAGGCGTCGTGCGCGGCGCGCAGCGCGTCGTAGGCGTTCTCCTCGTCGGTGACGATGACGAGGGTGAGCACCATGCCGACGGTGGGCGCGCCGAGCGAGCGGCGGCCCTCGACGAGCGCCTTGTTGATCTTGCTGGACGTGGTGTCCGTGAGATCGATCTTCATGGCCGCCTCCAGCTCCGTCCGTCACGTCGGAGCATGTCGTCCGCCTCGGTGGGGCCCCACGTACCCGAGGGGTACTGGGCGGGCTTGCCGTGGCGGTTCCAGTGCTCCTCGATGGGGTCGAGGATCTTCCAGGACAGCTCGACCTCCTCCGTGCGCGGGAAGAGGTTCGCGTCGCCGAGGAGGACGTCGAGGATGAGCCGCTCGTACGCCTCGGGGCTCGACTCGGTGAAGGACTCGCCGTACGCGAAGTCCATCGACACGTCCCGTACCTCCATCGAGGTGCCCGGGACCTTCGAGCCGAAGCGCACCGTCACGCCCTCGTCCGGCTGCACGCGGATGACCAGGGCGTTCTGGCCCAGCTCCTCCGTGGCCGTCTGGTCGAAGGGGGAGTGCGGGGCGCGCTGGAAGACGACCGCGATCTCGGTGACGCGGCGGCCGAGCCGCTTGCCGGTGCGCAGGTAGAACGGCACCCCGGCCCAGCGGCGGTTGTCGACGCCGAGCTTGATCGCGGCGTAGGTGTCGGTCTTCGACTTGGGGTCGATGCCGTCCTCTTCGAGGTAGCCCACGGCCCGCTCGCCGCCCTGCCAGCCCGCCGCGTACTGCCCGCGCACGGTGTCGCGGCCGAGGTCGGCCGGGAGGCGCACGGCGCGCAGCACCTTCGTCTTCTCCGCGACGAGCGCGTCGGCGTCGAAGGAGGCGGGCTCCTCCATGGCGGTGAGCGCCATGAGCTGGAGCAGGTGGTTCTGGATGACGTCGCGCGCCGCGCCGATGCCGTCGTAGTAGCCGGCGCGGCCGCCGATGCCGATGTCCTCGGCCATCGTGATCTGCACGTGGTCGACGTACGAGCGGTTCCAGATCGGCTCGAACATCTGGTTGGCGAAGCGGAGCGCCAGGATGTTCTGGACGGTCTCCTTGCCGAGGTAGTGGTCGATGCGGAAGACCTGGTCGGGGTCGAAGACCTCGTGGACGATCGCGTTCAGCTCCTTGGCCGAGGCGAGGTCGTGCCCGAAGGGCTTCTCGATGACCGCGCGCCGCCAGGCGCCCTCGGGGGCGTCGGCGAGGCCGTGCTTCTTGAGCTGCTGGACGACGTCGGGGAAGAACTTCGGCGGCACCGAGAGGTAGAAGGCGAAGTTGCCGCCCGTGCCCTGGGCCTTGTCGAGTTCGTCGATCGTGGCCTTGAGGGTCTCGAAGGCCTGGTCGTCGTCGAAGGCGCCCTGGACGAACCGCATGCCCTGGAAGAGCTGCTGCCAGACCTCCTCGCGGAACGGCGTGCGGGCGTGCTCCTTCACCGCGTCGTGCACGACCTGGGCGAAGTCCTCGTCCTCCCAGTCGCGGCGCGCGAAGCCGATGAGGGAGAAGCCCGGCGGCAGCAGGCCGCGGTTGGCCAGGTCGTAGACGGCCGGCATCAGCTTCTTGCGCGAGAGGTCCCCGGTGACGCCGAAGATGACCAGGCCCGACGGCCCCGCGATACGCGGGAGCCGTCGGTCCGCGGCGTCACGGAGCGGGTTGGCTCCGTGCTGTGCGGTCAAGGTGATCAGCCCTCCGAGGGGGCGAGGCGCTTGAGCTCCGCCTCGGTCGACTTGAGCAGGTCGTTCCAGGAGGCCTCGAACTTGTCGACGCCCTCCTTCTCCAGGAGGTCCACCACCTCGTCGTACGAGATGCCGAACGTCGCGAGCCCGTCGATGACGGCCTGCGCGTCCTCGTAGGTGCCGGCGATCGTGTTCCCGGTGATCTCGCCGTGGTCGCCCACGGCCTCCAGGGTGGCCTCCGGCATGGTGTTCACCGTGTTCGGCGCGACGAGCGCGTCGACGTACAGCGTGTCGGGCAGCGCCGGGTCCTTGACGCCCGTCGAGGCCCACAGCGGGCGCTGCTTGTTCGCGTGCGCCTTGTCGAGGGCGGCCCAGCGCTCGGAGGAGAAGACCTCCTCGTACGCCTGGTAGGCCAGGCGCGCGTTGGCGACGGCGGCCTTGCCCTTGGCGGCCTTGGCCTCGTCGGTGCCGATCGCGTCGAGGCGCTTGTCGATCTCGGTGTCGACGCGCGAGACGAAGAAGGAGGCCACCGAGTGGATCTCGGAGAGGTCGAGGCCCGCGGCCTTCGCCTTCTCCAGGCCCGCGAGGTAGGCGTCCATCACGAGGCGGTAGCGCTCCAGGGAGAAGATCAGCGTCACGTTCACGCTGATGCCCCGGCCGATGGTCTCGGTGATCGCCGGCAGACCGGCCTTCGTCGCCGGGATCTTGATGAACGTGTTGGGGCGGTCGACCAACCACGCGAGCTGCTTGGCCTCGGCGGTCGTGGCCCGCGTGTTGTGCGCGAGCCGCGGGTCCACCTCGATCGAGACCCGGCCGTCGGTGCCGCCGCTCCTGTCGAAGACGGGGCGCAGCACGTCGGCGGCGTCACGGACGTCGGCGGTGGTGATCATGCGGATCGCCTCCTCCACCGTGACGCGGCGCGAGGCGAGGTCGGTGAGCTGGGTGTCGTACCCGTCGCCCTGCGAGATCGCC
Organism: Streptomyces sp. SID11385; assembly: GCF_010548245.1. Lineage (GTDB taxonomy): Bacteria > Actinomycetota > Actinomycetes > Streptomycetales > Streptomycetaceae > Streptomyces. The sequence continues at coordinate 13,701 of NZ_JAAGLR010000069.1, forward strand.
TTCTGGAAGATCGACGGGTTGGTCGTGACACCCACGACGTGCTGGTCGTCGATCAGCTCGCTCAGGTTGCCGGACGTGATGCGCTTGCGCGACAGGTCGTCCAGCCAGATCGCGACGCCTTCGTCGGAGAGGCGCTTGAGTGCGTCTGTCATGGAAATTGCATCTCCTCGTAGAGTGTCTGTTCGCGTCAGCGCCGTGCGGCGTCGAGAGATTCCCGCGCGGCGGCGGCGACCGCCTCGCCCGTGAAGCCGTACTCGCGGAAGAGCACCTTCGCGTCCGCCGAGGCACCGAAGTGCTCCAGCGAGACGATGCGTCCCGCGTCGCCGACGAAGCGGTGCCAGGTCAGGCCGATACCGGCCTCGACCGCGACCCGCGCCCTGACGGCGGCCGGAAGCACGGACTCCCGGTACCCCGCGTCCTGCTCCTCGAACCACTCGACCGAGGGCATCGACACGACACGCGCGGCGACACCCTGCGCACGGAGCAGCTCACGCGCCTCGACGGCGAGCTGGACCTCGGAGCCCGTACCGATGAGAACGACGTCGGGCGTGACGGTCTTCCCCTCGGCGTCCTCCGCGTCGAGCAGGACGTAGCCGCCCTTCGCCGCGTCCTCGTTCGGCGCGTACGTGGGCACGCCCTGCCGGGTGAGGACCAGCGCGTGCGGGTGGCCCTCGCCGTACACCTTCGTGTAGCGGCGCAGCACCTCGCGCCAGGCGATCACGGTCTCGTTCGGGTCGGCCGGACGGACCACGTTCAGGCCGGGGATGGCGCGCAGCGCGGCCACGTGCTCCACGGGCTGGTGGGTCGGGCCGTCCTCGCCGAGACCGATCGAGTCGTGCGTGAAGACGTACGTGACCGGCAGCGTCATGAGCGCGGAGAGCCGGATCGCGTTGCGCATGTAGTCGGAGAACGTCAGGAACGTCCCGCCGAAGGCGCGCGTGTTGCCGTGCAGCGTGATGCCGTTCAGCTCGGCGGCCATCGCGTGCTCGCGGATACCGAAGTGGACGGTTCGGCCGTACGGGTCGGCCTCCGGGAGCGGGTTGCCCTCGGGCAGGAACGAGGACGTCTTGTCGATCGTCGTGTTGTTCGAGCCCGCGAGGTCGGCGGAGCCGCCCCACAGCTCGGGGATCACCGGGCCGAGCGCCTGGAGGACCTTGCCGGACGCGGCGCGGGTGGCGAGCGAGGTGCCGGTCTCGAAGACGGGGAGGTGCTTCTCCCAGCCCTCGGGGAGCGCGGCGGAGGCGACCCGGTCGAAGAGGGCGGCGTGCTCGGGCTGGGACGTACGCCAGTTCGCGAAGCCCTTCTCCCACTCGGCGCGGCGCGCCTTGCCGCGCTCCAGCGCCTTGCGGGTGTGCGCGAGGACCTCGTCCTCGACCGCGAAGTGCTTCTCGGGGTCGAAGCCGAGCACGCGCTTGGTCGCGGCGACCTCGTCCTCGCCGAGCGCCGAGCCGTGCGCCGCCTCGGTGTTCTGCGCGTTCGGGGCCGGCCAGGCGATGATCGAGCGCATCGCGATGAAGGAGGGGCGCCCCGTCTCGGCCTTCGCGGCCTCGATCGCGGCGTACAGCGCGGCCGGGTCCAGGTCGCCGTCGGCCTTCGGCTCGACGCGCTGCACGTGCCAGCCGTACGCCTCGTAGCGCTTGGTGGTCTCCTCGGAGACCGCCGTCTCGGTGTCGCCCTCGATCGAGATGTGGTTGTCGTCCCACAGCAGGATCAGGTTGCCGAGCTTCTGGTGCCCGGCGAGCGAGGACGCCTCGGCGGAGATGCCCTCCTGGAGGCAGCCGTCCCCGGCGATCGCGTAGATGTAGTGGTCGAAGGGCGAGGTGCCGCGCGGCGCGTCGGGGTCGAAGAGCCCGCGCTCGTAGCGCGCGGCCATCGCCATGCCCACGGCGTTGGCGACGCCCTGGCCGAGCGGCCCGGTCGTCGTCTCGACGCCCTTGGTGTGCCCGTACTCCGGGTGCCCGGGAGTCTTCGAACCCCAGGTGCGGAAGGCCTCCAGGTCCGCCAGCTCCAGGCCGAAACCGGCCAGGTAGAGCTGCGTGTAGAGGGTCAGCGAGGAGTGTCCGGCGGAGAGCACGAAACGGTCGCGCCCGGTCCAGTCCGGGTCCGCGGGGTCGTGTCGCATCACCTTCTGGAAGAGCGTGTACGCGGCCGGGGCCAGGCTCATCGCCGTACCGGGATGGCCGTTGCCGACCTTCTGCACGGCGTCGGCGGCCAGTACACGCGCGGTGTCTACAGCCCGCTGATCCAGTTCGGTCCACTCGAAATCTGTGGTGGTCGGCTTGGTGCTCACCCTGAGTCAGGGCTCCTCTCCACATGTCGAATGCCGGTGACTTTGCGTACACCGGACGGCGTCGAGCCTACCCCTGGAAACGCGCGCGTCTCCGCGCCTGATTCCCAGGGTGCCGAAGACGGGCCCGTTCCGCCTCCCGAAGCCCCACAACCCTTGTCCCGCCTGCCCGGAAAGCCTCCCCGACACACCGCGACATCTGTGCCGGGACACGCTCATTCCAGCGCCCGCACGTGCGCCCGCGCGCTCATCCGCGCCGGGCCCCGCGCGGGGCGACCGAGCGTCACCGAAGGGGCCGCTCCGTGCCCGTACCGGCACCCCGCCCGCCTCCGTCCCGCCTTGCTCCGGCACCGCGCCCGCGGCCGTACGGCGCCGCTCGCACACGCGCGCGGGACGCCCAACACGAGCGACCCCCGCGAAGGGCCGAAGAGGGGGGCCGTCTAGAGTGGCGTGGTACGCGTGAGCCCCCCTTTCCGGTGCCAATCCGGACACTCTTGTGGGCTCGCTTGAGAAAAGTCTCTGTCAGGGGTGTGCGTGACGGCCGTTGAATCCCGTCCAGCGGGAGCGCTCGGGACGAGCACGGGCCGGCGGCCGAACGGGGCCCGGCTCAAGGGCTTCGTGGCGCTGACCAAACCACGGATCATCGAGCTGCTGCTCATCACGACCGTGCCGGTCATGTTCCTCGCGGAACAGGGAGTGCCCGACCTGTGGCTCGTCTTCGTGACGTGCTTCGGCGGCTACCTCTCCGCGGGCGGCGCCAACGCGCTCAACATGTGGTACGACCGCGACATCGACGCCCTGATGGACCGTACGTCGCAGCGGCCCCTGGTCACCGGGCTGATCTCGCCGCGGGAGGGGCTCGCCTTCGGCATCGGCCTCGCGGTGGTCTCCACCCTGTGGTTCGGCCTCCTCGTCAACTGGCTCTCGGCGGCGCTCTCGCTCGGCGCGGTCCTGCTGTACGTCGTCGGCTACACGATGATCCTCAAGCGCCGCACCGCGCAGAACATCGTGTGGGGCGGGGTCGCGGGCTGCATGCCGGTCCTCATCGGCTGGTCCGCCGTCACGAACTCGGTCTCCTGGGCCGCCGTCATCCTCTTCCTCGTCATCTTCTTCTGGACGCCGCCGCATTACTGGCCGCTGTCGATGCGGGTCAAGGACGACTACGCCCGCGCCAACGTGCCGATGCTGCCCGTCCTCGCGGGGAACAAGGTCGTCGCCAAGCAGATCGTGCTCTACAGCTGGGTGATGGTCCTCGTCTCGCTCATGCTCACCGTGCTCGGCTACACCGGCTGGTTCTACACGACCGTCGCGCTCCTGTCCGGCGGCTACTGGCTGTGGGAGGCGCACGGCCTCCTGAACCGTGCCAAGGGCGAGATCACGGGCGCGAAGCTCAAGGAGATGCGGCTCTTCCACTGGTCGATCACGTACGTGTCGATCCTCTTCGTCGCCGTCGCGATCGACCCGTTCCTGCGCTGAGCCCTCCGGGGTACGAGCCGCCAGGTGGCCCCGTCGTCCCTCCCGGGACGGCGGGGCCTCTTGTCGTACCGGGGCCTACCCGTGGGTAGCATGCGGGGCATGGCTGAGAACACTGAGCAGAGCGACTCCGCGGCGGGCGACACCGTGACCACCGGCGCCGACAAGCGGCAGGCCGCGCGGCAGGAACGCAGGGCGGCCCGGCTCGCCAAACAGATCGGTTCCTTCGCCCGGCGGCACGGCGGTGCCGAGGGACAGCTCGCCTACGTGGGGCAGCGCGGGACGCGGATCGTGCTGGTGGGGGAGGACGGGCGCTGGGGGGACCTCTTCGCCCATGACGCGGCGGTCGCCCGGGGCGCGGTCGAGCGGGCCGGGATCACGATGCACGACGAGTTCGACGGGGAGTTCGCGGCGAAGGTGCGGACGGGGGCGTACGAGTGGAAGCGGATGGCGGGGATTCAGGTCGGCGGCTGAATTCCGCGGGCCCGGCGACACCGCGCGGGTGCTGAACCGTTAGACCCCGAGACGGCCGTCCGGACAAGCCGGGGGGCAGGACGCGCCCGGGGGTCCCCGTGATCGAAACGCCGCCGTTGGTGGATCAGTACTGCCAAGGGGTCCGCCGGGAGGAACTGGGGCTCGGGACGTTCGAGGCGCTGCTCGGGCCCGGGGGCGGGGCGCCCGCCGCGGGGACGACCTTCTTCGACACGCAGACGGGGTTCGCGCTGCGCCGCTGGTGCCCGCCGCTGCTCGGCCTCGCCCCGCACAGCCCGCCCGCGCACTACCTCGCCCGCCGCAGGGAGCTGGGGGCCCTGGAGACGGAGCGGCGCCTGCTGCGCGGCAGCGGCACGGGCACGTACCTCGTCGACACCGGGCCGCCCCTCGGCCTCACCCCGCCGGGCGAACTCGCGGCGACCGCCGACGCGCGCGCCCGTGAGATCGTGCGGCTCGAACAGCTCGCCGAACAG
>NZ_JAAGLR010000652.1 GCF_010548245.1 Streptomyces sp. SID11385
CGGCCCGGGTCAGCGCCGCGACGGCGCCGAGCGCGTCCCCGCGCCGCAGCCGCAGGTGGGCGGCGTGCTCCAGGAGCCCGGCGACGTCCTCGTCGGGACCCGCCGCCGCCTCGCCCAAGTGCCAGGCGCGGCGCTCCGGGTGGTCCGTCAGCACGTCCGCGAGCCACTGGTGGGCGCGGCGGCGTTCGGCGGTGGTCGATCCCTCGACCACCGCCGAACCGATGAGGGGATGCCGGAAGGAGATCCGGCGGGTGTCCGGGGTGATCCGCACCAAGCGGTCCCGCTCGGCGGTGGTGAGGTCCTCGACCGCCGCCCGGCCCGCCGCGGCCGCCTCCACGGAGGCGAGGTCACCGGTGCCGTCCAGCGCCGCCAGGAGCAGCAACTCCCGTGCGCCGACGGGGAGTCCGGCGACGCGCGAGGCGAACAGCGCCTGGAGGCGTTCGGTCAGCGGCAGCACCGACGGCAGAGCCGCCGAGGTCGTGCGCTGTTCCCCGGTCAGCGCGGCGGGCAGTTCGACGAGGGCCAGGGGATTGCCGTGCGCCTCGGCGGCGACGCGGCGCCGTACGGCGGGGGAGACGTCGGGGTGACGGCGGCGCAGGAGTTCGGCGGCGGCCCCGGAGTCGAGCGGCTCGATCCTGTGCTCGGTGAGCCCGCTGGACTCGAAGAAGCTGTCGGTGCCGTTGCGGCACGCCGCGAGGAAGTCGACATGCGAGCCGACCAGGCGGCGGGCCACGAAACCCAGGACCGCCGTCGTCGCCCGGTCCACCCACGGCAGGTCGTCCACCACGAGCAGCAGCGGGGTCTCCACCGAAACCTGGCGCAGCAGGAGCAGCGCCGCCGTCGAGGTCAGCAGACGGTCGGGGGCGGGCCCCGAGCCGATGCCCACGGCCACCCGCAGCGCGTCCCTGTGCACCGGCTCCAGCGCGTCGAAGGAGGCGAACAGCGGCAGCAGCAACTGGTTCAGGCCGGAGTAGGCGATGTCCGCCTCGAACTGCACCCCCTGGGCGCGGAGCACCCGCACGCCCTCGCGCTCGGCCGACTCCGCGACCTCTTCGAGCACCGCGGTCTTGCCGACCCCGGCCTCACCGCTGAGCAGCAGCGCCGCCCCCTTGACCACCGGGTTGCCGAAGAACGACCGGATGAACTCCAGATCCGCCCCGCGTCCGACAAGACCCGGCATCGCGGGACCGGCCGTCCCACCCAGGTCGCTCATCCCGATTCCCTCTCCGCCCTCGGTCCGCCGTGGTCCCGCACCCGGGCGCGCGCTCGGCCGCCGCGACCGGCGCGCCGCCTCCCGCGCCGCCCGTCCCCCTCGGTGACGCCTGGGCCCCGCGTTCGCGTGTCCGGCGCGCAGTCTCTCACGAGCGAGCGGTCCCCCGGCCAGCGGGTGTGAAAGCGGTTCCGCCCCTCTGGTACTCACGGAGCGGGCGCCGGCAGGCATACGTGTGCCCGGTTCCGTGTGTCACGCCTCCGCCGTGGCCAGGTTCTCGGTGAAGAAGGCGGCGAGACGGTCGACGGCCTGGTCGACGTGCTCCTTCTTGTCGTACAGGTCGACGTGGCTCGCGCCCTCGATCCAGTGGAGTTCCTTGGGGCCGGTGGCCCGCTGGTGCACGTCGACCGCCATCCAGGAGGTGACGGCGCGCCGGCCGACGACCTGGAGCAGGGGGCGCGGCCCGAGGAGGGGGACGGCGTGGAAGGCGTCGAAGGAGGCGAGCTTGTCGATGCTCTCCCAGGCCAGGGTCTTCGCGGACCGCTCGTGCGCGGCGCGCGGCGAGCAGTAGTACGCGAAGCCTTCGGCGCCGTGCTGCCCGCCGAGCGCCCGGGCCTCCTCCTCGGTGCCCGGGAAGACCGGCATGGCACCCGGGTCCTCGCCGCGAGCGGCGGCCGTACGGGCCTGGGCCGCTGCGTCCAGCAGGGACGCGAAGACGGCCGGGTCCTGGTCGCCGTCGGCGCCGTAGCGGAACTGCCGGGCGACGTCCACGCCGCTCACGGTGGCGATCGCGCGGACCCGGTGATCGCCACCGGTGGCGGAGAGCGTGTAACCGCCGGAGGCGCAGATGCCGAGCAGCCCGATCCGGCCGGGGGCGACGTCGTCGCGCGTGGTGAGGTACGAGACGGCGGCCTTGAAGTCCTCGACGCGCTGCCCCGGGTCCTCCAGCCCCCGGGGCAGGCCGCCCGACTCGCCCTGGTGGGCGGCGTCGAAGGCGAGGGTGAGGAAGCCGTGCTCCGCCAGCCGCCGGGCGTACGCGCCGGACGTCTGTTCCTTCACGCTGGTGCCGGGGTGACCGACGACCAGGGCCGGGAGGGAGGCCGGAGCCGAGGTGTCCGGAAGGTAGACGTGCGCGGCGATGCGGATGCCCGCGCTGGGGAAGGTGACGGGGACGCGCTGGATGTGAGTGGTGCGGTCGGTGTCGGTCACGGAAGGCTCCTGTGGGTTTCGCCGACGTGCGGCGGGGTGCGGCAAACGGAGGTGTGGCCGGGTGTGCTGTGCTCGGGTGTGTTTCCCGTTCCGGTCACATTTCCTAGCGTGGCCGCGTGCGGCCCGGGCGAAAAGAGACAGGTTTCTTCGGGGGAAGGATCGTTCCCCCTCTCGACCGCGCGCGCCCTGCGCCGTGACGGCACCGCACGTACGCCTGACGCGTCTTGCGACGGCCCAGCGGGTCGCACGGGGCTAGGGTCCGCCCTCACCTCACGGCGTCACGCCCGCGTTCCGCGTACCGTCTCCTCCGCCGTCCAGGAGGTGAGGATGCGCAGGGCGTCGTGGGAGGGCGTGTTCTCCTCGGCGGTGAGGACCACCAGGCGTTGCCCCGAACCGTCCGGGCTGAGCCACGTGTCGCAGTCCAGCGTCAGGTCGCCGACCAGCGGGTGCCGGTAGTGCTTGGTGCCGCTGCCCGTGCCGCTCACCCGCTGCTCGGCCCACCAGGTGCGGAAGTCGTCGTCCCGGAGGGACAGTTCGCCCACCAGCTGGGCCAGTTCGGGGTCGGTCGGGTCGTCGGCGGCCTCCATGCGCAGGGCGGCCACCGTGTCCCGCGCGTCGTGCTCCCACTTCCGGTGCAGCGCCTGGAAGGCGGGATCGGTGAACATCAGCCGGACGTAGTTGCGCCGGGCCGCGGGGAGCGCCGCGAAATCCGTCCAGAGCGCCACGGCGGCGCGGTTCCAGGCGATGACATCGAGCCGCCGGCCGAGGACGAGCGCCGGTGTCCCGTCCAGCCGGGCGAGCAGACGGCGCACGGCGGGACGGGGGCGCTGCGCGGAACGGCGGCGCCGGGGACGGGCGTCGGACTTGCCCGCCAGCTCGTACAGATACGTCTGCTGGTCCTCGTCCAGGCGCAGTGCCGGCACGAGGCTGCCGAGCACCGAGGCGGACGCACGGACCATGCCCTGTTCGAGACGGGTGTAGTAGTCCACGCTGATCGAGGCGAGCCGCGCCACTTCCTCGCGGCGCAGCCCGGCGACGCGGCGCGGGCCCCCGGACACCGGCAGCCCGCACTCCTCGGGCGTCAACTCGGCCCTGCGGGCTTTGAGGAAGGAGCCGAGGAGGCGGCGTGCGGAAGGCTCTGTCATACGGACCAGTGTGCCTGACGCGCGTACGGCGGGCACACGTGTGCGGGGGTCCCGCGCCGTGGACCCGTCACCGCGGGGCGAGCGGGAGGCCCAGCAGTCGTTCCAGCGCGGCGACCGTGCGGCCCGGCTCCTCGGCGTGCACGGTCGCGAAGCCCAGCGCTGCGGCGGGCGGCAGGTAGCTCGCGGTGTCGTCGACGAACACGCAGTCGGCCGCCGCCAGCCCGAGCTTGTCGAGCACGAGCGCGAACGCCGCCTCCTCCGGCTTGCGGACCCCGTGGTCCTCGGAGATCACGACGGCGTCGAAGTCCAGGTCGTACCCGGCGTACAGGTCCCACGGCGCACGGCCCACGGAGTTGGTGAGGAGCGCCACCGGGACCCCGGCCCGGCGCGCCGCGGCGGCGGCGCCGATCAGCTCCGGCTGCGGACGCAGGTCGGCGAAGAGGCGGCCCATGAGGTTGTCGGCGGCAAGGCCGGTCCGGTCCGCCGCCTCGGCGTTCCACCGGGACTGGGTGAGGGTGCCGCGCTCCAGCTCCTCGGTGAGCCGGATCATCTCCGCGTCGGCGTACAGGGCGCGGAAGAGGGTGCCCTCGGCCAGTCCCTCCCGCCGTTCGAAGGCGAGCGCGGCAGGGATCAGGGGGGTGGTGAGCACACCGCCGAAGTCGAGGACGAGGGCTTTGCGAGGGGTCATGGTGTGACCATAGCCGCACGTCCGGAACGTACCGACGGGCAGGTCCGCTGAGATGACACGTGTGCGGGCGCGCGCTCGCCGGGGGAACAGCCGGAGGGCACGCGCCGCGAGAGCAACGCTTTCGTTATCGCGCACGGCGATCCTCGCGGGTGCCGCGACACGTCCATGGGGTGGAAGCTTTCCAGCCTTTCCCGAAAGGAATACATGTGACGAGCCGTTCTTCCACCTCCGGCCGCCGCCGTACCGTGGTGGCGAGTGCCGCCGTACTGGCCGGGGCAGCCCTCTTCGCGGGCACCGCGCCCGCGCACGCCCACCAGGGCAGGCCCACGGGCACCCCCGCGCATTCCCGCCCCCACACCGGGGCACACGCGCACCGCGTCGACTACGTGGCCCTCGGCGACTCCTACGCGTCCGCCCCCGGCGTACCGGACCAGGTGGACGCGACCTGTCTGCGCTCCAGCGCGAACTACCCGTCGCTGGTGGCCCGCGCCACCGGTGCGCACCTCACCGACGTGACGTGCTCCGGCGCCACGACGGCCGACATGGCGGGGCCCCAGGGCACGGTGGCACCGCAACTCGACGCCTTGGACAGGGGAACCGACCTGGTCACCCTCACCATCGGCGGCAACGACATCGGCTTCACGACGGTGCTCGGCACCTGCGCGAAGCTGTCGGCGAGCGACCCGGCGGGCGCGCCCTGCGCCGACTACCTCACCTCGACCGGCACCGACCAGGTCACCGAGGCGATCGACGCGAGCGCCCCCAAGGTCGCCGACGTGCTGCGCCGCGTCCACCGGCGCGCTCCGCACGCCGACGTCGTGGTGGTCGGATACCCGGACCTCTTCCCGGAGGACGGCGTGGCGTGCACGAGTGCCACGGTGCCGCTGGGCGCCGGTGACTTCCCGTACCTGCGCGACAAGGAGAAGGAGCTGAACGCGATGCTCGCCCGCGAGGCCCGGCGGGGCGGCGCGCGCTACGTGAACACCTACGCGCCGACGGTGGGCCACGACCTGTGCCGGCCGGCGGGTGCGCGCTGGATCGAGACCTTCGCGCCCCAGCCCCCGGCGGCTCCGCTGCACCCCAACGCGGCGGGCGAGAGCGCGATGGCCGGGGCCGTCGCGCACAGCCTGCGAGGGCGACGCTGAGCGGGGCGCCCGGGTACCACTGAGCGGGGCGCCCGGACCGGTCGTTCGGACCGGTCCGGGCGCCCCGCCGCTCGTACTGCCGTCCCCGCGGGTCAGCCGCGCAGGTGGTGGCTGACGTCGCCCACCAGATGGACGCGCACCCGTCGTTCGGCGAAGAGCCAGCGTCCGCCGCGGCGGACGAGGCGGTCCTCGTACCGGCCCGCCGCGACGGCTTGGAGCGGGAAGTCCGGCAGCGCCTGGAAGACGGTGACGGCGGACCGGGCGCGCGCGCCGCGGCCGTCCTCGTCGACCTCGACGGCACTGGTGGTGGTGACGTGCTGGGTACGGGGCGTGCCGTCCTCGTACCGGATCACCGTGGCGTTCAGCATGGCCTCGACCCCCGCGCCGCCCACGGCGGGCCTGCCGCTGCCGCGGAAGACGGAGTCCCCGGTGAACAGGGCGCCCACACCGGCGAAGTCGCCGGCGTCCACGAGTTCGGCGTAACGGGCGATGAGCTGGGACACGGCGAGGATGTCGGCGGACGCGTTCACAGGTGCGGGACCTTGCTTTCCGTGGTGGGGCGGGGTGCGTGGTGCAGGCTGAGCCGGTCGACGCGGCCGCCCGCCAGGGTCATGATCCAGGCGACCCCGGGCGGGCAGTGACCGGGGTCGTCCGGCGGGCTGAGCAGGTCCATCTCCCACACGACCAGGGAGCGTCCCGCGGCGACGTGCGCCGGGCGCTGCCGCACCCCGGCGGACAGGTCGCCGTCCATCCCGGCGAGGAGCAGGGGGGTGCCGCCCAGCCGCGCGCCGCCGCTGAACACCGACAGGCCGGGCGCCCAGCGGTCGGCGACCACCCGCGCGAACTCGCCGCGCTCGGCGGCGGCCAGGGTCTCGTGCGCCTCGGTCCAGGACTCCTCGGTGCGTCGGCGGGTGCCCTCGTACGCCCCGTCCGCGGCCGTGCGCAAGGCCGCGGCGAGTGCCGTCCGCGCCTGGTGGAGCCGGCTGCGTACGGTGCCGACGGGTATCGCGCACACCTCCGCGATCCGCTGGTACGGCGTGAGGCCGGCCGTGAAGTACCGCAGGACGAGAGGCAGTCGCAGCGTGGGCGAGAGGGCTTCCACCGCCTCCCAGACCCAGTCCCGCATGACGTGCTCCTCCAGGACACTCTCCGGCGTGGAGGCGCTGGGCGGCAGGGGCACCTCGGCGACCGGCGCGGTACGCGCCCTCTCGCGCAGCAGGGTACGGGCGCTGTTGCGGACCACCATGCGCAGCCAGGCTCCCGTCGCCGCCGGGTCGCGCACATCGCCGATCCGGCGCAGGGCCACGAGGGCGGCGTCCTGGAGGACGTCCTCGGTGTCGGGCCCGGGGCCGAGGAGGCTCAGCGCGACCGCCCGCATGCCGGGACGGTGACGTTCCAGCAGAGCGCCCAGAGCCGCCACGTCGCCGCCGCGCGCGGCCAGCGTGAGAGCCACCTCCTCGCTTTCGGTGTCCGGCGTCGCGGTGCGCGTGCGGGGGGTGTGACCGCTTCCGTCTGCTATGGCAGGCATGTATCTCCTCGCACATGTACGCCGCGGATGCCCGCCGAGCGTACGTCAGGTATCCGGGCAGGGGGACGTGCGCCGGACGCACACGCCATCAGATGTCCCGCGCGCTGTCGCCCTGGAAGAGCGAGAGCACCTGGAGGATTTCCAGGTAGATCCAGACCAGCGTCGTCGCCAGGCCGAAGGCCGCGAGCCAGGAGTCCTCGCGGGGGGCGCCGTACGCGATGCCGTCCTCCACCTGCCGGAAGTCCAGCGCGAGGAAGGCGCCGCCGAGGACGACGCCCACGAGCCCGAAGACGATGCCGGGAGCGCCGCCGGAGAAGCCGAGGCCGTCACCGGCGCCGAAGGCGGAGAAGAGCGCGTCGGCCGCCAGGAGCAGGACGAAACCGAGCGCCGCGCCCGCCACGAATCCGGCGAAGCGACGTGTGACACGTATCCAGCGCGCCCGGTAGGCGACGAGGACCCCGGCGAAGACGGCCAGGGTGCCGAGCACCGCCTGCACGACGACGCCCGGGGACAGGGAGGCGGAGGTGGCATCCGAGACCACGCCGAGGAAGACGCCCTCCAGCGCCGCGTACGAGAGGATCAGCGCGGGGGAGGGGCGGCGGCGGAACGACTGGGCGAGCGCCAGGGCGAAGGCGGCGAGCGCGGCGGCCACCCCGATTCCGTACGAGCGGCCGGGCCCGGCGGACCCGACGGGGAGCAGCACCCAGGACAGGACCGCGGTCAGGGCGAGGGTGCCGAGCGTGGCGGCGGAACGGACGACGACGTCGTCGAGGGTCATCGCGGCCGTCGTGGGTCCCGCGGGCGCCTCGGGGCCGGTGGGCTCCGGCGCGTACGGGTTCACGGCGTACCGGGGCGTCCCGGACGCGCCGGTGTATGGCGGCACCTCGCCGAGGAGGGCGGGCGAGCCGGCCGCCACCGGTTCGGCCCGCCGTGTTCCGGCACGGTCCTCGTACGGGCCGTCAGCTCGTGGGCCCCCCGCGAACCCCAGCCGGGAGAAGACCGGGTTGCTGCTGCGCATGACATTCCCTCCCGGGTCGCGGCACTGCCCGACCCTTGCCGCGCGGACGAGGGCGCGCTGCCGCGGTCGCGGTGTCAGCCCTCGCGAAGTCGTCACCACTCTGACAGGTGACGCGGACGAGCGCAAGGAGAGCGGCGTGCGCGGAGGCCACACCCCCGGGGGCGTGGGTGGGGCGCGGCCGATGACCCGGCGCCGACTGAACCTCCGTACCCTTGCGCAACGTGACAGGAGCGAACGCGCGGCCCCCGCGCGTCAGTCGGCCGCGACCGCACACTCCGTCAGCACGTCCGAGGCGCGTCCTCGGAAGCGGGTGAAGGGAAGGGAAAGACGTGGACCCCAGGAACAGACCTCCGTACGTCACCGCACGGACGGCTCCGCCCGGAGCCGGGCGTCCTGTGCGCCTCGGCCTCCTGCTGACCGCGTTCGCCGCCGTCGCGGGCTGCTCCGCCGCGCCCGCGGACCCTCCGGAGGCCACCCCGGCACGGACCACGCACGCCGCCGTACCCGCTCCCGCGCCACCGGCACCGACCGCGAGCCCTTCCCCCGCGCTTCCCGCCACCCTGCCTCACCTGGGGAAACGGATGCTCGACCAGATCCCGGCCGACAGCCGCCAGGCCGTCGTCGTCACCGGCGACGCGAAGGACTCCGCGCGCGGGCGCCTCGTCCTCTACCGGCGCACCGGAGCGGGCTGGCTGGCGGGCCCCTCCTGGCCCGCGCACAACGGTGACAAGGGCTGGACCGACGACCACCACGAGGGCGATCTCCGTTCGCCCATCGGCGTCTTCAGCCTCAGCGACGCGGGCGGTCTGCGCCCCGACCCGGGCAGCCGCCTGCCGTACCACCGCTCCTCCCACTTCGTCGCCGGTGGCACCGGCTTCCAGGGGGAACCCCTCGCCGGGTCCTTCGACTACGTCGTCGCCATCGACTACAACCGCGTGAAGGGGACCTCGCCCCTCGACGGCACCCGTCCGCAGGGTTACGGGAAGGGCGGCGGCGTGTGGATACACGTCGACCACGGCGGCCCGACGCACGCGTGTGTCAGCATCGCCGCGGAGCACATGAGGGAACTGCTGCGCGCCCTGGACCCGAAGCAACACCCGGTCGTCGTGATGGGGGACGCGGCCTCACTCGCCGGGTGAGGCGGGGCGCGAACCGGCGGGTGAGGCGGGGCGAGCGCGGGCCGGGGTGCCGAGTTTCGCCCGGGCCGCCCGTGCCGCCTGGGCCACCGGGTCCTGCCGACGCCTGGCACACATGTGTGCACGGCGGGGACGCACGCGATGCTACGCTCGATACGTATCACTGATCCGCTCGCTTCGTGTGTGTCAACGGCGTGCCTCTCCGAGCCGCACGACCGGGCAGGAAGAGGCGGGGACATGCCGAACGCGACCGAACAGCCCACGGACACCTACGACTTCGTCCTCGTGGGAGGGGGATCGGCCGGCTGCGTGCTGGCCGCCCGTCTCACCGAGGACCCCGCGACCCGCGTACTCCTGCTGGAAGCGGGCGCGCCCGTCGAGGCGCTGCCGGAAGCCGTGGCGACGCCGCCCGCCTGGCCCTCGCTCGCCGCGACGGAGGCGAGCTGGGGCGAGCGCACCGAGCCGCAGGGGCCGGACGGCGGACTCGTCGCCCTGCCCCGGGGCAAGGGCCTCGGCGGGTCCTCCGCCATCAACGCGATGGTCTTCGCCCGCGGCCACCGCTCCAGCTACGACGCCTGGGCCGGACTGGGCGCGCCGGGCTGGTCCTTCGACGACCTGCTGCCCTGGTTCCGGCGCACCGAGACGGCGCTGGGCGGCGGTACGGGGCGCGGCACCGACGGCCCGCTGATCGTCGGCCCGGCCGCCGCACCCAACGACGTCCTCCTCGCCCTCCTCGACGGTGCCGTCTCGACCGGCCACCGCCGCGCCCTGGACATCAGCGGCGGCCTGGAGGAGGGCTTCGCGCCCGTCGACCTCAACATCGTCGACGGGCGCCGGCAGAGCGCCGCCGACGCCTACCTCACCCCCGTACTCGGCCGCCCCAACCTGCGCGTCGTCACCGGCGCGCGCGCCCACCGGCTGCTCCTCGACGCAGACCGCTGCACCGGCGTCGAGTACACCGTCGACGGGCGCGGCCACACCGCCCGGGCCGCCCGCGAAACGGTCCTCACCGCGGGCACCCTCGGCTCGGCCCACCTGCTGCTCTCCTCCGGCATCGGTCCCGCCGACGAACTGCGCGCCACGGGGGTCGAGGTGCGCCACGCCCTGCCCGGCGTCGGGCGAAACCTGCACGACCACCCCCGTGCCAACCTGGTGCACCGCACCCGCCGCGAGGTCCCGGCGGCGCGACACAACCACGGCGAGATCATCGGCCTGCTGCGCGGACCCGGAGCCGGGGACGGCGGCCCCGACCTCCAGCTCATCTTCATCGACCTCGCGCTGCCCAACCCGGTCGCGCCCGTGGAGAACGGCTTCTCGGTCGGTGTCTCGCCGATGCGCCCCGCGAGCCGCGGCACCCTGCGGCTCGCCTCCGCCGACCCGTTCGCCCCGCCCGTGATCGATCCCCGCTACTTCACCGAGGAGCAGGACGTGCGGGCGGTACTCTCCGGCATCGCCACCGCCCGCGCGATCGTCGCCTCCGGCGCGCTCTCCTCCTGGGGCGCGGAGGAAGTCGCCCCCGGCCCGGCCGTCACGAGCGCCGCGGACCTCGCCGGTTACGCGCGCCGCTTCTTCGGCTCGTACTGCCACCCGGTCGGCACCTGCGCGATGGGCGAGCACGAGAACGCCGTCGTCGACCCGGCGCTCCGGGTCCGCGGCCTCACCGGGCTGCGGATCGCGGATGCCTCGGTGCTGCCGTCCATCCCCTCCAACAACACCAACGCGACGGTCTACGCACTCGCCGAACGCGCCGCCGCCCTCCTGCGCGACGCCTCCTGACACGTGTCCCGCGGCGCGAGGTCAACTCCGCGCTCGCGCACCGCCTCTGAGGTGGTCGATCAGCATGTCGACGACCGCTTCGAGGTGGGTGCTGTCCCCGGTCGACCGGAGCATCTGGACGCCGCCCTGGATACCCGCGATGAAGGCCGCCGCCGCCTGCTCCGGGTCCAGGGCGGGATCGACGAGCCCTTCGGCCTGCATCGTCGCGACGCCCTGACGGAGGAGCCCCTGCCAGCGGGCCAGCAGCGTCGAGGCCACCTCGGCGGCACCGGGGGTACTGCCCACCTGGTCCATCAGCGTCCCGAGCGGACAGCTCGCCCCCTGGGCCTGGTAGCGCGCCACGACGGCGTCCCGCCAGCGGGTCCAGGCCGCCCACGTGCTGAGGGAGTCGATGTGGGGCTGCTGGTCGGTGATGACACGGTCGGCCTCGTGGCGCGCGACGGCGAGGAGGATCTCCTCCTTGCCGCCGGGGAAGTAGTGGAACAGCTGCCCCTTGCTCGTTCCCGTGATCGCCCGGATGTCGTCGAGCGTCACCCTCCCCGGGGCATCACTGCGCACGTGTGCCGCCGCCCCCTCGATGATGCGCTGCCGCGTGGCGAGGCCCTTAGGTGTGAGTCCCATGGCCACCAGGGTACCGCGCTGCGGTCCATTTTATGGAACGCCTGGTCCAGTCATGGGATGTTTTGCCCCTCTTGCAGGGCTTTATCGCGCCTCCCGCCGCACCAATTCCTGGACTTGCCGGTCCAAAAAAAGCCTCCTACGCTCATACCTGTCACTCGGCACCGCGCCGAAGTGCGGGAGACCTCTCCTGCGCCGGACGTGTGCGGGCCGGGCATCCATCCGCCGCTCGGCGGCCGTTCACTACGAAGTCGCTCCGTAGTCCTCCACGAAAAGGTGTGTGCACCATGCGTGCTGTAGTGCTGGAAGAAACCGGTGGTCCCGAGGTTCTCAAGCTGAAGGAGTGGCCCGACCCCGAGCCCCAGGCCGGCGAGCTGGTCGTGGATCTCGATTTCAGCGGTGTCAACTTCATGGACACCGGCACCCGCGCGGGCTTCCTCCCCCTCGGCCTGCCCCTCGTTCCGGGCGTCGAGGGCGCGGGCCGGGTGAGCGCCCTCGGGGAGGGGGTCGACGGCTTCGCGATCGGTGACCGGGTGGCGCTGCTCTCGGACTCCGGCGGCTACGCGGAGAAGATCGCGATCGCCGCGGACCGGGTGGTCCCGGTCCCGGACGACATCCCGAGCGACGTCGCCGCCGCGACGATGATGCAGGGCCTGACGGCCCACCACTTCGTCACCGAGTCCGCCCCGCTGACGGCCGGGGAAACCGCGCTCGTGCACTCCGCAGCGGGCGGTGTGGGCCGCCTCGTCACCCAGTTGCTCACCCTGCGCGGTGTGCGTGTGATCGGCCTCGTGTCCCGCGAGGAGAAGGTGGCGGCGGCCAAGGCGGCCGGCGCGGACGCCGTGCTCGTCTCCTCCGGCGGCGACTTCGTCGGCCCCGTCATGGAACTGACCGGTGGCGAGGGCGTGCACGCGGTCTTCGACGGGGGAGGCGCCACCACGTTCTGGCCCTCGACCGAGGTCCTGCGACGCGTCGGCACGCTCGTGTACTACGGTCCGCTGATCGGCGACATCCCCGAGGTGCGCATGTTCGACCTGCCGAAGAGCATCAAGGTCACCTACGCGGTCTTCTCCGACCACATCCACACCCCGGAGCTGCTGCGTCAGCACACCGGCGACCTGTTCGACAAGATCCGCGAGGGCAAGCTCCGGATCGACATCACGGGCCGCTACCCGCTCGGCGAGGCCCACCAGGCGCACTCCGACATCGAATCGCGCCGCACCTCCGGCAAGCTGCTGCTCGACCCGAGCCGCTGAGACGAGCCCGGACACGCCGGGTCGAGCCGAGCGCGACGTGGACGCGTCCCACGTCGTCGCTCCACCGCCCCCGCGGCCGGCACGCGGGTACCACTGGGGCCGTCTCACACCGAGGCCGGAGCAGGCAACGCGCTCGCCCGCTCCGGCCCGGCCCCGGGACGTGCGGTACGTGACACCGGGGCCGGACCGCCCTCGCCCGCGCCCCGGCCTTCAAGCCGGCTCACCAAGCCTGCTCATCAAGCCGGATCGCCAAGCCGGATCGCCAAGCCGGTTCAGCTCACCAGAGCGGCGGCCACCCGCCGTACGATCTCCCGGCGTTCGTGCGCGTCGTCCACGTCCACGAGCGCCAGTACCTCGGGGTTGGCCGCTTCCCACAGCATGGCGATGTGGATCAGCAGCGCGAGCAGCACACGGGCCTCGAAGCGGGTCGACACGACCCCCTCGGCCTGCGCCGCGGCGATGGCGGCGCTCCGGCGACGCATGTCCGCGATCCCCGGTTCGCTGGGGGCGTCGTCCCCTCGTTCCATGCGCTGCCAGGTCATCAGGCGGGCCAGTTCCGGATGCTCGGCGTAGATGTCGCTCAGTCGCGCGGCGACCTCGGGGAGATCGGCGGAGTCGAGCGGCAGGTTCACGATGATGTGCTCGACCAGGCTGTTCCAGACCGCCTCGAACAGGCCCGCCTTGTTCTTGAAGTAGTGGTAGATCTGCGCCTTGTTGCACTGGGCGACTTCGGCGATGCGGTCGACGCGAGCACCGCTCAGCCCGTACGCGGCGAATTCGGCACGGCCGGCCGCGATGAGTCGTTGCTTGGTGGCTTCGGCGTCGCGCTGCATGGAGCGAGCCTAACCCAGGCCCTAACTAACCGGTTGTTTGACAGTGGCCTGGGTTCGCAGTTCAATCAACTAACCGGGTAGTTGAAAGACGCGGTGAGGGAGCGGGACGTGGAACCAGCGAGTACGGGCGGGGACGCCGAGGGCGTGGCCCGTGGAACGGCCGTGTCCATGACGCCGAGGGAGCGCGAGATCGCCGACATGGCGGCGGACGGCATGACGAACGAGGAGATCGGCGCGCGGACGAGGCTGGCCCCGCGCACGGTCGGTACGGTGCTCTACCGCGTGCTGCCACGCCTGGGCGTGACGACGCGCGGGGCGCTGCGCCCCGCCCTGGACCGCTTGGACGCGGCGGCCACGCCCGCCCGGACCGGCCGCTGAGGGTTGTGGGGACCGCCCGTCTCCCGTGAGGCGACGCACGTGTGAGGCGGACGCGCCCGCCGACCCGTTCCGGGCCGTCGAATGACGCAGTCCTTCCCTTTGCGACGGGAGTCCGCGCGTGTGCCGTGCCGTCATCTGACCGATGCGGCGGCGCCCGCGGCAGGAGCACGCTGACAGCACTCCTCCTTCCTCGCCCCGGAGTCGCCGGGAGCAGGAAAGTCCAGCCCCCGCGGGCGCGTTCGCCGGTCACTTCCGGCGTGCCGGGACCGCGGCCGAAGCGATGGGAAACCTCATGGCCGTCATCGACAGCCCGCTGCCCGACAAGGAACGCGAGATCGCCGGGCGCGCGCTGCAAGCGACTCTCGTCGACCTGCTCGACCTGTCCCTGCTCGCCAAGCAGGCGCACTGGAACCTGTACGGTCCGCGTTTCCGCTCCATCCACCTGCAACTCGACGAGGTGGTCACGACCGCCCGCGCCTTCGCCGACACGGTGGCCGAGCGGGCCGCCGCCCTCGGCGTCAGCCCCGACGGCCGCGCGGACACCATCGCCGCCGGCACCCGGCTCCCCGCCTTCCCGCCCGGCTGGCGCAAGGACACCGAGGCCGTCGAGGACCTGGTGCAGATCTTCGCCGTGATCATCCGCGAAGTACGTGCCCGCATCGCCGAGACGGCCGACGCCGACCAGGTCACGCAGGACCTGCTGATCGGCCTGGCGGCCGAACTGGAGAAGCAGAGCTGGATGTTCCAGGCGGAGAACCGCACCTGACAGCCCTCGCGCGAAGGGGAGCGGCAGGGTGGAAAGCCCCGGCTCCGCCCCCCGTCGTCGCGACGGTGGTGCTTCGGCCCCGCCGGCGGGACCCGCCCCGGGCGAGCGCGGGGCAGGGCCCGAGGGTGCCGTCAGGGCGTGATCTCCATACGCAGCCGGGTGAGTTCGCTCCCGGAGATGCGCCACTCGCCGTCGGTCTTCCGGTAGCTGTCGTGGTAGTGACCGAAGCCGTGCATGCGGGAGAAGGGCGCTTCGGGGTGGGCCTCGCGATCGTGGAAGATGAGGTCCTCCATGGCCCACACGCCCTCGGCGGTGGTCTCCGAGGTGAAGGACACCTCGTGCGAGAAGAGATGGTGGACGGGCTGTCCGGCGCCGACCCGTTCACCGATCGTCCGCGCGAACTCCGCCGCCGGGACCTCGTTGACCAGGTTGCCGTCGACATCGCGGAAGCGCATGACGGCGTCCTTCGTGAACAGGGCCGCCACCTCGTCCCACCGCTTGGTGTCGGCGTACCGCGCGTAGCGGCTCTTCAGTTCGCGGATGCGGTCGAGATCGGTGTGCGTCAGGGCGGTCATACGTGTCTCCTTGAGTGCGCATGTGGGCATGTGCGCTTGTGCGCCGAGTGCGGGCACGCTGCTCGGAGCGCCCGCGTCCGGGAGCGGACGGGCCAAGTGACGGCCGTGGGCCGGGTGACGGCCGCAGGCCGGGGGCCACCCTCGTGGGCCGGTCGCTCGCGCGCGCCGGTCGTCCTCCCGGCCCGGTCAGTGCCGCACCGCGTGCGGCGACAGCTTCGTACCGGCCCGGCACCACGGCGGGCCCCACTCCAAGAATGGATCGGATGGTCCAAGATTCGCGCCCGCACAATGGATTGTCAAGTCCATTTTTGCGGATGGCCGCATTGCCGCACGTTCCCGCGTGGGGTGCCGACGCGCTACGCCGCTTCGCCGGACGCGGGTCGCAAGGGGGTGAGCGCCGCGGTGAGCGATGCCTTGAGGTAATCGGTCCTGCCGGTCACCTGGAGCAGCACCACCCCGCCTTGCACCGCCGCCAGGATGCTCCGCGCCTTGGCGCGCGCGACATCGGCGCCCTCGCCCGTCAGCGCGCGCACGCCACGCAGGAGGGCCTTCTCCCACTCGTCGAAGAGACCGGACAGGACCGCCCTGCTCTCGGGAGACGACTTGCCCAGTTCGGTCGTGAGATTGCCGAGCGGGCAGCGCTGCCCGAGTTCCGTGTAGTGGCTCAGCACCGCCTGTTGCCACCCCTGCCAGCTCTCCCAGGTGGAGAGGTCGTCGAGGAAGGGCCGCTGTGCCGCGAGGACCTGTCCCGCCTCGTGCTCGGTGACCGCCAGGAGGATGTCCGCCCGGCCGCCGGGGAAGTAGTGGAAGAGCTGGCTCTGGCTGGTCGCCGTGGCCGCTCGTACGTCGTCGAGCGTCGTCTCGGCGACGCCCTTCTGCCTGGTCAGGAGCGCGGTCGCGTCGACAATGCGCTGCCGCGTCGCCCTGCCCTTCGCTGTCAGTCCCGTGCTCATCCCCCCATTCTCCCGCTCGCCGGACGCGCTGGTCCACGAGGTCTCCGGCGCGACCGGACCCTTTTCTGGACTTGCCGGTCCAGTCGTAACGGGCCATGATGAATGGACTGAGGAATCCAAACGCGGTCGAGCGTCTTTCCCGGCACCCACTCCGTCACGAAAGAAGGACACCCATGAGCTCCACCGGCTCCGGCACCACTCCACCTCCGTTCAACGTCGCCATCGACGACGAGGTCCTCGACGACCTCCGGACCCGGCTGAGGCGCACACGTTTCGCATCCGACGCGGAGAACGAGGACGAACGGTACGGCTTGAGCACCGCCTACCTCGCACCCCTTGTCGCGTACTGGGCCGACGGCTTCGACTGGCGTGCCGCGGAGAAGAAACTCAACAGGTTCCACCAGTACCGCGTGGACGTCGACGGCACCCCTGTGCACTTCGTCCACGAGCGCGGAACCGGCCCCGCCCCCATGCCGCTCCTCCTGGCGCACGGCTGGCCCTGGACCCACCACCACTGGCACAAGGTGATCGGGCCGCTCACCGATCCCGCGGCCTTCGGCGGCGACCCGGCGGACGCCTTCGACGTGGTCGCCGTCTCCCTCCCCGGCTTCGGCTTCTCGACCCCGCTCACCAACCCCCGTGAGAACTACGCGGACATGGCGGACCGCTTCCACCACCTGATGACGCACATCCTCGGCTACGAGAAGTACGGGATCGGCGCGGCCGACTACGGGGCGCTGGTGGGCGCGCGGATGGGACACAAGTACGCCGACTCGCTCCACGGCATCCACCTCGGCAACGAGATGCCCCCCACGATGTTCCAGGGCGACCGCTTCTGGGACCTGACCGGAGGCCAGCGGACCGAGGACCTGCCGCCTGCGGAGCGCGCCCGGCTCCTGCGGCGCAACAACATCTACGTCTCACATGTGGCGGCGCACACCCTGGACGCCCAGACACTCACACACGGCCTCAACGACTCCCCGGCCGGCATGCTCGCGTGGGTCCTCAAGCGCTACAAGACGTGGAGCGACCGCGACGGTGACTTCGAGGCCGACTGGCCCGTCGACGACATCCTGACCTTCGCCACGATCTACTGGGTCACCGCCTCCCTCGGGACCTCGATCCGCGCGTACAAGAACGCGAGCCTGTACCCGCCGAAGCCGGTCGACGACAAGACGCCCTACGTGCGGGCCCCCGCCGGCTTCACGTTCCTGCTCGGGGACTCCTCGCCCGGCGCGGAGACGGCCGCGGAGCGCGTGAAGATCTTCGAGAACGGAGGCGGCCGTTTCTACGCCGACGTACGCGCCGTGAACGTGCATGAGAAGGGCGGTCACTTCGGGCCCTACGAGAATCCGGAGGCGTGGATCAACGACCTGCGGGCGACCTACCGTCCCCTGCGCTGACCGACTCCCGCACGCCGGAGGCATCGCTCGCCGCCTCCGGCCGCGCGGCGTTCTCCGAGATCTTCGCGAGCTGGCCGTGCCACAGTGCGTCCAGCCGCCGGGCCCACAGGGGCGCCGCCGTGTCGATCGCCTTCGGGGCGGAGCCGCGGACGACGTTCTCCACGACGATCTCGGTGCCGGCCTCCACCTCGGTGAACAGCCACGCCTGGTACAACTGCACGCTCGTGCTGATCCACAGCCAGCCGAGCCTGGTGGGTGGCTCGTACTCGCCCACGAAGACCTCGAAGTGCTGACCGGCCCAGTCCGCCTCGAAGGTCTGGGCGAAGGAGCCGGTGCTCACACCTCCACAGCCCGGGACCCAGCTCGTCCAGTCGGCCGCGTCGGTGAGGAAGGCGAAGATCCGTTCCGGACGTCCCGGCACGACGGCGCGGGCCCGGTGGAAGCTGTGCGCGTCGGCGGGCGAGAATCCGGACGGCCAGTGGATGTCGGGATGACGTTCCGAGGTGTCGTGCATCCGTCGTCTCTTTCCGCTGCTGCTCTGGATCGGCGCGGTCGCCGCAATCGGCGGGCCGAAGGAGAAGGGCCTGAGGCTCGCGAGCGGGACCGGGGTGCGCTCGCGCGGCACGAGTCTACGGCTGTCACGTGCGGCGCGGGAGCCCTCCCCTCCCTCACGGTTCGAGGGCCGCCAAGGCGTCCCGCAGAGCCGCCCGGGAGTTGATGCCCAGCTTCGGGTAGATCTGGTAGAGGTGGGTGCCGACGGTCCGGTGGGAGAGGAAGAGCCGCTCGGCGATCTGCTTGTTGGTGAGCCCGGTCGCGGCCAGCGTCGCGATCTCCCACTCCTGCGCCGTCAGCACCGCGCGCCCTGACTCCGCGCCGCTCCGCGTCGTGTTGCCGCCCGCGCGCAGCTCCGCCCGCGCGCGTTCCTGCCACGGGCGGGCGCCCAGCTCCTCGAAACCTTCCAGCGCCTTCGTCACATGCGCGCGCGCCTCGGTCCGCGCCCGGCGACGGCGCAGCCGCTCCCCGCGGACGAGGTGGACGCGCGCGGTCTCGAAGGGCCACTGTCCCGGCTGGGCCAGCGCTTCGTCGAGCAGGGCGAACGCCTCGTCCCCGGGCGTGACCAGTGCCTCACACGTCAAGAACAACATGTTCAGCCGCGGCGACAGGTCGCCCACCGCGCACTCCCGCATCGCCGCGACGTGTGCCGCGGCCTCCGCGTCCCGGCCGGTGCGCACGGCCGCTTCCACCAGGTCCAGCGTCCCCCACAGCGCGTTCGGCACGTACGGGGCGAGCGTCCCCGGCGGGCTCAGCTCCGCCCCGTACCGGTACGCGGCCTCGAAGTCGCCCTCGCTCAGCGCCGCCAGCCCCCGGGCGTGGCAGGCGTAGGACCGTACGCCGTGGGCGCCCCGGGGGGCCGCCCAGCGGTCGATCTCCCGGGCCAGCGCGTCGACGGTGGCGGCCTCGCCGCGCGCCGCGGCGACGAGCGCCTGCACGTACTGGAACTTGCACGCGAAGAAGCGGTAGCCGTACTCCTCGACGAGGGCGAGGCCCTCGGCGGCGAGGCCGGTGGCCTCCGCCCAGCGACCCCTGGAGAAGTAGTCCAGGCACAGATGGATCAGGGCGGCCAGGTGCCAGCGGACCGGGGCGTCCCCCGCGCGCCCCTGCGCGGCGAGGCGCTGGGAGGCCGTCCGGGACGCGGCCAGCCGGTCGACGAAGACGGAGCTGGTGCCCAGCCGGATGAGCCGGTTCGCGTCGTGGCCCACGTCCGACAGCAGCCTGTCCAGCGTCCGCACGCCCGCGGCGCCGGTCCGCGCCGGGTCGGCGTAGGTCCGCGCGCACACGCGCAGCAGCTCGGGCGGCTCCGGCGTGAGCCGCTCCAGAGCCCGGAACAGGCTCTCCCAGTGCGAGGGTTCGCCGGTGTAGGAGCAGAGCATGATCAGGGTGAACAGGGCTTCGACCAGGGCGGGATCAGAGGCGTCCCAGCCGTGCCGTCCCGTCTCCACGGCCCCGGTCAGCAGCCGGTGGGCGGTGTCGAAGTCGCCTTCCTCGTTGACGAGGAGGAACGCCGCGGTCGCGGCGGCGTACAGGGACTCGTTCCCGCCGGGGTCGGCGCGCCGGGACCCGGCCAGCAGCCGTGAGGCGTCCGCCAGTTCGCCCCCGGAGTCGACCCCGATGTAGGCGGCCTCCGCCAGCCGCCGGCTCTGGTCGGCCGGTGCGGGGCTGAGCCCCGCGGCCCGGGTGAGCGCCGTCACGGCGCCGAGCGCGT
>NZ_JAAGLR010000003.1 GCF_010548245.1 Streptomyces sp. SID11385
CGCTCGCCTCGTGACCGGCGGCCAGGACGGCCTCGTCCACGAGGGCGGTGCGGTGCCGGGCGCTCCACGCCGCGAGGTCCCGTACCCGCGCGGCGGCCTCCTCCAGGCGCGCGCGGGGCAGGCGTCCGTCCTCGACGGCGGCGAGAACCGCCTCCAGCGCCGTACGGAAGTCCCGCTCCCCGTCGTCGGCGTCGGCCGCGTCGCCGCCGAGCGGCAGCCCCGGGTTCCCGAGGCAGACGAGGTCGACGCCGGCCGCGAGGGTGCGCACGACGCCCTCGGCGAAGCCGACCGTGCGGCTGATGGCGCGCATGTCGATCGCGTCGGAGACGACGACACCGGTGAAGCCGAGTTCCTCGCGCAGCAGGCGCAGGACCGCCGGGCTCAGCGTCGCGGGCGCGTCGTCGAGCGCGGGGAAGACGATGTGCGCCGTCATGATCGTCTTCGCGCCCGCCGCGACGGCGGCGGCGAAGGGGACGAGTTCCCGGGCGCGCAGGGTCTCGGGGCTCACGTCGACGACCGCGAGCCCCGCGTGCGTGTCGGTCTTCGTGTCGCCGTGGCCCGGGTAGTGCTTGGCGCACGTCGCGACGCCCTCGGCCTGCGCGGCCTCGACGAAGGCGGCGACGTGCCGCCCGACGAGGTGCGGGTCGGCGCCGTAGGAGCGGACGCCGATGACCGGGTTGGCCGGGTCGGCGTTGACGTCGGCGACGGGGCCGAGGACGAGGTCGGCGCCGTACGCCCGTACCTCCTGCGCGATCGAGCGGGCGACGGCGGCGGTCAGCGCCGGGTCGTCGGCGCGCCCGAGGCTCGCGGCGCCCGCGTGCGGGGAGCCCTCGGCGACGTGCAGGCGCGTGACGGTGCCGCCCTCCTCGTCGAGCGCGACGAGCACGTCACCGGCCGCGTGGAGGCGCGCCGCGAGCGCGGCCGTCTCCGCGCGGCCCGTCACGTTGTGCCCGAACCAGCAGACCGAGCCGAGCCCCTCGCCGATCGCGGTGAGCAGCCACGCGGGCGGCCCGCTCCTCCCCGTACCGCCGAAGCCCGGCATGAGGACGGTGTGCGCGAGGCGGCGCACCGCCTGGTCGGCGTGGGTCACTTCACCGCTCCGGAGACGAGGCCGGAGGTCAGCCGGCGCTGGGCGAGCACGAAGACGACCATGACCGGGATCGTCACAAGCGTGGACGCGGCCATCAGGCCGCCCCAGTCGTTGGTGTTCTTGCCGAGGAACTGTTCCAGGCCCACGCCCACGGTCATCATGTTCTCGTCCGACATGAACGTGAGCGCGAAGGTGAACTCCTCCCACGCCATGACGAAGGCGAAGGCGCTCGTCGCGATGAGCCCCGGCGTCACGAGCGGCAGCAGCACGGAGCGGAACATCCGCCACCACGAGGCGCCGTCCACGTACGCGGCCTCCTCGACCTCGACCGGGACCGCCGCGACGAAGCCGCGCAGGTTCCAGATCGCGAACGGCAGCGAGAACGCGGTGTAGACGATCGCGAGGCCGAGGAGCGAGTTGAGCATCTTCAGGTCCTTCATCTGAAGGAACAAGGGGATGACCAGGGCCTCGGCGGGGAGCATCTGCACGACGAGGATCAGGACCATGATCGTCGTGCGCATCCGGAAGCGGAAGCGGGCCATCGCGACCGCGCCGAGCAGCGCGAGCAGGCCCGAGGCGACGACCGTGATGAGCGTGACGATCGCCGAGTTCAGCATGAACGTGCCGAAGCCGCCGTCGCCCAGGGCGTCGGTGAAGTGCGCGAAGGTGAAGTGGGTCGGGAAGAGGCTGTCGGTGCCGGAGCTCGCGCGGCCGTTGAGGGCCGTCGAGAGCATGAACCAGACGGGGAAGAGGGTGAAGACCAGCAGGGCCGCGACGGCCATGTACTTGCCGGTCTTCGCCCAGCCGCGGCGCGGGGCCTTGCGGGCACCCTGCGGCACGGCGGTCCGCGGGACGGCGAGCTGAGCGCTCATCGCAGCTCATCCTCCTTGAACAGCATCCGCAGGTACACCGCGGTGATCAGCAGCAGGACAGCGGTGAGCAGGACGGCGATCGCCGCGCCGAGCCCGTACTCGTTCTGCGTGATGGCCTTCATGTACGACCACACGCCGAGGTTCAGGATCTCCGGGTTCGTCCCGGAGCCGCCCGGCATGAGGTAGATCTGCGTGAAGACCTTGAAGTCCCAGATCGTCGAGAGGATCGTCACGACGGCGAAGGCCGGGCGCAGCACCGGGAAGGTGATGTTCCAGAAGCGCTGCCAGGCGCTCGCCCCGTCGAGCCGCCCCGCCTCGTGCAGCTCGGGCGGCACCGTGGTGAGCGCGGCGAAGAGCGTGATGGCGATGAAGGGGAAGCCGTGGTGGATGACGTTCAGCTCGGCGATCCCGTAGAACGACAGCCGCTCGGTGAACCAGTTGAAGCCGTCCGGGCCGAGGATGCCGACATCCTGGAGGACGCGCCGCACGAGCCCCGAGTCCGGGTCGAAGATCCACACCCACACGTAGGTGCCGGTCACGGCGGGCATCGCCCAGGCGACGAGCGAGGAGCCGATGACGACCGCGCGCAGCTTGGGGCCGAGGTTCTGGAGCAGCAGCGCCACGAGCGTGCCGAGGACGATCGTGCCGAGCACCGCGAAGACGGCGAAGAGGACGGTGTTGGGCAGGACCGTCTTCCACAGGTACGAACCGCCCAGCACCTCGCGGTAGTTGTCGAGCCCGACGAAACGGGGCTTGCCGGAGATGATCTCCTTGAGCCCGTACGTCTGGAAGGACAGGTACACGACCCGGATGATCGGGTAGAGCAGCAGCACCGCGATGACGAGCAGGGGCGCGGCGAGCAGCAGCCAGGGGCGCAGCCGCTTCATCAGCTGCGGCCGGCGCGGCGCGGGCGGGCGCGCGCCCGGCAGCTCCGCCACGGGGGCGGGCACTGCCGGACGCGCGCCCGGGAGGGCGACGTTCCCCACGTCACTTCTCCTGGAGCGTCTTGGTGACGGAGTCGGACGCGGTCTTCGCGGCCTTGTCGACCGAGGTGCCCGTCAGGATCGACTGGACCATCTGCGGGATGGTCTTGTTGCCCTCGACGGTGCCCCAGCCCGGGGCGCTCGGCGGGGTCTTGCCCGCCTTGAGCATCGTCTCCGCGAAAGGCTTGACGAGCGGGTCGGTGCTCTCGGCGAAGGGCTTGAGCGCCGAGTTGGTGCTCGGGAAGTAACCGGCCTGCTCGGCCCAGTCCTTGGCGAGCTTGCTCGTCGTCATCATGTTGACGAACTGCCAGGCCAGGTCCTGGTTCTTGCTCGTCTTGAGGATCGCGAGGTTGGAACCGCCCAGGACCGCCGGGTTGACGCCGCCGTCCTTGCCCGGGATCGCGAACGCGCCGATCTTGTCCTTGAGCGAGGGGTCGCCCGCGATCGCCGTCTTCGGGGTCCAGTTGCCCTGGATCACCATGGCCGACTTGCCCTTGACGAAGGAGTCGAGGACATCGGTCTCGCGCCACGTGGTGGCGCCGACGCTGGAGGACTTGTCCTTGAGCGCGAGGCCCGTGTAGAAGTCCAGGCCCGCCTTCGACTCCTTCGAGTCGATCGCGCCGGTCCACTTGCCGCCCTGCTCGGTGGCCAGCTCGCCGCCCGCGCCCCACACGAAGGGGATCGTCGCGTACGCCGCGTCGCCCGCGACGGGCAGCGGCATGAGCTTCGGCTCCTCCTTCTTGAGCGTCTTCACGGTCTGCTCCAGCTCGTCCCAGTTCTTCGGGACCGACAGCTTGTGCTTCTCGAAGACGTCCTTGCGGTAGATGACCGAGCGCACGCCCGCGTACCAGCCGACGCCGTACTGCTTGCCGTCGTACGTGGCCGATTCCTTCAGCGCGGGCACGAGGTCCTTGCCGAGCCCGGACTTGTCGAGCTTCGCCGTGACGTCGGTGAGACCGCCGGCCGCGGCGAACTCGGGGGTCCACGTCGTACCGATCTCGGACACGTCGGGGCCGTCGCCGGAGGCGAAGGCGCGGACCAGGCGGTCGTGGGCGTCGGCCCACTGGATCTCCTGGACCTTGAGGCTCGCGCCCGTGCGCTTCTTGAACTCCTTCTTCGCGGCGGCGTAGAAGGTCGAGGCGTCCGGGTTGGTGCCCTTCATGACCCACCAGGTCAGCGTCTTGCCGCCCTTCGAGTCCGAGGAGGAGCCGCCGGAACTTCCGTCGTTCCCGCAGGCGGTCAGCACCAGGGCGGAGGCGGCCAGGGCGGCGACGCCCGCCGTGCGTATGAGTCTCATCGAGGTGTGTCTCCCTTGACGCGGCGAGAGGGCGGGCTCTGGCGGAAGCCGGTGAGAGCGGGTCCGTCCCGGGCGCGGTCAAGCCCGCGAACCCGGGCGTGCCCGGGGGCTGCCCTCTCGAACGACCGCATATGAGCTGCGGTGATGCGCCAAGTATGGAGAGGGGTAACGGGCGCGTCAATAAGTAACAGTGGCTGTGATGTGAGCGTTAGTTTTTGACATGGAGGCGGTTACGCTGGCACCCACAGCCACCAGGAGGAATCCATGAGCGACCGGTCCCCGCACGCCCCTCAGGCCGCCGAGGAGGCGGGGCGGGCAGCGGACGTACTGGTACGTATCCGGGGGGCCGTGCCGACCCTCCAGCCCGCCGAACAGCGCGTCGCCGCCGCGGTCCTGGACGATCCGGCCGCCGCCGCGCGCATGTCCTCGACGAGCCTGGCGGGCCAGGCGCGCACCTCCGTCACGACGGTCATGCGCTTCTGCCGTGCCATCGGGCTGCGCAACTACCCGCAGCTGCGGATCGCGCTCGCCTCGGCCGCCGCGCGCGAGGACGTGCGCAAGAAGGACTCGCGGTGGGCGACGGAGGGGGACATCAGCGAGGAGGACTCGCTCGCCCAGGTCGTCGACAAGATCATCTACAACGAGTCGGGGACCCTGGAGGACACCAGGGCGCAGCTCGATCTCGACGTGCTCGCGCGGGCCGTGGACGCGGTGGCGGCGGCGCGGCGCGTCGACATCTTCGGGCTCGGGGCGAGCGGCTTCGTCGGGGGCGACCTCCACCAGAAACTGCACCGCATCGGGCACATGGCCTTCGTCTGGACGGACGGCCACGCGGCGCTGACCGCGAGCGCGCTGCTCGGCGCGGGGGACGTGGCGATCGGGATCTCGCACACGGGCTCCACCGTGGACACGGTGGAGCCGCTGGAGGCGGCGGGGGAGCGGGGCGCCACGACGATCGCGCTCACCAACTTCGCGAGCTCGCCGCTCGCCGAGTGCGCGGATCTCGTACTCACGACGGCGGTACGGGAGATGCCCTTCCGGTCGGGGGCGACCGCCTCGCGGATAGCGCAACTGGCGGTGGTGGACTGTCTGTTCGTGGGGGTGGCACAGAAGTCGTACGCGGAATCGACTGCCGCGTTGGCTCGGACGTACGGGGCGGTGCGGCACTTGCGGGGGCGGTGAAGCCCTTTGCGGGTGGCCCTTTTCGGGGGCTCCGCCCCCGCGCCCCGCCGCTCCTCAAACTCCCCCAGCCTTCGGCCGGGAGGGGCCCCCGGGAGGGGCTATTCAATGGGTACAGGTCGTGGGAGAAGTTGATGATTGTTGTCGGGCTCATGTCGGGGACGTCCATGGACGGGCTCGACGTCGCTGTCGCTGATCTTTCGCTCGATGCGCGGGGGACCGTGACGCTTGTGCCGGTCGCCGCCGAGGAGCATCCGTGGTCGGAGGAGATGCGGGGGCGGTTGCTCGGCGTGCTGCCTCCGGCCCGGGTCCCGCTCGCCGACGTGTGTGAGCTGGACACGCTCGTCGGGCGGGAGAGTGCCGCCGTGGTCAGCGATGTCGTGCGGCGGTACGGGGGCGACCTCGTCGGCTCGCACGGGCAGACCGTCTTCCACTGGGTGAGCCCGCAGGGGCGGGCGCTCGGCACGCTTCAGCTCGGGCAGCCCGCGTGGATCGCCGAGGAGACCGGGCTGCCGGTCGTCTCCGACATCCGCGCGCGGGACATCGCGGCCGGGGGACAGGGCGCTCCGCTCGCGAGCACGCTCGACGCGCTGTGGCTCGCCGCCGAGCCCGGGACGAAGCGGGTCGCGCTCAATCTCGGCGGCATCGCGAACGTCTCCGTGGTCGGGGCCCCGGGCGAACCGGTGACGGCCTTCGACACGGGCCCCGCGAACTGCCTGCTCGACGCCGCCGCGTCGCGCCTGAGCGCGGGCCGGCTCGCGAGCGACGTCGACGGCCGCATGGCACGCGCCGGTACGGTCCGTACGGATCTGCTCGCCCGCCTGCGCGAGGAGCCGTACTACCGGCTGCCCGCCCCGAAGTCGACCGGGCGGGAACTCTTCACGACGGAGTACGTGGCGCGACGGCTCGACGGGCTGCCCGAGGTCGCCCCCGACGACCTCATGGCGACGCTGACCGAGCTCACCGCGGTGACGGTGGCCGAGGCGGTGCGCCCGTACGCGCCCAGCGAGGTCGTCGCCTCGGGCGGCGGCGTACGCAACCCGGCCCTCCTGGACCGGCTCCGCGCGCACCTCGCGCCCGCGACGCTGACCACGAGCGACACGTACGGTCTCCCGGCGGGCGACAAGGAGGCGTACCTCATGACGCTTCTGGCCTTCCTGAGCTGGCACCAGATCCCGGGCGTCGCCCCCGGCGCCACCGGCTCCACCACCCCGCGCGTCCTCGGCCGCTTCTCCCCGGGCGCGGGCCCGCTCAGGCTCCCGGAGCCGGGGGTGGCGCCGAAGCGGCTCGTGGTCGCTCCGCCCCGTACCGCCTGAGCGCCGCCGCGCGGCGGCGGGGAACTCACTCCCAGCGGAAGAACCGTCCCGCCGCCCCCAGGCCGAGCACCGTCCACACCGCGAGGACGACCAGGTCCTTCGCCGGGAGACCGGCCCCGTGCTGGAGGACCTCGCGCAGGCCGTCCGAGAGGGCCGCGATGGGGAGGAGTTCGAGGACCGAGCGGACCGCGTCGGGGAACTTGTCGAGGGGGACGATCACGCCGCCCGCGACGAGCAGCAGGATGAAGACCAGGTTCGCCGCCGCGAGCGTCGCCTCCGCCTTCAAGGTGCCCGCCATCAGCAGGCCGAGGCCCGAGAAGGCCGCCGTGCCGAGGAGCAGGAGCAGCACGGCCCACGCCGGGTTGCCGTGCGGGGACCAGCCGAGGGCGAAGGCGATGACCGTCAGGAGCACGACCTGGAGGACCTCGGTGACCAGCACCGACAGGGTCTTCGCCGTCATGAGGGCCCAGCGCGGCAGCGGCGAGGCGCCGAGCCGCTTGAGCACCCCGTACCGGCGCTCGAAGCCCGTCGCGATCGCCTGGCCCGTGAAGGCCGTGGACATGACCGCGAGCGCGAGCACGCCCGGCGTGAGGAAGTCGACGCGCTCGCCGTCGCCCGTGTCCACGATGTCGACGGCCGAGAAGAGCACGAGGAGCAGCGCGGGGATGATCACGGTGAGCAGCAGTTGCTCCCCGTTGCGCAGGAGCATCTTCGTCTCCAGCGCCGCCTGCGCCGCGATCATCCGCCCGACGGGAGCGGCCCCGGGCCGCGGTGCGTACGTACCGGCGCTCATGCGCGCAGCTCCTTACCGGTCAGTTCGAGGAAGACGTCCTCCAGCGTGTGCCGCTCCACGGCGATGCCCTCCGGCATCACGCCGTTCTGCGCGCACCAGGAGGTGACGGTCGCGAGGAGCTGCGGGTCCACGGCGCCGCCGACGCGGTACGTGCCCGGGGCGAGCTCGGCCGCCTCGCTGCCCGGAGGCAGCGCCTTGACGAGCGAGGCCACGTCGAGTCCGGGCCGCCCCGTGAAGCGCAGCGTGTTCTCGGCGCCGCCCCGGCACAGCGCCTCGGGGCTGCCCTGCGCGACGACCTTGCCGCCGTCGACGATCGCGACCTCGTCGGCGAGCTGCTCGGCCTCCTCCATGTGGTGCGTCGTGAGGATCACCGAGACGCCGTCGGCGCGCAGCTCGCGCACCAGGTCCCAGGTCGCGTGGCGGGCCTGCGGGTCGAGCCCGGCGGTCGGCTCGTCGAGGAAGACCAGCTCGGGGCGGCCCACGACGGCCATCGCGAGCGCGAGCCGCTGCTGCTGGCCGCCGGAGAGGCGCCGGTAACTCGTCCGGCCGCACGAGCCGAGGCCGAGGCGCTCGACGAGCGCGGGCACGTCGAGCGGATCGGCGTGGAGCTTCGCCATGTGCCGCAGCATCTCCTCGGCGCGCGCGCCCGAGTAGACGCCGCCCGACTGGAGCATCACGCCGATCCGGGGCCGCAGGCGGGCCGCGTCCGCGAGCGGGTCGAGCCCGAGGACGCGCACCCGGCCCGCGTCGGGGCGCCGGTAGCCCTCGCACGTCTCGATCGTCGTGGTCTTGCCCGCTCCGTTGGGCCCGAGGACGGCGGTGATGCCGGGGGCCGCGACGAGGTCGAGCCCGGCCACGGCGGTCTTCGGCCCGTACCGCTTCACCAGTCCCTCGACCTGGAGGACGGGGGCTGCCGGGCCGGGTTCCGACGACGGGCGGGGGATGCCCGCCTGGTCACTGCGCATGGGCGAAGTCTAGAAAGCCGCCGGGCGGGAGCGGCTCGCGGGGCCACGCCCGAGCGAAACGGGCAAAGCGGGTGCGGCGTGATCGATTCGTGCCCGAGGGGGCCTTAGTGGTGGCAAGGGGACGGGTCGCGACGGCATACCCTTGCTGAGCTGCGCTTTCCTCTCCGCCCGGGTCTCGTACGCGCGCCTGATTAGGTCACCCTAAGTGACCGAGGCCACCATGAGCCCCTGACCAGCTCGCTTGTCCGGGCCCGAGGAATTACGCAACAATGGCGTTGTGAAATACCAGGGTGAGGTCTCCGAGGCCACGACCGGTGAGCGCTCCACGCGCAACCGTGTCGTGCGCTCGATCCTGCACCACGGCCCCTCCACCGTCGCCGAGCTGGCCGAACGCCTCGGGCTCACCCAGGCCGCCGTCCGCCGGCACCTCGACGCCCTCCTCGCCGACACCGTCGTCGAGGCCCGCGCCCGCAGGGTCTACGGGGCCCGCGGCCGGGGCCGCCCCGCCAAGGTCTTCGCACTCACCGACTGCGGCCGCGACGCGCTCGACCAGTCCTACGACCAGCTCGCCGCCGAGGCGCTGCGCTTCATCGCCGCGCAGGGCGGCGAGAGCGCCGTCGCCGCCTTCGCCCGCTCCCGTATCGAGGCCCAGTGCGAGGGGTACCGGGACGAGATCGAGGCCGCCGAGCCCGCCGAGCGGGCCCAGGTCCTCGCCAGGGCGCTGAGCGCCGACGGGTACGCTGCCACGGCGCGCGAGGCGCCCGGCCAGGGCCAGGGCGAGCAGCTCTGCCAGCACCACTGCCCGGTGGCGCACGTCGCGGAGCAGTTCCCGCAGCTGTGCGAGGCGGAGACCGAGTACTTCTCGCAGCTCCTCGGCACGCACGTGCAGCGGCTCGCCACCATCGCCCACGGGGACGGGGTCTGCACGACCTTCATCCCGCGCGGCAAGGCGCCACCACCCGGACCCGGGGAGCCCCCGCTCCCCGCGCGGTCCGAGGACACCACCACGACCACCCACACATCAGCAAGCACGGCCGGGAGGAACCCCGCATGACTCTCCCCACGGAGACTGCCCACCCCGAACTGGAGGGCCTGGGTACGTACGAGTACGGCTGGGCCGACTCCGACGTCGCGGGCGCGAGTGCCCGGCGTGGCCTGAACGAGGACGTCGTCCGGGACATCTCCGCGAAGAAGAACGAGCCGGAGTGGATGACCAAGCTCCGCCTCAAGGGCCTGAAGCTCTTCGAGAAGAAGCCCATGCCGAACTGGGGCTCCGACCTCTCCGGCATCGACTTCGACAACATCAAGTACTTCGTGCGCTCCACGGAGAAGCAGGCGGAGTCCTGGGAGGACCTGCCCGAGGACATCAAGAACACGTACGACAAGCTCGGCATCCCCGAGGCGGAGAAGCAGCGCCTCGTCGCGGGCGTCGCGGCCCAGTACGAGTCCGAGGTCGTCTACCACCAGATCCGCGAGGACCTGGAGGAGCAGGGCGTCATCTTCCTCGACACCGACACCGCGCTCAAGGAGCACCCGGAGCTCTTCAAGGAGTACTTCGGGACCGTCATCCCCGTCGGTGACAACAAGTTCGCCTCGCTCAACTCGGCCGTGTGGTCGGGCGGCTCCTTCATCTACGTGCCGAAGGGCGTGCACGTCGAGATCCCGCTCCAGGCCTACTTCCGGATCAACACCGAGAACATGGGCCAGTTCGAGCGGACGCTGATCATCGTCGACGAGGACGCCTACGTCCACTACGTCGAGGGCTGCACCGCGCCGATCTACAAGTCGGACTCGCTGCACTCCGCGGTCGTCGAGATCATCGTGAAGAAGGGCGCCCGCTGCCGCTACACGACGATCCAGAACTGGTCGAACAACGTCTACAACCTCGTCACCAAGCGTGCCGTGGCCTACGAGGGCGCGACCATGGAGTGGGTCGACGGCAACATCGGCTCCAAGGTCACGATGAAGTACCCGGCCGTCTACCTCATGGGCGAGCACGCCAAGGGCGAGACGCTGTCCATCGCCTTCGCGGGCGAGGGCCAGCACCAGGACGCGGGCGCCAAGATGGTCCACATGGCCCCGAACACCTCCTCGAACATCGTCTCGAAGTCGGTGGCGCGCGGCGGTGGCCGCACCTCCTACCGCGGGCTCATCGAGGTCGGCGAGGGCGCCCAGGGCGCGAAGTCGAACGTGCTGTGCGACGCGCTGCTCGTCGACACCATCTCGCGCTCGGACACCTACCCCTACGTGGACGTCCGCGAGGACGACGTGTCCATGGGCCACGAGGCGACCGTCTCCAAGGTCTCCGACGACCAGCTCTTCTACCTCATGAGCCGCGGCCTCACCGAGTTCGAGGCCATGGCGATGATCGTGCGCGGCTTCGTCGAGCCGATCGCCAAGGAGCTGCCCATGGAGTACGCGCTCGAACTCAACCGGCTGATCGAGCTCCAGATGGAGGGCGCGGTCGGCTGACGCCGGCCCTCGTCCGGGGCGCGGTACGGGGTACGGGCCCGCGGGTCACGTACCGTCCGCCCGGCCCCGTACCGTCCCGGACCCCTTCTACGTACCCCCATCCCCTGACCGCAGGAAGAGAGCACAACGACAGCCATGGCTGACAGCATTCCGGTGGGTTCCACCACCGCCGGCCAGATCGCGGTGGCCGCGGAGTCGACCGTCGCCACCCGGATGAGCGCCCCGCCGTCCTTCGACGTGGCCGACTTCCCCGTGCCGCACGGCCGCGAGGAGGAGTGGCGCTTCACGCCGCTCGCGCGGCTGCGCGGCCTCCACGACGGCAGCGCGAAGGCGGACGGCCGCGTGGAGATCGAGGTGAGCCTGCCCGCCGGGGTCACCCAGGAGACCGTGGACCGCGAGGACCCGCGCGTCGGCAAGGGCGGCACCCCCGTCGACCGCGTGGCCGCGCAGGCGTTCAGCGCCTTCGAGAAGGCCAACGTCATCACGGTCCCCAAGGAGGCGCGCCCCGCCGAGCCGATCCGGATCGCGGTACGCGGCCACGGCGGCGTCGCCTACGGGCACCAGGTCATCGAGCTGGGCGCCTTCGCCGAGGCCGTCGTCGTGCTCGACCACACCGGGGACGCGGTCCTCGCCGCCAACGTCGACTACCTCCTCGGCGACGGGGCGAAGCTCACGGTCGTCTCCGTGCAGGACTGGGGCTCCGAGACCGTCCACGTCGGCCAGCACAACGCGCTGATCGGCCGCGACGCCTCCTTCAAGTCCGTCGTCGTCACCTTCGGCGGCGACCTCGTGCGCCTGCACCCCCGCGTGAGCTACACCGCCCCCGGCGGCGAGGCCGAACTCCTCGGCCTGTACTTCACCGACCAGGGCCAGCACCACGAGCACCGCCTCTTCGTCGACCACAACGCCCCGCACTGCACCTCGAACGTGAGCTACAAGGGCGCGCTCCAGGGCGAGGGCGCGCACGCCGTGTGGATCGGCGACGTCCTCATCGAGGCCGCCGCCGAGGGCACCGACACCTACGAGATGAACCGCAACCTCGTCCTCACCGACGGGGCCCGCGTCGACTCGGTGCCGAACCTGGAGATCGAGACCGGCGAGATCGTCGGCGCCGGGCACGCCTCGACGACCGGCCGCTTCGACGACGAGCAGCTCTTCTACCTCATGGCCCGCGGCATCGCCGAGGAGGACGCCCGCCGCCTCGTCGTGCGCGGCTTCTTCGCCGAGCTGGTCCAGAAGATCGGCCTGCCCGACGTCGAGGAACGCCTCCTCGCGAAGATCGGCGAGGAGCTGGAAGGAGCGGTCGGATGAGCCTCTTCCAGCGCGCCTGCGGCCTCGCCGAACTCGACGAGGACACCCCCAAGCGCGTCGAGATCGACGGCACCCCCGTCGCCGTCGTCCGCACCGAGGGCGAGGTGTTCGCGATCAACGACATCTGCTCGCACGCGAACGTCTCGCTCTCCGAGGGCGAGGTCGAGGACTGCCAGATCGAGTGCTGGCTGCACGGCTCGGCCTTCGACCTGCGCACCGGGAAGCCCTCCGGGCTGCCCGCGACGCGACCCGTCCCCGTATACCCCGTACAGATCGATGGGGACGACGTGCTCGTCTCCCTCTCCCAGGAGTCCTGAAGCACCCATGGCTACGCTTGAAATCCGCGACCTGCACGTCACCGTCGAGGCGGACAACGCCACGAAGGAAATCCTCAAGGGCGTCGACCTGACCGTGAAGCAGGGCGAGACGCACGCCATCATGGGCCCCAACGGCTCCGGCAAGTCCACGCTCGCCTACTCGCTCGCCGGTCACCCCAAGTACACGATCACGGGCGGCACCGTGACGCTCGACGGCGAGGACGTCCTCGACATGACCGTCGACGAGCGCGCCCGCGCCGGCGTCTTCCTCGCCATGCAGTACCCGGTCGAGGTCCCCGGCGTCTCCGTCTCCAACTTCCTGCGCACCTCGGCGACCGCCGTGCGCGGCGAGGCCCCCAAGCTGCGCACCTGGGTGAAGGAGGTCAAGGAGGCCATGCAGCGCCTCCAGATGGACCCCGCCTTCGCCGAGCGCAACGTCAACGAGGGCTTCTCCGGCGGTGAGAAGAAGCGCCACGAGATCCTCCAGCTCGAACTGCTCAAGCCGAGGATCGCGATCCTCGACGAGACCGACTCCGGGCTCGACGTCGACGCGCTGCGCATCGTCTCCGAGGGCGTCAACCGCGTCCGCGAGTCCGGCGAGGTCGGCACCCTGCTGATCACGCACTACACGCGCATCCTGCGCTACATCAAGCCCGACTTCGTCCACGTCTTCGTCAACGGCAAGGTCGCCGAGTCCGGCGGCCCCGAGCTGGCCGACAAGCTGGAGAACGAGGGCTACGAGTCCTACGTGAAGGGTGGCGTATCCGCGTGAGCGACGCCCATCAGGGGCTGACCGGTCTGCTCGACACCGAGGCGATCCGCAAGGACTTCCCGATCCTCCACCGCCGGGTGCACGACGGCAAGGCCCTCGTGTACCTCGACAACGCGGCCACCTCGCAGACGCCGCGCCAGGTCATCGACACCCTCAGCGCGTACTACGAGCAGTACAACGCCAACGTCCACCGCGGCGTGCACGTGCTCGCCGAGGAGGCCACGGCGCTCTACGAGGGCGCGCGGGACAAGGTCGCGGAGTTCGTCAACGCGCCGAGCCGCGACGAGGTGATCTTCACCAAGAACGCCTCGGAGTCGCTCAACCTCGTCGCGAACATGCTCGGCTGGGCCGACGAGCCCTACCGCGTCGACCGCGAGACCGAGATCGTCATCACGGAGATGGAGCACCACTCCAACATCGTGCCGTGGCAGCTGCTCGCGCAGCGCACGGGCGCGAAGCTCAAGTGGTTCGGTCTCGATCCCGCCGACGGCACCCTCGACCTGTCGAACATCGAGGAGGTCATCACCGAGAAGACGAAGATCGTCTCCTTCGTGCTCGTCTCCAACATCCTCGGCACGCACAACCCGGTCGAGCAGATCGTGCGCCGCGCCCACGAGGTCGGCGCGCTCGTGCTCATCGACGCCTCGCAGGCCGCGCCGCACATGCCGCTCGACGTGCAGGCGCTCCAGGCGGACTTCGTCGCCTTCACCGGGCACAAGATGTGCGGCCCGACCGGGATCGGCGTGCTGTGGGGGAGGCAGGAACTCCTGGAGGACCTGCCTCCCTTCCTCGGCGGCGGCGAGATGATCGAGACGGTCTCGATGCACTCGTCGACGTACGCGCCGGCGCCCCACAAGTTCGAGGCGGGCACCCCGCCGATCGCGCAGGCCGTCGGGCTCGGCGCGGCGGTGGACTACCTCACCTCGATCGGCATGGAGAAGATCGCCGCGCACGAGAAGGCGATCACCGAGTACGCGGTGCGGCGCCTCATGGAGGTCCCCGACCTGCGCATCATCGGCCCCACCACGGCCGAGGAGCGCGGCTCCGCGATCTCTTTCACGCTCGGTGACATCCACCCGCACGACGTGGGCCAGGTGCTCGACGAGCAGGGGATCGCGGTCCGGGTCGGCCACCACTGCGCCCGGCCGGTGTGCCTCAGGTACGGAATTCCCGCGACCACGCGCGCGTCTTTCTATCTGTACTCCACGCCCGCCGAGGTCGACGCCCTGGTGGACGGCCTGGAGCACGTGCGCAACTTCTTCGCGTGACGTCGCTTCGGATGAGGGACGAGAGGGACGAGAGCCGGTGAAGCTGGATTCGATGTACCAGGACGTCATCCTGGACCACTACAAGCACCCGCACGGGCGGGGCCTGCGTCCGGGCGACGCGGAGGTGCACCACGTCAACCCGACGTGCGGCGACGAGATCACGCTGCGCGTGAGGTACGAGGGCTCCCGGATC
Organism: Streptomyces sp. SID11385; assembly: GCF_010548245.1. Classification (GTDB taxonomy): domain Bacteria; phylum Actinomycetota; class Actinomycetes; order Streptomycetales; family Streptomycetaceae; genus Streptomyces. The sequence goes on from NZ_JAAGLR010000003.1 coordinate 14,829, forward strand.
GCCGACGTGAGCTACGAGGGCCAGGGCTGCTCCATCAGCCAGGCCAGCGCCTCCGTCCTCAACGACCTCCTGGTCGGCAAGGACGTCGAGGAGGCGCAGCGCATTCAGGGCACCTTCCTGGAGCTGATGCAGTCCAAGGGGAAGATCGAGCCCGACGACGCGATGGAGGAGGTGCTGGAGGACGCGGTGGCCTTCGCCGGGGTCTCCAAGTACCCCGCGCGCGTCAAGTGCGCGCTCCTGAGCTGGATGGCCTGGAAGGACGCGACCGCGCAGGCGCTGGGCGACACCGAGGCGCCCGCGTCCGCTGAGCCCGTTGAGAGGAAGACGGCATGAGCGAGAACGAGACGGCGACGCTGAGCCCCGCCTCCGAGGAGGAGGTCCGCGAGGCCCTCATGGACGTCGTCGACCCCGAGCTGGGGATCGATGTCGTCAACCTGGGCCTCATCTACGGGCTGCACATCGACGAGTCCAACGTCGCCACCGTGGACATGACGCTGACCTCGGCGGCCTGCCCGCTCACCGACGTCATCGAGGACCAGGCCAGGTCCGCGACCGAGGGCATCGTGAGCGAGCTGCGCATCAACTGGGTGTGGATGCCGCCGTGGGGCCCGGACAAGATCACGGACGACGGGCGCGAGCAGCTGCGCGCGCTGGGCTTCAACGTCTGAGCCGAACCCGAGCCGTACGTGTCACCGAAGGGCCCCCGCCGCGCGCGGGGGCCCTTTCGCATGCGGTCCCGGAGGGCGTATGTACACCCGTACACAGCGATGCGTACCCTCGTACACATGGGATACCTGCTGCTGACCGGCGCGATCCTCTCCGAGGTCACCGCCACCACCGCCATGAAGTACAGCGAGGGCTTCACCCGGCTGTGGCCCTCGCTGCTGACCGCGGGCGGCTACGTCGTCTGCTTCGCCCTGCTCGCGCAGGCCCTCAAGACCCTCCAGGTCGGCACCGCCTACGCGATCTGGGCCGGGGCGGGCACCGCGCTGATCGCGCTCATCGGCATGATGTTCCTCGGCGAGTCCGTCACCCTCGTACGGCTCGCGGGCATAGCCCTCGTCATCGGCGGGGTCGTCCTGCTCAACCTGGGAGGAGCTCACTGATGACAGCCGCGCGACGCTACGACCCCGACCGCCGCCAGCGGATCATCGACGCGGCGATCCGCGTCGTCGGCCGCTCCGGGATCGCCGGGCTCTCGCACCGCACGGCCGCCGCCGAGGCCGACGTCCCGCTCGGCTCGACCACGTACCACTTCGCGACGCTCGACGACCTGCTCGTGGCCGCGCTGCGCCAGGCCAACGAGAACTTCGCCCGGCTCGTGCGGGAGCGCGGCGCCCTCGACGCGCCGCCCGCGCGGCTCGCCGCCGCGCTCGCCGGGGCGATGGGCGCCTGGCTCGCCGCCGACCGCGCGCACGCCGAGCTGGAGTACGAGCTGTACCTCGCCGCCGTGCGCAAGCCGGTGCTGCGCCCGGTCGCCGCCGAGTGGAGCCGCGCCCTGGAAGAACCTCTCGCCGCGCGCACCGACCCGCCGACGGCCCGTGCCGTCGTGGCACTCATGGACGGTCTGTGCCTCCAGGTGCTGCTGACCGACAGCCCCTACGACGCGGAGTACGCGCGGGAGATGCTGGGGCGCGTGCTGGGGGAGTGACGCCCGGGCCGCTCCGCGCTCAGCCCTTCGCCCGCTCCCGGACCGCCGCGAGTGCCGCGCCCACGCTCGCCACTACGTCGGGGACGGGGTACCAGACCTCGCGGACGACGCGCTCCCTGTCCACGAGCAGGGTGAGGCGCTTGAGGCGGCGGGTGCCCGCGGTGCTGAAGACCGGCAGGCGCAGCGCGGCGGCGAGTTCGCCCGCCGCGTCCGACAGGAGCGGGAAGGGGAGGCGTTCCTTGGCCGCGAAGGCGCGCTGCTCGTCGGGGCGTTGCGTCGAGACGCCCCGTACCGCCGTGTCCCGCGCCGCGAAGGCCGGCCACTCCTCGCGGTACGTGCACGATTCGAGCGTGCAGCCGCGCGCGCCCGGGATCTCCGCCCAGCCCGGCGGGTACGCGGCGGGGTCGGCGAAGGCCGCCGGGAAGAAGTAGAGGACCGTGAACTCCGCGTCGTCCGCGACCGGATCGCGCGGCGTGCCCGTCGCGTCGGGCAGCAGCAGCCGGGGCAGCACCGCCCCGCGCAGCCCGTGCACGCGCTCCGCCTCGCGCGACTCCTCGTCCGCCGTCGCCATCGTCTCCCCCTCGCCGAGCACCCACGTGTCGCCCCAGTCCTGGAGCGCGAGCAGGACGGGCAGCAGCGCGCGCCCGCGCGGTGTGAGCCGGTAGTCGTGGCGCGGCGGGTGCTCCTGGTACGGGACCTTCTCAAGCACCCCCGCGCCGGTCAGCAGCCGCAGCCGTTCGGCGAGCACCTTGCGCGAGAGGCCGAGGCCCGCGCGCAGGTCCTCGAAGCGGTGCGCGCCGCGTGCCACGTCCCGCACCAGCAGCAGCGTCCACGCGTCGCCCACGACGCCGAGCGCCTGCGCCATCGCGCAGTTCTCGTCCTCGGGACCGCCCCGTACCGGCACGCGCACTCACCCACCCACCTGCTGAGTTCCTTTGGGGAACGTACCACGTGGGCCGGGGGACCCGCGCGCCGTGAGACCGGTTGGCCTCGTGGGCGGCCCGACCGTTAGGTTGCCCTCATGACCGACACGACTGCTCCTCGCGCCACCGGCGCCGTCGCCACCGGGCTCGCGACCCTCGCGAGCGACGGTTCCGTACTCGACACCTGGTTCCCGGCGCCCGAACTGGGCGCGGACCCGGGCCCGGCGGGCACCGAGCGTCTCGACGCCGCGCGCGCCGCCGCCCTCCTCGGCCAGGACGTGGCCGGGGCGCTCGGCGCGGACCAACTGCGCGACACGACGACCGTCGCCGTCCGCACGGTCATCTCCTCGCTCGACGACAAGCCGCTCGACACGCACGACGTCTACCTGCGGCTCCACCTGCTCTCGCACCGCCTCGTCCAGCCGCACGGCCTGAACCTCGACGGCATGTTCGGCCTGCTCCCGAACGTCGCGTGGACCTCGCTGGGCCCGGTCGCCGTGCCCGAGCTGGAGGCCGTGCGGCTGCGGGCCCGCGTGGCGGGCAGGCACCTCGCGGTGACCTCGGTGGACAAGTTCCCGCGCATGACCGACTACGTGGCACCCGCCGGGGTCCGGATCGGCGACGCGGACCGGGTCCGCCTCGGCGCGCACCTCGCCGCGGGCACGACCGTCATGCACGAGGGCTTCGTCAACTTCAACGCGGGCACGCTCGGCACCTCGATGGTCGAGGGCCGCATCTCGGCGGGCGTCGTCATCGGCGACGGCTCCGACATCGGCGGCGGCGCCTCCACGATGGGCACCCTCTCCGGCGGCGGCAACGTCCGCATCACGGTCGGCGAGCAGTGCCTCATCGGCGCCGAGGCGGGCATCGGCATCGCGCTCGGCGACCACTGCGTCGTCGAGGCGGGCCTCTACCTGACCGCCGGGACGCGCGTGACCCTCCCGGACGGCGAGATCGTCAAGGCCCGCGAGCTCTCCGGCTCCTCGCACATCCTCTTCCGCCGCAACTCGGTCACGGGCGCGGTCGAGGCCCGCCCGAACAACGCGGTGTGGGGCGGGCTCAACGACATCCTGCACGCGCACAACTGACGCCTCCCGCTCCGCCGCCGCTCACGGGAATTCCCCCGGGGCGGCGGTGTCGTGTGCGGGCGGCGGTGGTGCGGGGGGCGCCCGCGTGCGCCGGGAGGAGCGGCTGGACGCGGGGTACGCGGCTGGACGCGGCGTAAGCGGCTGGACGGGGAGTGCGGCTCGACGCGGGGCGTGCGGCCCGACGCGGGCGCCCTGGGTGCGCGGTTCGCCGCACGCGCGGGGGCCGGGCGGGGCAGCATGGCGCCATGACAGGAAACGCGCGCTTCTCGATCGCCTCCGAGGACTCGTTCCTCTCCCTCGCCTCGAAGGGTTCCGTGCTCTCGATCGGCTCCGTCGGCTCGGTGTTGTCGATCGGCTCGGTGGGCTCCGTGCTCTCGGCCGGGTCCGTGGGCTCGGCGCTCAGCGGGCTGTCGTTCGGTTCCGCGCTCTCGGCCTGCTCGGGGCTCTCGCTGCTCTCGGTGGGGTCCTTCGGCTCGCTGCGGTCGAACGGGACCGTGTTCGGTCGGCCGGCGGTCGCCGCGGTCGCCGCGCTCGCGGTGGCCGGGTTCCTGGCCGTGCGGGCGCGGCGGTGACATGAGGGGGTACGGGGCGCGCCCCGTACCCCCTCGGCCCGTCACGGCCGGAAACGCAGCAACTGGGGGTCGTGGTCGCTGTTCTGCTGGGCGAACTCGGCGTTGATGTGGACGCTGTCATAGGTGAAGGACGTGACGCCCTTGCTCACCAGGATCTGGTCCAGGACCTGGCTGTTGCCCTGGTAGACGTAGGTGTAGCGCTCGTCGGCCGGGAGCTGCTCGATGCCGGAGCGCAGGACGTTGCCCTTCGTCAGGGTCTTCGTCGTGTCGGAGAACTCGAAGTCGTTGAGGTCGCCGAGGACGACGACGCGGGCCTTCTTGTCGAGCGCCGTCAGCTGGCGGACGAAGCCGTTGACCGAAGCGGCCTGCGCGTGGCGCTGCGTCTCGGAACTGCGCACGGGCGGCTGCCGCTCCGCCGTCAGGGGCTGGTCGCCGCCCTTGGAGTTGAAGTGGTTGGCGACGACGAAGACCGTCTCGCCGCGGAAGACGAACTCGCCCGCGAGCGGCTTGCGGCTGTCCTGCCACGCCGGGTTCGCCGGGTCCACGCGGCCCGGCGAGGCCGCGAGCGCCGGGGCCCCGTCGCGCTCCACGACGGCCGTCGCCGTCGTCGCGTCGCCGCCCGAGCGGTCCGTGAAGGAGACGCGGCCGGGGTTGTAGAGGAAGACCTGCCGGATGTTGCCGCCGGGCTCGCCGCCGTCCTTGTCGTTCTCCGGGTCGATGCCGCGCCAGGCGTAGCGCGGGCCGCCCGCCGCCACGATCGCGTCGGTGAACTTCTTCAGCGTCTGCTCCGCCGAGACGGTCCCGTCGTCCTTCGCGCCGTTGTCGTCCTGCACCTCCTCGATCGAGACGATGTCGGGCGAGGCGAGGTGCGTGACGACGCCGTCGGCGAGCGCGTCGAACTTCTCCTGCGGGTCGGTGGGGTCGAGGTTCTCGACGTTGTACGTGGCGACGGACAGCTCGTCGTCCGCGCCCGGCTCCGCCGACTCCCGTACGAGGCCGCCGTCCTCGGCCTTCCCGATCGTCGTGGCCGCGATGGTGTAGCCGCCGTACTGGTTGAAGTCCATCGGGCCCTCGGTCGGGCCCGCGAGGGTGTCGCCGACGTTCGCGACGGGGAAGGGCTGCTGGGCGACGGGCGCGAGCTGCTGGATCTGGAGGCGCCCGCCGTTCTGCGCGTCGTAGCCGCCGTACAGCGTGCCGCCGCGCTCCGTGGTGTGCTCCCGCGGCTTCACCGTGACCCACAGCTCGCTGTACGGGTCGGTCGCGCCGACGACGCGCGAGGTGCCGATGCGGACGTTCATGCCCTCCAGGGACTCGTAGTAGTCCGTGGCGAACTTCGTGGGGCGCAGCTTGAGGCCGTTGACGTAGCCGTTGTCGCTCGCCCTGCCCTTCGGCGTGAAGGCGTCGGGGACGGTGCCCGCCGAGATCACGACGGGGGCGGGGACCTCGTTGCCCGAGGAGACGACGGTGACGGTGGGCTTCTCGATCTCGGTGACGGCCTGGTTGCCCGAGGCGGCGCCGCCCGGCACGTACTCGACGACATCGCCGTCCACCCGTACCGCGTCGCCGACCGCGACCTTCGGCGCCGAGGAGGTGAAGACGAAGACGCCCTCGCTCGTCGCCGGGTTGTTGTCCGGCTTCGTCTCCTGGAACCAGAAGCCGCGCGAGCCGTACCCGCGCACGCCGGTCACGACGCCGCTCACGCCGGTGACGTGCCGGCCCGTGTACGGCGAGACGCGGGTCGTGCCCTGGATGGTGTGGATGCTCGGGCCGTCGGCCGGCGCGGCCGACGCGGGGGCGGTGAGCAGCATGCCGGCCGCCAGCGCGGTCGCGGTGGCGGAGGCCACGGTGAGCGCCGTGCGGCGGCGGGAGGGAACGGGCATGGGGCGCGACTCCAGGTCTGGGAGCGGCCTTCGGGCGAAGGCCGGGGCGGATGCGTACCGCGGGTTCTACGCGCGTCAATCTCCGTCCTGGGGCAGGGAGTTGTCAAGGTCGCCCCGGTGGCGCGCGGGCGAAGCGGAGGTGAAGGGTGGGGGGCGCGTGCGGGGG
>NZ_JAAGLR010000021.1 GCF_010548245.1 Streptomyces sp. SID11385
GCTGGGGCGCGTCCCGCGCGCCGGGGACCGCGTGCGCGTGGCCGGCTGGGAGCTGCGGGTGGACAGCGCGGACGGGCGGCGCGCCGGGCGCGTACGACTGCTCGCACCGGGCGGCGCGGCGCACGCGCGGACGAGGGAGCCGAGCCTGTGATCGCGCTGCAACTGCTCATCGCCCTGGCCACCCTCGTCGCGAACGCCTTCTTCGTCGGCGCCGAGTTCGCGCTCGTCTCGGTGCGCCGTGCGCAGATCGAGCCGCGCGCGGAAGCCGGGGAGCGGCGGGCGCGTCGCGTGCTGTGGGGGCTGGAGCACGTCTCCGGGCTCATGGCGGCGGCGCAGCTCGGCATCACGCTGTGCACGCTCGTGCTCGGGATCGTCGCCGAACCGGCGATCGCGCACCTCCTGGAGCCCGGCTTCGGCGCCGTGGGCCTGCCGCACGGGCTCGTGCACCCGGCCGCCTTCGTCGTGGCGCTCGCGCTCGCGACGTACCTGCACATGCTGCTCGGCGAGATGATCCCGAAGAACATGGCGCTCGCGGACCCCGTGCGCGCGGCGCTGTGGCTCGGTCCGCCGCTCGTGGCGCTCACGCGGGCGCTCGGCCCCGTGATCTCCGGGGTGAACGCGGTGGCGAACGGCGTGCTGCGCCTGCTGCGCGTCGAGCCGCGCGACGAAGTCGCCGCGGCGTTCTCGGACGACGGGATGGCGCGCCTCGTGGCCGACGCGCACGCGGCGGGACTCCTCGACGCGCGCTCCGGGCGGCGGCTGCGGGACGCGCTGGCGCTCGGCCGCAGACCGGTACGGGACGTGGCGATCCCGCCGCGGCGCCTCGTGACGGCTCCGCTCGGGACGACCCCCGACGGGCTCGTGGCGCTCGCCGCCGCGTCCGGGTACTCGCGTTTCCCGGTCGCGGACGCGGACGGGCGGCTCCTGGGCTACCTGCACGTCAAGGACGCGCTCGGCCCGCGCCCCGCCGACCTCCCCTTCGCCCCGCGCGAGCTGCGCCCTCTCCCCCGCCTCCCGGCCGGCACCCCGCTCGACGCGGCCCTGACCGCGCTGCGCGCCGAGGGCGCCCACCTCGCGGCGGTCACGGCCCCGGGCGAAGGGCTGGTGGGCCTCGTCGCGCTGGAGGACGTCCTGCGCGAGCTGATCGGCAGGGGGACGGAGCCGGTGGCGGCCTGAGCGGCGGCCGGTACGGGCAGGTGGTGGCGGCCGGGCCCGGCCGCCACCGGGCTCGCCCGGGCCCCGTACCGGCCGGTACGATCGCACTCGCCATGTCGATCAATGCCACCTACACCAGCCTCGTCGCCGTCGGGGACAGCTTCACCGAGGGCATGTCGGACCAGTTGCCCGACGGGTCCTACCGGGGGTGGGCGGATCTGCTCGCCGCCCGTCTCGCGACCCGCGCCCCCGGATTCCGGTACGCCAACCTCGCCGTGCGCGGCAAGCTCATCGAGCAGATCGTGCGCGAACAGGTCGGTCCCGCCGCGAAGATGGGCGCCGATGTCGTGACTCTCGTCGGCGGGCTCAACGACACCCTGCGCCCCAAGTGCGACATGGGCAGGGTGCGCGGGCTGCTCGAAGAGGCGGTCGAGACGCTGGCGCCGAGTTGCAAGCAATTGGTGCTCATGCGCAGCCCGGGCCGGCAGGGCCCGGTGTTCGACCGTTTCCGGCCGCGCATGGAGGCCCTGTTCGCGTGCATCGACGAACTGGCCGCCCGGCACGGCGCGCTGGTCATCGACCTCTACGGCTCGGCGGCGCTCGGCGACCAGCGGATGTGGGGCGTCGACCGCCTGCACCTG
>NZ_JAAGLR010000058.1 GCF_010548245.1 Streptomyces sp. SID11385
GCCCGCGAGCGCGGGCCCGTACGAGGACGGCCCCGACGCCGACGACTGGCGCGCGCCGGCCTCGTACGGTCCCGGCGGCGGCAGCGGCGCGTACGGGTCGAGCCGCCCGGGCCCGTACGCGAGCCACGAGCCCGAGCCGACCACTCCCCTGCCGACGATCCCGGCGATCCGGCGCGAGAAGGACTGAGGCGGGGCCGGACCGGGGATTCAGCCGCACCCCTGCGCCGACTGCGTCCCCGTTCCCTCCTTCGCGTCGAGCGCGTACACGCAGCGGTCGCCGCTGCACGCGTAGACCACGCCGCCGCGCACGACGGGCGAGCCGGTCACGGCGCCGCCCGTGAGGAGCTTCCAGCGCAGTTGGCCGCCCGAGGCGCTCAGCGTGTAGAGGCAGTTGTCCGCCGAGCCGAAGTGCAGCAGATCGCCCGAGGCGACCGGCGCGCCGACGATGTCGCCGCCCGCCTGGAAGCGCCAGGCGGGCGTGCCGTGCACCGCGTTGAGGGTGTACATGCCGTTGCCCGAGGCGACGTGGACGAGGCCGCCCGCGACGAGCACCGGGTCGACCGAGGAGCGGGCCTCGGTCGCGATGCGCCAGCGGTCGCGGCCGTCCTCCGCGTCGAGCGCCCACACCGCGCCGTGGTAGTCCGCCACGTACACACCACCGCCCGTGACGGCGGGACCCGGCGCGAAGGCGGGCGGGCTGAGGAAGATCGCGGGCGCCTCGAACTGCCAGCGCACGCGCCCGCCGAGCGCCTCGATCGCGAGGACGCGGGTGCCCGCGCACACGTACACGCTGCCGTCCGCCGCGGGCGTGATGCGCAGCGGGACGCCGCCGCAGGCGCTGACATCGCCGACCGGGTACGACCAGCGCTCGGCGCCCGTGCGCGCGTCGACGGCGCGCAGCCGGGCGTCCTGCCACAGGTAGGCGGTGCCCTCGTGCAGGACGGGGGCCGCCTCGGCCGTCTCGAAGTCGGTCTGGAGGCCGCTCGCCTCCCAGAGCCGTTCCCCGCTCGCCGCGTCCCAGCCGCGCACGGTGCCGCCGCGGCTCGCGGTGAGCACGGTGCCGCGCCCGGCGGCGAGCCCGTAGACCCAGCCGGGCGCCGCGGCGCGCCAGATCTCGTTGCCCGTGCGGGCGTCGAGCGCGTGCACGCCGGGTCCGTCCGAGGCGTGGATGCGGCCCTGGTCGACGGCCATGACGAGGGCGACGTCCCGCGTCTTGAAGCGGCGGCGGCCGGTGGCCACGTCGAGCGCGTGCACCTCGAAGGACGTCACGTACACGAGGTCGTCGGCGAGCACCGGCGTGCCCCACACGTCGTTCGACATGCGG
>NZ_JAAGLR010000089.1 GCF_010548245.1 Streptomyces sp. SID11385
CGCCCAGCCGGTCGCCGCGAGCCCGGCCGCGGCGCGCCGCGCCCCGGGCCCCCAGCGCCAGGCCCGTACCTCCAGGTCGGCGGCGGCCTCGTCGCTCACGTCGTGCACGACCGGCGCGGAGGGCGCGTCCTCGGCCCGTACGAGACGCAGCACCGCGCCGTCCGCGATCCCGGCGCCCTCCAGCGTCACGTCCTGCGCCAGCGCCTCACCTTCCACGGTGATCAACTGCCGCACCTCGGGCCGCTCCCCGACCCGGTCGTCGAGCACCCGCAGGATCTCCGGCAGCAGCACCCCGACCGGCTCCCCGGCCGGAAGGACCAGATCGGCCCGCCGCCGCTCCCCGACCAGCGTCACTCTGCTCAGCGCGCCCGTACCACTCACCGCGTCGACACCCCGTACGTGCTCTTCCCGATCACCCGGTGCGAGAGGAACGACCACCCGACGCACCCCGCGCACAGCACCGCCGCGATCACCATCCCCACGACGGCCTTCCCCGCCCGCTCGTCCCAGGCCCGCCTGCTCCGCCGCCCCCCGAACACCACGGCGTCGCGCAACCTCCGCCGCCGCACGGCGACCGACTCCAGCAACTGCCCGTCATAGTCCTGCGCACCCACAACGGCCCCCTCCCCCTTCGTCCCCAAGAAAATCCCCCACCACACCCCACGAGGGCAAGTGGGTACCGCACGGGCACGCGCGGCGTCGGCTGCCGCCCGCCCGTCGGTTCACGTGGGGAACTCCCCCACCCACTCCCCGCTGAGGAGAAAGTGGGGAATGTAGGGCGACTCCACATCGATCGGGAAACCCGCGTCCCGAGCAAGGCAAGCCATCGCCAGAAGGGGAAGCGAAAAGAAACCGGCGATGTTCTTCACCGAGTCTTCATTCGCAGACCAGTACGATTTATGCAGCTTCAGCGCATCAACCAGAGCAGGGCCGAACTCATCCCGCTTGTCCCGAAGAAACAGATAGAACAAGTTGATCGGCGGATACAGCACCTTGTTCATCGTCTCGCCGTCCACCACCCGCAACACGGACGGGTGGGACAGCTGAATCGCAGCCGTCAACTTCTCCGCCAGATCAGGCCGCCCCACACAATACGACTGAAGGGCACCCACCCAATTCGGCAGGTACTCGTCGAAATGGAAAGGCGCCTCGCGCATCAACGCAACAGGAACCTCGCACAATGCATCGGCCCGGGGCCCGTCCCGGCACACCACCGCCAGGAAGAAGGCATCGAGCCAGTATCCGAAATTCGGCTTACGCCGCTGATCCTCCACAGGAAGCGGTACAGACCGCTCCACTCGGGCCACTCGCTCCACCACGGGCCCCACAGCATCCGGGGCACCCAGCCGAAAATAAAGGGACCCCAACTGCGTGGCTGTGGTCACGGCCTTCCACGTCGGCAACTCCGCACCCTCCGGGTCGATCGCCAATCGCGCCCGCACCCAGGAAATGGAGTCACGGAAGTAGGCATCAATCATGCCCGGGGACCGCTCCAGAGACTCCACATCTTCGGCCACCTCCTTCTCCAAATCACTCGCCAATTCAGCGGCATACGGCCCGAGCACACTATGCCGCGAGATCTTCACCCACAGCCCTTCCCTCACCACGCAATGACACACGCCCTCATTTCGCTCACAGACGGTCGGTGAGATCGGGGCCCCGACCGTCGATGACGTCGGGCAGGGCGATGCCGTACCCCTCGGCGCGCCCGAAGTACGTCATCTCCCCCTCCTCCGCCTTCGCACCAAGAAGCGCGTCGAGTTCCCCGAGCGCCGCAGCGAGCCTCGGAGCATTGCGCCGATGAACCTCCGGATGCGGAACCCCTCGAAAATCGAAATACCCCCAGACATCATGAAAGACCGCTACATCCGCCGAGAGTTCACGCTCATCCGGATCGACACTCAACACCACGAGCCCCTCCTCGCGCCGCTCCTCCCCCTCGGCATCAATCCACACGCCTCGCCCCAAGACCGACAGGTTCCCGACCCGTGCATCCGGATACCCCGAAGGCCGACTCGCCTCGACACGCCTGCCGAGGTCAGCCGAGTCGAGCCGGCCCCGCACCGGGAGCACCGTCCTGATCCCGATATCACCCACGTCGTAGACGAACCAGAACCACTCCACCTGCTCCGGCTCCAGAAGACCACGCCCCCGCAACACCGCCGCCATCCGCGCCGCCACATCCAGCCCGGACGCCAGCCCCGGCGGCGCCGCACCACCCAACGCCCACTCCCACGAACCACACTCCTCAGGCGCACGCATCAGGCGGGACAAGCCCCAACTCCGCACGATGCCATCCGAGCGCCGCTCACGTGGGGAACTCCCCCACCCACTCCCCGCTGAGGAGAAAGTGAGGAATGTAGGGCGACTCCACATCGATCGGAAACCCCGCGTCCCGAGCAAGGCAAGCCATCGCCAGAAGAGGAAGCGAGGAGAATCCGGAGGCGTCGTTCACCATGTCTTCATCCGCAGACCAGAACGACTTGTGCAGCTTCAGCGCATCAACCAGAGCAGGACCGAACTCCTCCCGCTTGTCCCGAAGAAACAGATAGAACAAATTGATCGGCGGATACAGCACCTTGTTCATCGTGTCGCCGTCCACCACCCGCAACACGGACGGGTGGGACAGCTGGATCGCAGCCGTCAACCTCTCACCGAGATCAGGCCGCCCCACACAATACGCCTGAAGAGCACCCACCCAATTCGGCAAGTATTCATCAAAACGGAAAGGCGCCTCCCGCATCAACGCAACAGGAACCTCGCACAACGCCTCAGCCCGAGGGCCGTCCCGGCACACCACCGCAAGGTAGAAGGCGTTAAGCCAATACCTGAAATTCGGCTGACGACGCTGATCCTCCGCAGGAAGCGGCACAGTGCGCTCAACTCGGGCTACCCGTTCCACTACAGGCCCCACTGCGCCCGGCATACCGAGCCGAAAATAAAGCGAGCCCAACTGCAACGCCGTCGTCACAGCCTCCCATGTCGGCAACTCTGAAGCCTCCGGGTCGATCGCCAACCGCGCTCGCACCAAGCTGAGGGACGTCCGAAAATCCATGTCAATCATTTCGGGCGACTGCTCCAGCGAATCCACCCCCTCCGCCACAGTTCGCTCCAGCCGGCTCGCCGCCTCAGCTGCATACGGTCCGAGTACCCCGTGCCGATCCACCGTCACCGTCATTCAACTTCCTTAATCCAGTTTGAACTGATATTTCTCATACCCGGCGTACCGGGGGCCGTCGACCTTCCCCTTCACGAGTATGTACTCCACATTTCCTTCTTTCACCGCCTTTCTGAGTTTCTCAGCGAGTTCCCCTTCGCTCGGGATGTCGTTCCCGCGCCGGTCCATCTGTTCAAGTATGTCCATAAAATAGTCACGTGTGCCTTGCATCGCACGGTCTCCCTCAAGCGCGGCGATCTTCCGCGACCCCAGCTCCGTACTCACCGTCGACTTCGCCTCCACCACGACATAGCCGCCGTCCGGCTTCCTCCACACCTGGTCGAACTGGTCGTTGCCGTTCGCCGGGCCGTGCAAGGTCTCCGGGGTCGACCCCGGGTAGTGCTCGGGGATGACCTGTTCCCTGGCGATCGTCTCCCCGTACCGCTCCGCTGCCTCGGTCCGCGCGGCCATCGCCGTCTTGGCTTCCTGCTGCGCCGCCCGTAGTGCTTCCGAGTCGCCCCCGTTGGCCAGGAGTTGCTTCTTCTTCTCGGCCTCCGAGGCGGCATCGATGTACTTCTGCCGCTCCGCCGCCGCCTCGTCCAGTTTCTTGAGCGTCTTCTCGTCCAGGGCTCCCGCGCGGTCGCCCGTTCTCGCGCCCTCGTCCACGTACTTCTCCCCGATCGGCGGTGGGGCGTCCGACGCCGCCCGCTTGGCCTTCGTCTCGGGATCGACGTGCAGTTGGACCGGCGTGCGCGCGCTCTCGTCGTGGACCTTGAGACTGAGGCGGTCGCCCTCCCTGTTGTAGTACTTCTCGAAGTAGCCCGGTTCGTGGTTCGCCCGGTAGACCTGGATCTCCTTGATCTGCTCCGGGGTCGCGTGCTCCGGGTACGGGTTCGGGCCCTCCCGCATGTACGGGGGCCGGGTCACCGGCGCGGGCGTGCTCGTACCGTCGCCGCCGCGCGCACCCGTTCCGTCACCGCCGCCCCCACGCGTACGGGCCGCGTCGTCCAGCCCGTCGATCCCGGGCCCGAGCCCGTGCCCGCCGCCGATGCCGTGGCCGCCTCCGCCGCCGCCCGACCTCGCCGGGGG
>NZ_JAAGLR010000125.1 GCF_010548245.1 Streptomyces sp. SID11385
GAGGCGGGGCGGGACGGGGCGGCCGGGGGTGAGGGCGCGGAGGGGGGCGGGGTCCTCGCGGGGCTGGGCGTTGGCCTGCGGCTCGGCGTCCAGGCGGGGGGAGGTCGCAGCGGGTACGGCGGCCGCCTCCGCCCGGGACTCCACTACCGGCCCCACGACAGGCTCCCCCGCAGCCTCCCCCGCCAACTCCCCCGCGATGAGCGCGAAGGCGCGGCGGAGGCGGGCCTCCTCGGAGGCCGTCGCGCCGGTCTCGGGGGAACGCCTCTGGTCGTCGTCGTCAGTCGGTCCGGTCACCGGAATCCCCCTCCGTCTCGCTCAGCAGGGCCCGCATACGGGCGGTGGCGGCGTGCAGCCGGCTCTTCACCGTGCCTTCGGGGACGCCGAGTTCGCGCGCGATGGCGGCGACCGGCAGGTCCACGTAGAAGCGGAGCACGAGCAGGTGCCGCTGCTCGGGCGTGAGGCGCGCGAGTGCTTCGGCGACGGTGAGTGCGAGCGTGCGGTCCTCGTCGAGCGGCCGTACGGCCTCCGGCCGCGCCCACCGCGCCGCGAGCCGGGCGCGCAGACCGTCCTCGCGCGCCCCGGCCCGGTGCCGGTCCACGGCGACGCGCGCGGCCACGACGCCGCTCCAGGCGGAGGGGTTGCGTATCCCGGGGCGCCCCGGATCGGCCTGCTGCTCAAGGAGTTTGAGCCGCACCTCCTGCACCCCGTCGTCCAACTCCCCCCACGGCACGCCCCCGAGCACGAGCACGGCCCGCACTCGTGACACGTCCACGTCCACGACCCCTGCCGGGGGCGGCTGTTCACCCCGTCCGAGCCCACGCCCTGCGGCCATTCCCCCACCCTCCACTGCGGCTGAGGCTTAGACGCGGGACGGGGGCGAAACGTTCGGGGGAGGTACGCTCGCCTCCCCCACCGAGCCCCGGAGGCTCCATGCGCCGCCCCCCACTCACCGCCTACGACGTCTCCTCGGGCGGCACCGGCCCGTACTCCCTCGCGACCGGATCGGGGCCGGACGGCGGGGCCTTGTGGTTCACGTACGCCGGGGACGGCCGGATCGGCCGCTTCGTGCCGGGCGGCGGCGGGCTCACGAGCTTCGCCCTCGCGCCGGACAGCCGCCCGACCGTGATCACCCCGGGGCCGGACGCGGCGCTGTGGTGCACGCTCAACGGCTCGGGCCGGATCGCGCGGATCTCGGGGGACGGCGAGGTGCGGGAGTACGCGCCGCCCACGGCGGACTCGGGCCCGTACGGGATCGCCACGGGCCCCGACGGCGCGCTGTGGTTCACCGAGATGACCCCCGGCCGGATCGGACGGCTCACGCCGGAGGGGGAGTTCGCCGAGTTCCCGCTGCCCGTCCCCGGCGCGTTCCCCTCGATGCTCGTCGCCGATCCCGCCCGCGAAGCGCTGTGGTGCACGCTCAACCAGGCGCACGCCGTGGCCCGCGTCGCGCTCGACGGCACGGTCACCACGCACCCCCTGCCGACACCGGGCGCCGCTCCGGTCGGCATCGCGTTGAGCCCGGACGGCTCGCTGTGGTGCGCCGAGATCGCCGCCGGGGCGCTCGCCCGCCTCGCCCCGGACGGCCGGATCACCGAACACCCGCTCCCGGACCGCGAAACGGCCCGGCCGCACGCGGTCACGGTCGCGCCGGACGGCACGGTGTGGTGCACGGCCTGGGGCACGGGCCGGGTCTGCGCCCTCGCCCCGGACGGAACGGTGCTCGCGTACGAACGACTCCCGGGCGAGGCGCCGGAACCGCACGGCATCACGACGGGTCCGGACGGCGCGGTGTGGACGGCGCTGGAGCGGGGCGAGCTGGTCCGGGTCGGCTGAACCGGCGCGCCCGGCCGCCCGGCTCCCGGTCCCCCCTTCTCACCCCTCCTTCCGCGCCACCGCGCACCACATCGGCAGCTCGTCGTTCGGGACGTCGTCCGCGCGCGGGCGCCAGCGGGTCAGGGGGACGACGCCGGGGTCGACCAGGGCGAGGCCGGCGGTGAACTCGCCCACCCGCTCGCGAGTGCGGGGGGTCGCCGCCGCGTGGTCGGCGGCGCGCTCGTTGTAGACGCGCATGGACTCGGCGACCTCGTCGGCGCCGATGTCGCTCGCGGGGTGCGAGAGCACGAGGTGGCTGCCGGGCGCGAGCGGCGCGAGGAGCCGCCGTACGACGTCCCAGGGGTCCTCCTCGTCGCGCAGGTACTGGAGCACCGCGATGAGCATGAGGCCCACGGGCTCGGTGAAGTCGAGCGTACGGGCGGCCTCTTCGAGGATCTTCTCGGGCTCGCGCAGATCGGCCTGCACGTAGTCGGTGGCGCCCTCGGCGGAGCTGACGAGGAGCGCGCGGGCGTGCGCGAGGACGACCGGGTCGTTGTCCACGTAGACGATCCGGGACGCGGGCGCGGCGCGCTGCGCGACCTCGTGCGTGTTGTCGGCGGCGGGGATGCCCGTACCGATGTCGAGGAACTGCCGGACGCCCCCCGCGACGAGGTGTTCGACGGCGCGGCCGAGGAAGGCGCGGTTGGCGCGGACCGAGGGGACGATGCCGGGATTGGCGCGGGCCGCGAGTTCCGCGGCCTCCTGGTCCACCGGGTAGTGGTCCTTGCCGCCGAGCCAGACGTTGTAGACGCGGGCCGGGTGGGCCGCGGTGGGGGCCGAGGAAAGGGGCGGACGGTCGCTCATGGCGGTCACCTCGTACGGAACGGCAGCGACACCGGGCCCGTACGCGCGCGAGCCCGGCGGGGGTCACCGCTCACCGTAACCGGCGGACCCGTGCGCGGCCCCGGACGAGCGGCCGCGAACGATCACCGCGTGCCCGGTCCGCGCACCGCCAGCGTGCTCACCGTGCCGTCGCCCCACACGGTCGTGTTCATGAGGAGGTGGCCGTCGCCCGCGAGGACGGTGAACTCCGGTACGTACCGCTCGGTGAAGAGTCCGGCCATCGCGCTCCTGAACTGCTCCACCTCGCTGCGGACGAAGTCCCACTCCTCGCCGAGCCGCACCCGCGCCCAGCCCCGGTGCGCCCCGTCGAGGCGCTCGCCCGGGGTGGCCGCGTAGTCCACCCCGAGGACGAACCCCTCCTCCGCGTCGAGGAGCCGGAACTCCTTCGCCATCCGGAACCAGCCCGCGTTGACGCGGTCGGCGAGGTCCGGCGCGTCCACGGCGGCGACCTCGTGGGCGCGCGCGTCGTGCCGTCCCTGGGCGGGCAGCGCGGACGCGGCCCCGCCCTCGGGCAGGGGCGGCATGGCCGGTTCGCCTCGTACGCGTGCGAGGAAGCGCAGCCCGGCGGGGGCGAGGAGCGCGGCCAGGTCCGTGTCGTTGAGGGGCACGAACCCGACCTTACGGGACCTTCGCACGCCGGACGGGGGAACGGCGGGACCGGCGGGACCGGTGCGCGGTCCGCGTGATCCGGCCATGCGCCTCCACCCCCCGGCCGGACACCGCCTCAGCCGCTGAACCCCTTCCGCGAGCCGAAGGCAGCCGCCCGCACGATGAGCTCCTTGCCCCGGGCCCCCGTCCGGCCCCCGAGGTGCGCGGCGCGCAGGGAGTCGTCGCGACGGGTGAACTGCATGACGCCGTCCGCTCGTCCGAGGCTCACGCAACGGCCCACGTACCGCAGCGGATACGGCTTCGGCTCGCGGCCCGCGAGGAGCCGGGCGAGGACGTCCACGGCGTGCGCGGCCTGCGGCCCGGCGGTCTGGCAGCCGAAGCGCGCGCCCGGCACGGCGGCGCAGTCGCCCACGGCGAAGATCCGCCCGTCGCTGACGCTGCGCAGGTACGGGTCGACCACGGCCCGGCCCGCGGCGTCCACCTCCAGGCCGCTGTCGGCGGCGAGCGGCGGCACCCCCGCGACGATCGCCCACAGCACGAGATCCCCGGGCAGCGCACCGCCCGAGCGCAGCCTGACCTCCCCGTCCGCCGCTCCGGGCCCGGCCCCGGCCCCCGTCACGACATCCTCGACGAGTTCGACGCGCAAGCGGCCGAGCGCGGCGAGCGCGCGGGCTCTGGCCTGCCCCGAGAGCATGTCGGCGATCCGC
>NZ_JAAGLR010000160.1 GCF_010548245.1 Streptomyces sp. SID11385
CCGGATCGGCGGCCGAGGCCCGCCACTGGGCGGAACGGCTGCGCACGGCCCGTACCGCCCGCTGGGCCGCCGCACTCGACCTCGGCCACGCCGAGGAGGCGCTGCCCCCGCTCACCGCGCTGTGCCGCGCCCATCCCCTCGACGAACCCCTCCACCTGCTGCGCCTGCGCGCCCTGCGCGACACCGGACGCCCCGCCGAAGCGCTCGCCGCCTACGCGACCCTCTCCCGAACCCTCGCGGACCGACTCGGCACCGACCCGGGCCCCGCCCTGCGCGCCCTGCACACCGAACTCCTCGGCGCGGGTGAACCCGGCGGCACCAGCGATTCCGGCACCACCAGCGGTGCGAGCAGCACCCCCGACCCGGGCCCCGCGCCCACGAATCCGCCCCCGCCGGCCGCACCCCGCTCCCCGCGCCCCGGCAACCTCCCCGCGCGCCTCACCTCCTTCGTCGGCCGCCGCGCCGACATCGAGACCCTGCGCGCCGACCTCGAAGGCTCCCGGCTCGTGACGCTGCTCGGGCCCGGCGGCTCCGGCAAGACGCGGCTCAGCCAGGAGACCGCCGAGACCCTGAGCGACCGCGCCCCCGACGGCGTCTGGCTCGCCGAACTCGCCCCCGTCACCGACCCCGGGAGCGTCCCCGCCGCCGTGCTCGGCGCGGTCGGCGCGCGCGAGACCGTGCTGCGCGGCGCCGGGGCCGAGGAGTTCCGTGTCGCGACGGACCGGCAGTACGACGACGTCCTCACCCGGCTCACCGAGTACTGCGCCCCGCGCCGGATGCTCCTCCTCCTCGACAACTGCGAACACGTCGTCGGCGCCGCCGCGCACCTCGCGCAGACCCTCCTCGAACGCTGCCCCCGCCTCACCGTCATCGCGACCAGCCGCGAACCGCTCGGCGTCCCCGGCGAAGTGCTCCGCCCCGTCGAGCCCCTTCCCGAACCCGCCGCGCGCCGCCTCTTCACCGAACGCGCCGCCGCCGTCAGCCCCGGCTTCACGCCCGCCACCGAGCCCGAGGCCGTCGCCGAGGTCTGCCGCCGCCTCGACGGCCTGCCCCTCGCCATCGAACTCGCCGCCGCGCGGCTGCGGTTGCTCACCCCGCGCCAGATCGCCGACCGCCTCGACGACCGCTTCCGGCTCCTGACCACCGGCAGCCGCACCGTACTGCCCCGCCAGCAGACCCTGCGCGCCGTCGTCGACTGGTCCTGGGACCTCCTGGACGCACGCGAACGCGCCGTGCTCGCCCGCCTCTCCGTCTTCGCCGGCGGCTGCGACCTCGCCGCCGTCGAAGCCGTGTGCGCCGCCCCCGGGGCGCCCGCCCGGGACGTGCCCGACGTGCTCGGCGCCCTCGTCGACAAGTCCCTCGTCACCGCCGCGCCCGCCCCCGACGGCACCATGCGCTACCGGCTCCTGGAGACCGTCGCCGAGTACGCCGCCGGACGCCTCGCCGAGGAGGGCGCCGAGGCGGCGACCCGCCACGCCCACCTGCTGCACTACCGCGAACTGGCCCGCACCACCGACCCGCTGCTGCGCGGCCCCCGGCAGGTCGCCGCGATCGCCCGCCTGGAGGCGGAGTACGAGAACCTGCGCCTCGCCCTGCGCGAGGCCGTGGAACGGGCCGAGGAGCAGGAGGCGCTGTGCCTCGTCCTCTCGCTCGCCTGGTACTGGCAGATCCGCGGCCCGCGCGGCGAGGCCATGCAGTGGGCGGGCGCGGCGGCCGCTCTCGGCCCCGACCCCTTCGCCGACGACGCCGCCGAGGCGTCGCCCGTGCCGGAGAGCTGCACCGCCACGCCCCCGCCGTGGACCGGCGCCGTGCTCGACGAGGCCCGGCGCGGCGTGCACCTCATCCACCTCGCCCACATGGACATGGACCTGGAGCGCTGGGGCGATCCCGCCGGGCGCAGACGCCTGCACAAGGTGGCCGAGGTCTACCGCCCGGGGCTGCCGCAGACCTGCCGTCCCCCGGCCAACGTCTGGTTCTTCGCCATCCTCTTCACCGGCGACCTCGCCCTCGTCCACGAGGTCGCCGACCGCACCGTGCGCACCGCGCGGGACCTCGGCCTGCCCTGGGAACTCGCCGTCGCCCTCCAGAACCGCGCCAACCTCCTCGCCAACCGCACCGACCTCGACGGCGACGCTCTCGCCGACGCGGGCGAGGCACTGCGGATCTTCCGCGAACTCGGCGACAGCTGGGGCGCCGCCGAGGCCCTTGCCGCCCGCGCGGAGGTCCTGGAGGGCCACGGGCGCTACGCCGAGGCCGCCGCCGCCTACGAGGAGGCGATGACCCACGCCGCCGCCCTCGGCGCGCACAGCCAGACCGGGGTCCTGCGGGCCCGGATGGGCGGCCTCCTCATCGAGTCCGGCGACCCCGCGGAGAGCGCGCGGGGCGAGAGACTCCTGCGGGAGATCTTCGAGGAGGAGGGCCCGGTGAGCGCCGAGGCCCGGCCCGTCGCCCACCTCTTCCTCGCCATGCGCTACGCGGGGACCGGTCGCCTCGCCGAGGCGTGGCAGGTCGTGGACCGGCTGCGCGCCGACTTCGGCTCCGGCTCCTTCGTCCTCTTCGACAGCATGATCGGGCGGCTGGAGGGCTGGCTCGACGCCCTGGAAGGCCGATACGAGGAGGCCCTGCGCCACCTGGGGCAGGCCATCGACGTGATCTTCGAGGACATCGCGCTCCTCATGGCCCCCCAGCTCCCCGCCGGCCACCTGCGGACCGCCGCCTACGCGCTGGCCCTGCGCGGCACGGCCCGCCGCTCCGCGCCCGACCTGCTCCTCGCCGCGCGCCTCCTCGCCGCCGTCGGCGGCGCGCTCCCCGAGCAGCACCACGAGTCCCGCGTCGAGACCGAGCTGCACGAGAAGACCGAGCGGCTCATCACGGCAGCCGTCGAGGACGCCGCCTTCCCGCTCGACGCCCCCTCCGTGGCCGGTGCGCGCACGGAGGGCGCCCGCCTCGGCCTCCGCGAGGGCCTCGCCCTGCTCCGCGAAGCGGTCCCTGCCACCCCGCACGACAGCGAGGCCGCGCCCTCCGGCAGCGGCGAAGCCGCGTCCCCGGGCCGGAACTGACCGTCCCCGCCGGAGCCGCGGCTTCCACCCGTCCGTCATCCGTCCCCCGCCCCTCGTGCCGCCCCCGCGCCCCGCTCAGGAGGACTTCGTGCGGAACTTGTGGATCGCGATCGGCGCCATGACCGCCGTGATCGCCACCGTCCAGATCAGCGTCCACGTCAGCCCGTGCGTGAGCGGGCCGCCGTTGCACAGCGCCCGGGAGGCGTCGGCGAGCGTCGAGATCGGGTTGTAGTCGGTGAAAGCCTGGAGCCAGCCCGGCATCGTCGAGGTCGGCGTGAAGATCGAGGAGCCGAACTGGAGCGGCATCATCACGAGGAAGCCCATCGCCTGGATGGCCTGCGCGCTCTTCATCGTCACGCCGAGCGTGAGGAAGACCCACATGAGCGAGGAGCCGAAGAGGATCGACAGACCGACCGAGGCGAAGAGCCCTGGCACGTTCGAGATCGAGAGCCCGAGGGCGAAACCGACCGCGAGCAGCACACCCATCGCGACGACGAGCCGCAGTATCTCGACCATGATCTTCGCGATGAGGACCGAGGACCGGGCGATCGGCAGGCTCCGGAAGCGGTCCATGACACCGGTCTGGAAGTCCTGGTTGAAGCCGGTCCCCACGCCGGTCGCCATGTTCATCCCCATCATCGCCATGAGGCCGGGGACGACGTAGTTCACGTACTCCTGCTGGTTGCCCTTGCCGGCGATCGCGCCGCCGAAGACGTAGACGAAGAGCAGCGTGAAGACGAGCGGCATCAGGACGGCGTCGAACATCGACTCCGGGTCCTGCTTGATCCACAGGATGTTGCGGCGGGTCAGCGCCCCGATGTGCCGCAGGTGGGCGCGCAGCCCGATCCTGGCCTCGTCCACGACGGGGGCGGACGAGGGCGCGGTGAGGGTGGCGGTGCTCATGCCGAGACCTTCTCTCGTACGGGGGCGGCGCCGTCCTGCGGCTGCTCCTGGTCGGTGTGGGTGGCCTTCTGGCCGGTGAGCGAGAGGAAGACCTCGTCCAGGCTCGGCAGTTCGGTGCGCAGGTCGGCGAGCGCCACGTCCTTCGAGGCGAGCAGTCCTATGACCGCGGTGAGCTGTTCGTCGCTCAGCAGGGGGATGAGGACGCTGCCGCTCTCCTGGTCGAGCGCGGGCGTGGCGAGCCCCGTGAGGCCGCTCTCCTCGACGAGCCGGGCGACCTCGGCCAGGACGCTCCGGTCCGCCGGGCGCACCCGCAGCACCCGGCCGCCGACGCGGGACTTCAGCTCGTCGATCGCCCCCTCGGCGACGACCCGCCCGCGGTCGATGACGGTCAGCTCGCTCGCGAGCTGCTCCGCCTCCTCCATGTACTGCGTGGTGAGGAGCACGGTCACGCCGTCGCCGACCATGCTCTGCACCTCGCTCCACACCTCCTGGCGGGTGCGCGGGTCGAGGCCCGTGGTGGGCTCGTCCAGGTAGAGCACGGCGGGGCGGCCGATCATGGAGGCGGCGAGGTCGAGCCGGCGCCGCATCCCGCCGGAGTACGTCCCCGCCACGCGCTTCGCCGCCTCGGTGAGTGAGAACCGCTCCAGCAGCTCGTCGGCACGCCGCCGCGACTCGGCGCGGCTCAGGTCGAGCAGTCGCCCGATCAGGTACAGGTTCTCGCGCCCGGAGAGCTTCGCGTCGACCGAGGCGTACTGGCCCGTGAGGCCGATCCTGCGGCGCAGCTCCTTCGGCTGGCGCAGGACGTCGATGCCCGCCACGGTCGCGGAGCCCGCGTCCGGCGTGAGCAGGGTGGACAGGCAGCGCACGAGCGTCGTCTTGCCCGCGCCGTTGGGGCCGAGGACCCCGAGCACGGTGCCCCGGCGGACATCGAGGTCCACCCCGTCGAGCGCCTTGGTGCTGCCGAAGTGCTTCTTCAGACCGCGGACCGAGACGGCGATGTCCCCGCCGTCCCCCCACGTGTTCGTCGTATCGATTCGCGTCATGCCGACAACCCTGACAGCCCCCACCGACAAGCCGCCCACAAGTCACCTACACGGCGGTGACCTGCGCGAAGAGGCGATCTGTCGGCGTCCCGTCGGTCCAGGGGGCGCACGCGTGAGCGAATGCGCCCCCGTGGTGCGACCGCATACGCGACCTCCTGCGCGACCGTACGCGCCCCTCGCACGCGAAAGGGCCGGCCCCGCGGGAGACCCCGCCGGACCGGCCCCGGCCGTCGCGCGCCGTGTCACCGCGCCCCTGCGGACGTCGGCGCACCCCGCGCCCGGCCGTCAGTGCACCTCGTGCTCCGCCGCCGGGAAGGCGCCGCCCGCGACCTCGGCGGCGAACGTACGGGCCGCGTCGCCCAGGAGGCCGCGCAGGTCCGCGTACCGCTTCACGAAACCCGGCACCTTGCCGCCCGTCAGCCCCATCATGTCGGTCCACACCAGCACCTGCGCGTCCGTCGCCGCGCCGCCGCCGATGCCGACGGTCGGAATCCCGAGCGTGCGCGTGACCTCGGCGGCCAGCTCCGCGGGGACGAGTTCGAGCACGACGGCGAAGGCACCCGCGTCCTGCACGGCCTTCGCGTCGCGCAGCAGCTGGGCCGCCGCCTCCTCGCCGCGCCCCTGCACGCGGTACCCCATGGCGTTCACCGACTGCGGCGTGAGCCCGATGTGGCCCATCACGGGGATGCCTGCCTCGACGAGCGTCCTGATCTGCTCGTGCGAGCGCTCGCCGCCCTCCAGCTTCACGGCGCCGACCCCGGCGTCCTTGACGAGGCGCATCGCCGAGCGCAGCGCCTGCCGCGGGCCCTCCTGGTACGAGCCGAAGGTGAGGTCGGCGACGATCAGGGCGCGCTTGGTGCCCCGTACGACGGCGGCGGAGAGCATCGTCATCTCGTCGAGCGTCACGGGGACGGTCGAGTCGTAGCCGAGGTGGCAGTTGCCCATCGAGTCCCCGACGAGGAGGACCGGGATGCCGCTCTCGTCGAAGACGGAGGCGGTCATGGCGTCGTAGGCGGTGAGCATCGCCCACTTCTCGCCGCGCTCCTTGGCGCGGGCGATGTCGTGCACGGTGACCCGGCGGCGCACGGCCTTGCCGTACAGGGTCCCGGTGGGGGTTTCTGACTGTGCGCGGGCAGCGGAAAGCTCGCTCATCACGCGGCTCCTTCTGGTCATCTCGAGGCGCCCTGGCGGCGTCCCCGGATTCACTCCCCATGGTGACACCTCGCACGTGATCGCGGAAAGAGGGGGCGGTCCGGCACGTACAAAAGCCACAGCCCGCACCCAACCAGGAACTCCCGCCGGGCCCCTCCGTGCCCAGACTTCCCACAGGTCCGCCGTGGCGGCGGGCGGGGGCCTTTTCATCCCCTAGGGTTCAGGTGCGGAACGGGTGCACGGTGGTCAGTGAGGCGGCACGATGGCGCAGGCGTACAAGGCGGAAACGGGTACTGAGGGACAGCGCACCGAAGGGCTGCGCGCCCGGATGCGCCTCGCGGGCCGGCGGACCGGGACCCAGGGCGGCGGGCGGCTCCCGGGGATGTGGCGGCGCGGCATCGTGCTCGCCGTGCTCGCGCTCGCGCTGGCGGGCCTCATGGTCGTCCACGCCCATGTCCCGAACCGTGTCGGCAACCTCGGCAGCCTCCTGGAGACCTTCCTGCCGTGGTTCGGGCTCTTCGTCCCCGTCCTCCTCGTCCTCGCGCTCGTACGGCGCTCGGCGACCGCGCTCCTCGCCCTCGTGGTGCCCGTCGCGGTGTGGCTCAACCTGTTCGGCGGTCTCGTCCTCGGCCACGACCAGTCGCGCGGCGACCTCACCGTCGTCACCCACAACGTCAACGCCGAGAACGGCGACCTCCCCGGCACCGTCCGCACCCTCGTCGGCTCCGGCGCCCAGCTCCTCGCCCTGGAGGAGCTGACCGAGCAGGCCGTGCCCAAGTACGCGAGCGCCCTCAAGGCCACGTACCCCTACCACGTCACCAAGGGCACCGTCGGCCTCTGGAGCAAGTACCCGCTGCGCGGCACCAAGGCCGTCGACCTGGAACTGGGCTGGGAGCGCGCCCTGCGCACCACCGCCGAGACCCCCCGGGGCCCCGTCGCGGTCTTCGTCGCGCACCTGCCCTCGGTCCGCGTCAAGCTCGACACCGGCTTCGTCGCCGGTCAGCGCGACCGCAGCGCCGAGGCGCTCGGCAAGGCGATCCGCGAGGAACCGCTCACCAACAAGCTCCTCGTCGGCGACCTCAACGGCACGATGAACGACCGCGCCCTCTCCCCGGTGACCTCGCAGCTCCGCTCCACGCAGGGCGCGGCCGGCAAGGGCTTCGGCTTCAGCTGGCCGGCCGGCTTCCCGATGGCCCGCATCGACCAGATCCTCGTCGGCGGCGCCGAACCGGTCTCCTCCTGGACCCTCCCCCGCACCGGCTCCGACCACCTCCCGGTGGCGGCGTCGATCCGCCTGGCGGAAACGAGCTGAGAGGTGCCCTGAGCCTCGGACCCGCGCCCTCAGTGTGGGGGCCCACAAAATCCAGCCCCTCCGGGGGTACCTCCCGGCCGAAGGCTGGGGGAGATTGAGGAGCGGGGTCCGGGGCGGAGCCCCGGGAAGGGCCACCAGCAGAAACGCCAAGAGGGGCGGGAACGGCAGGAACGCGCTGCCCCACCCCTCCCGCCCCCGGACCTCACGCCCCGGCGCGCTCCCGCCACCGATTCGTGATCGGCATCCGCCGGTCCTTCCCGAACCCCTTCGCCGAGATCTTCGTCCCCGGCGGGTACTGCCGCCGCTTGTACTCGGCGTTGTCGACCATGCGCAGCACCCTTGCGACAACCTCCGGGTCGAAACCGGCCGCGACGATCTCGTCCGAGCCCTGGTCCCGGTCGACGTACATCGCGAGGATGCGGTCGAGCACGTCGTAGTCGGGCAGCGAGTCCGTGTCGACCTGCCCCGGGCGCAGCTCGGCGCTCGGCGGCTTCGCGATCGTGTTCTCCGGGATGGGCGGGGTCTCGCCGCGTTCCTCGGCCGCCCGGTTGCGCCAGCGGGCGAGCTGGAAGACCTGCGACTTGTAGACGTCCTTGATCGGGCCGTAGGCGCCGACCGCGTCCCCGTAGAGCGTCGAGTAGCCGACCGCCAGCTCCGACTTGTTGCCGGGCGCGAGGACGATCTGCCCCTCCTGGTTGGAGATGCCCATCAGCGTCGTGCCGCGCAGCCGCGCCTGGAGGTTCTCCTCGGCGAGCCCCGTGAAGCCGAGGGCGTCCATGAAGGCGTCGAACATCGGGGCGATGGGCGCGGAGCGGTAGTGCAGCCCGGTGCGCGCGGCGAGGTCGGCCGCGTCGTCCTTGGAGTGCTCCGAGGAGTACTTCGACGGCATCGAGACCCCGTACACGTTCTCCGCGCCGATCGCGTCGCAGGCGATCGCGGCGGTGAGCGCGGAGTCGATGCCGCCGGAGACACCGATGAGCACGGTGCGGAAGCCGTTCTTGCGCACGTACGCGCGCAGCCCCGTGACGAGCGCCCCGTACACCTCCTCGGCGTCCTCCAGGCGCTCGGCGTACTCCCCGGTGTACTCCGGCTCGTACGCGGGCAGCGGCGTGGGCGAGATCGTGGCGTGCTCGATGCGCAGGCCGTCGTGGAGGGTCCCCGCCGGCTCCTCGGCCGGGGCAGGGGGGAGGTCCAGGTCGAGGAGGAAGCAGCCCTCGGAGAACTGCGGGGCACGCGCGATGACGGAGCCGTCCTTGTCGACGACGATCGAGTCGCCGTCGAAGACCAGCTCGTCCTGCGCCCCGGACATCGCGACGTACGCGGTCGTGCAGCCCGCCTCCTGGGCGCGCTTGCGGACCAGGTCGAGGCGCGTGTCGTCCTTCTCGCGCTCGTAGGGGGAGGCGTTGATGCTCAGCAGCAGGCCCGCCCCCGCCGCGCGGGTCGCGGGCACCCGGCCGCCGTCCTGCCACAGGTCCTCGCAGATGGCGAGGGCCACGTCGACGCCGTGCACCCGCACGACGGGCAGCGTGTCGCCGGGCACGAAGTAGCGGAACTCGTCGAAGACGCCGTAGTTCGGCAGGTGGTGCTTGGCGAAACGGAGCACGACGCGGCCCTGGTGCAGCACGGCGGCGGCGTTGCGCGGGGAGCCGGCGGGCATCCCGTAGCGGTGCTGGTCGGTTTCGCTGCGGTCGAGGTAGCCGAGGACGACGGGGAGCCCGCCGAGGCCCTCGTCGACGAGGCGGGTGGCGAGCGCGCGCAGGGCGGCGCGGCTGGCGTCCACGAAGGTGGAGCGCAGCGCGAGGTCCTCCACGGGGTAGCCGGTCAGCACCATCTCGGGAAAGGCGACCAGATGGGCGCCCCGCTCCGCGGCGTGCCGGGTCCATTGCACGACCGAGTCCGCGTTGGCGTCGAGATCACCGACGACGGCATCGATCTGATTCAGGGCGAGACGTAGTTGAGGCACGGTCCCCAGTGTAATCGTCTCTCTGACGCGATGTGGGGGTGGGGCGGGGCCGTACGGGGTGCGCGGGGCGGGGCTGTGCGGGCCGTACGGGGCGCGCGACGCGGTGGCGATCAGCCGCGTCCGGCAATCCGGCGCCGCGCCGTTTGCTGATTTCGAGGCATTCTCGGCGCAACGCATGGCGTGTCTTTTGCCCCGCCTTGGGGTGGTACGCGCGGCTCACGCCGTTTCGCGCGACGTCGCCACCCCCGCCTCCGTATCCTCAACCCCTCTGTGCCGTACGGGACTTGAGGGGCTGCACGGGACCCGTGGGGGAGCGGGTCGACCGGGGAGGGAGTGGTCCCCCACAATGGGCGCGGCCTCCCGTGCCCCTCGGGACCTGTCGGCCAGGGCGTGCGGGCGATGCACTATGGCGGGAGCGGTTGCGCCCGCGGGAGATCGTCCTTGTGTTCGCAACCTGCGGGAAACCGTGTGGTGGGATGCTCGTACGCCCAGGGCACGGCAACGGTGCAAGGCGGCTCGACCAGCAAGGATGGGTGGATATGAATAAGCAGCAGGAGTTCGTGCTCCGCACGCTTGAGGAGCGGGACATCCGTTTCGTGCGCCTGTGGTTCACCGACGTCCTCGGCTTCCTGAAATCCGTCGCCGTCGCGCCGGCCGAGCTGGAGCAGGCGTTCGACGAGGGCATCGGCTTCGACGGCTCCGCGATCGAGGGCTTCGCGCGGGTCTACGAGTCCGACATGATCGCCAAGCCCGACCCCGCCACCTTCCAGGTCCTGCCCTGGCGCGCCGAGGCCCCCGGCACCGCGCGCATGTTCTGCGACATCCTCATGCCGGACGGCTCGCCGTCCTTCGCCGACCCGCGCTACGTCCTCAAGCGCGCGCTCGCCAAGGCGTCCGACCTCGGCTTCACCTTCTACACCCACCCCGAGATCGAGTTCTTCCTCCTCAAGGAGAAGCCGGTCGACGGCTCGCGCCCCACCCCCGCCGACAACTCCGGCTACTTCGACCACACCCCGCAGAACGTCGGCATGGACTTCCGCCGCCAGGCGATCACCATGCTGGAATCGATGGGCATCTCGGTCGAGTTCAGCCACCACGAAGGCGCCCCCGGCCAGCAGGAGATCGACCTCCGCTACGCCGACGCCCTCTCGACGGCCGACAACATCATGACGTTCCGCCTCGTCATGAAGCAGGTCGCGCTGGAGCAGGGCGTGCAGGCCACCTTCATGCCGAAGCCCTTCTCGGAGTTCCCCGGCTCGGGCATGCACAGCCACCTCTCCCTCTTCGAGGGCGACCGCAACGCCTTCTACGAGTCGGGCGCCGAGTACCAGCTCTCCAAGGTCGGCCGCTCCTTCATCGCCGGGCTCCTGCGCCACGCCGACGAGATCTCCGCCGTCACCAACCAGTGGGTCAACTCCTACAAGCGCATCTGGGGCGGCACGGAGCGCACCGCGGGCGCGGGCGGCGAGGCCCCCTCGTACATCTGCTGGGGCCACAACAACCGCTCCGCGCTCATCCGCGTCCCGATGTACAAGCCCGGCAAGACGGGTTCGGCGCGGGTCGAGGTCCGCTCCCTCGACTCCGGCGCCAACCCCTACCTCTCCTACGCGGTCCTCCTGGCGGCGGGCCTCAAGGGCATCGAGGAGGGCTACGAACTCCCCCCGGGCGCCGACGACGACGTCTGGGCCCTCTCCGACGCCGAACGCCGCGCCATGGGCATCGAACCCCTCCCGCAGAACCTGGGCGAGGCCATCGCCCTGATGGAACGCAGCGAACTTGTCGCGGAGACCCTGGGCGAGCACGTCTACGACTTCTTCCTGCGCAACAAGAAGCAGGAGTGGGAGGAGTACCGCAGCGAGGTCACGGCCTTCGAGCTCAAGAAGAACTTGCCGGTGCTCTAGGCGCGGGGCGGTACGGAAGCGGCGGTTCGCAGGCGCTGGTACGAGGTCTGCGGTACCGGAGGCGGCGGGGTGTGACGCGAGGGCGGCGCGCTCCGCCGTCGGCGTACGCGGGGCCCGCCGTGCGACCTCTAGCCGAAGACCCCCGCCATCGCCCCCATCGTCTCCATGATCAGCTCGCGGGGGTCGTCCGTTTCGTCGGAGGCGATCCAGCGCTGCATGGCGAGGCGGATGGAGGCGAGGAAGGCGGCGCCCAGGCAGCCGGCTTCGAGGGGGGTGAGGCCGCCGCGGTCGGTGATGGCCTCGCGCAGGTCCGTTTCGAGGACCGCGTGGTTGGCGAGCTGGCGGGCGAGCAGGGTGGGGTGGCGCAGGGCGAGGCGGCTGCGGATCGCGGTCTCGCGGTCGGGGGCCGTCTCGGTGGGGAAGCGGTCGAGCACCGCGCCCGCCAGGGCCTGCCAGGGGCTCTCGTGCGCGGGGCGGGCGCGGAAGGCGAGGACGAGGCCCTTGATGTGCTGCTCCTCGCCCCAGAGGACCGCGTCCTCCTTCGCCGTGAAGTAGTTGGAGAAGGTCCGGCGCGAGATGCCCGCCGCGTCGGCGATGGCCTCCACGGTGACGTGTTCGAAACCGTGCTCGACCGCCAGGCTCAACGCCGCCTTGTGCACGGCTTCCCTGGTGGCGGCCTTCTTGCGCTCGCGCAAACCCACTGTTTTCTCCATGGTTCGTCCATCGTAGGGGGCCAGCTTATGTGCCCAGTGTGCAAAATTGCCCAGTGCGCATGTATGGTGAATCCGTCAGCGCGGAGGCCACGGCGAGCGGCCGCCACGGACGCCGTCCGGCGCACGTGGCACCCGCCACGCGGCACCGCCTCCTGCCCCCGCGCCCATCCCCGTACCACCCGTCCCACTCCCCGCATCCCGGAGGTAGCGCGTGAGCGCCCAAGCGGTGGCGGCCACGGAGTCCAGCGACTCCGCCCCCATGGATCACAAGCACGTGTTGCGGGCCCTCAGCGGGCTGCTCCTCGTGCTGTTCGTCGCGATGATCAGCTCCACCGTCGTCTCGGTGGCGCTGCCCCAGATCATCGGCAACCTCGGCGGCACCCAGTCGCAGTACACCTGGGTCGTCACCGCGACCCTGCTCGCCTCGACGGCGTCGACGCCGATCTGGGGCAAGCTCGCCGACCTGTTCAACAAGAAGCTTCTGCTCCAGATCGCCATCGGGATCTTCTTCGTCGCCTCGCTCGGCGCCGGATTCGCGCAGAACACCGCGACGCTCATCGGCTTCCGCGCCGTGCAGGGCCTCGGCATGGGCGCGCTCCAGGTGCTCGTCCAGGTGATCCTCGCGGCGATGATCAGCCCGAAGGAGCGCGGCAGGTACAACGGCTACCTCGGCGCCGTCATGGCCGTCGCCACGGTCGGCGGCCCGCTGCTCGGCGGCGCGATCACCGACGTGGACTGGCTCGGCTGGCGCTGGTGCTTCTTCATCGCGCTGCCCTTCACCGTCGTCGCCTCGGCGATCCTCGCCCGCACCCTCCACCTGGAGGACATCCGCCGCCCCGACACGAAGGTCGACTACTGGGGCGCCTCCCTCATCGCGGCGGGCGTCAGCCTCCTGCTCCTGTGGGTCACCTTCGTCGACAACGAGTTCGCCTGGATCTCCTGGCAGACGGGCGCGATGCTCGCGGGCACCGTGGTCCTGCTCGGCGCGGCCGTCGTGGTCGAGTCGAAGGTCTCCCAGCCGGTCATCCCGCTGCACGTCATCAAGCGCCGCGACCCCGCGCTCGCCATCATCGCGAGCCTCGCGGTCGGCATGGCGATGTTCGGCGGCGCGGTCTTCCTCGGCCAGTACTTCCAGATCGGGCGCGGCAAGTCGCCCACGCAGGCGGGGCTGCTGACCATTCCGCTGATGGCCGGGGTGCTCCTCGCCTCGACGATCGCGGGGCGGCTCGTCTCCAAGACGGGCAAGGTCAAGCCGTTCATCCTCGTCGGCACGGTGGTCCTCGCGGGCGGCTTCTTCGGCCTCGCCACGATCGACGCGCACACCTCGCTCGTCGTCGTCGGCGTGTGGATGTTCCTCGTCGGCACCGGCGTCGGCATGTCGATGCAGAACCTCGTCCTGGTCCTCCAGAACACCGTCCCGCTCCACGAACTCGGCGCGGCGAGCGGCGCCATCACCTTCTTCCGCTCGCTGGGCGGCACGATCGGCGTCTCGGTGCTCGGCGCGGTGCTCGCGAACAGCGTGAGCGGCAAGATCGCGGACGGGCTGAAGAAGCTCGGCATCGACGGCGCGGCGGGCGCCGCGGGCGGCGGCAGCGGCACGCTCGACGTCAAGGGCATGCCCGCCCCGGTCCAGGAGGTCGTGCGCGGCGCCTACGGCGACGCGACGGGCCACATCTTCCTGATCGCCGCCTTCATCGCCCTCGTCGGCATCATCGCCGCCGCCTTCCTCACCCCGGCGACCCTGCGCGACAGCGTCGACCTGGCGGAGGTCCCGTCGGCGGCAGCGGGCGACGGAACCGAAGCCGGCAGTGGTACGCACCCGGCCCCGCCTCCCGGCGACGCGGCGACCACAGCGGGCCAGGGCCCCGACGAAGGACGCGCGAAGACCCCGGTCTCGTAGCCGACGCACCGGCGGGAAGCGAAGAGGGGCCACCCGGCACACGCACCGGGTGGCCCCCACCCGTTCCCCGCCACCCCGACTACGCTCACCACCGTGGGCCCTGACCGGCAGGGTGATGGCAGGAGGGCGTGGCGATGACCGTCCCGAGCGGGCGCAGGAGCAGTACCTTCACGCGGCTGCTGCGGTACGGGTTCGTCGACCCCTCGCACGCCGAGAAACTGCTGGGCGAGGACGCCCTCGCCGCCGTGCGCTCCGATCCCGTCCTGCTCGACGCGCTCGGCGCCGCAGCCGACCCCGATCTGGCGCTGCTCGGCCTCGTCCGGCTCGCCGAGGCGCAGCCCGACGCCGAGGCGCGGCGCACGCTGCTCACCACGCTCGTCTCCGCGAAGCCGCTGCGCGACCGGCTCCTCGGCGTCCTCGGCGCCTCCGAGGCCCTCGCCGATCACCTCGCGCGCCACCCGCAGGACTGGAAGAGCCTCGTACGGTACGAGTCGAGCGACCTGCACCCCGACATCGCCGAGTTCGAACGCGGCCTCGCCGACGTCACCGACCCCGACTCGCTCCGCGTCGCCTACCGCCGCTGCCTCCTGTCGATCGCCGCCCGCGACGTCACGGGGACCACCGACGTCAGCGAGACCGCCGCCGAGCTGGCCGATCTCGCCACCGCGACGCTGCGCACCGCGCTGCGCCTCGCCCAGGAGGCCGCCCCCGAGGACGCCGCCGCCTGCCGCCTCGCCGTCATCGCGATGGGCAAGTGCGGTGGCCACGAGCTGAACTACGTCTCCGACGTCGACGTCGTCTACGTCGGCGAACCCGCGCACGACGGCGTCGAGGAGGGCGAGGCGATCCGCGCCGCGACCCGCCTCGCCGCGCACCTCATGCGCATCTGCTCCGAGACCACCGTCGACGGCACCATCTGGCCCGTCGACGCCAACCTCCGCCCCGAGGGCCGCAACGGCCCCCTCGTGCGCACCCTCTCCAGCCACCTCGCCTACTACCACCGCTGGGCCAAGACCTGGGAGTTCCAGGCGCTGCTGAAGGCCCGGCCCGTCGCCGGGGACCTCACCCTCGGCCAGGAGTACGTGGACGCCCTCGCGCCGCTGGTGTGGCAGGCGTCCGAGCGCGAGAACTTCGTCACCGACACCCAGCGCATGCGCCGCCGCGTCATCGAAGCCATCCCCGCGAACGAGGCCGAACGCGAACTCAAGCTCGGCCCCGGCGGCCTGCGCGACGTCGAGTTCGCCGTCCAGCTCCTCCAGCTCGTCCACGGCCGCACCGACACGGGCCTGCGCAGCCCCACCACCCTCGCCGCGCTCGCCGAACTCGCCGACGGCGGCTACATCGGCCGCACCGACGCCTTCCAGCTCGACGAGGCGTACCGCTTCCTGCGCTCCCTCGAACACCGCATCCAGCTCTTCAAGCTGCGCCGCACCCACCTCGTCCCCGAGGACGAGGCCGACCTGCGCCGCCTCGGCCGTTCCCTCGGCCTGCGCACCGAACCCATCGCCTCGCTCCTCAAGGAGTGGAAGCGCCACTCCGGCGCCGCCCGCCGCATCCACGAGAAGCTCTTCTACCGCCCGCTCCTCGACGCCGTCGCCCACCTCGCCCCCGGCGAGGCCGGACTGAGCCCCGCCGCCGCGCGCGACCGCCTCGTCGCCCTCGGCTACGCCGACCCGGCGGCCGCGCTGCGCCACCTCGAAGCGCTCACCAACGGCGTCTCGCGTCGCGCCGCGATCCAGCGCACCCTGCTCCCCGTCCTCCTCGCCTGGTTCGCCGACTCCGCCGACCCCGACGCGGGACTCCTCAACTTCCGCAAGGTCTCCGACGCGCTCGGCAAGACCCCCTGGTACCTGCGCCTGCTGCGCGACGAGGGCGCCGCGGCCGAGAACCTCGCGCGCGTCCTGTCCGCCGGACGCCTGGCCCCCGACCTCCTCCTGCGCGCCCCCGAGGCCGTCGCCCTCCTCGGCGACCCCGCCGGACTCGACCCGCGCCCCCGCGCCCAGCTCGAACAGGAGATCCTGGCCGCCGTGGGCCGCGCGGAGACCCCCGAGGCCGGGGTCGTCGCCGCGCGCGGCGTGCGCCGCCGCGAGCTGTTCCGTACCGCCGCGGCCGACCTCATCGGCTCGTACGGCACCGAGGACACGCCCGCCGAGGAGGACCGCGGGGCGCTCGTCGACCGCGTCGGCTCCGCCGTCTCCGACCTGACCGCCGCGACCCTCGCGGGCACGCTGCGCGCCGTCGTCCGCGCCGGCTGGGGCGAGCAACTGCCCACGCGCTTCGCCGTCATCGGCATGGGGCGCTTCGGCGGCCACGAACTCGCCTACGGCTCCGACGCCGACGTCCTCTTCGTCCACGCGCCCCGCGAAGGCGTCGACGAGGCCGAGGCGGCCCGCGCCGCGAACGCCGTCGTCGCCGAGATGCGCCGCCTCCTCCAGCTGCCGAGCGCCGACCCGCCCCTCCTCATCGACACCGACCTGCGCCCCGAGGGCCGCAACGGCCCCCTCGTGCGCACGCTGGGCTCCTACGCCGCCTACTACCGCCGCTGGTCCCGGACCTGGGAGGCGCAGGCGCTGCTGCGCGCCGAACCCGTCGCGGGCGACGCCGAACTCGGCCGCGCTTTCACGGAATTGATCGACCCGCTCCGCTACCCGGCCGAAGGCACCACCGAGGAGGCCGAACGCGAGATCCGCCGCCTCAAGGCCCGCATGGAGGCCGAACGCGTCCCGCGCGGCCAGGACCCCAACCTCCACACCAAGCTGGGGCGCGGCGGCCTCTCCGACGTCGAGTGGACCGTGCAGCTCCTCCAGCTCCGCCACGGCCACCACGAGCCCGGACTGCGCACGACCCGTACCCGCGAAGCCCTCGCCGCCGCCTTCGAGGCGGACCTGCTCGACCAGGAACAGGCCCGCATCCTCGACGAGGCCTGGGTCCTCGCTGCGCGCGTGCGCAACGCGGTCATGCTCGTACGGGGCCGGGCCGGCGACACCTTCCCCAGCGACACCCGCGAACTCGGCGCCGTGAGCCGCTACCTGGGCTACGAGGCCGGGCACGCCGGGGACATGCTGGAGGACTACCGGCGCACGACCCGGCGGGCCCGCGGCGTGGTCGAGGAGCTGTTCTACGGGGCGGCGCTGTGAGTCGCCCCCGCCGCCCGCAGCCGTGAGCCCTTGCCCGCCGAGGTGACCAGCCGGGGCAGCGCGTAGGGCACCTTCCCGTACCAGAACGAGGCGACGGCGAAGCCGAAGGCGAGGCAGATCAGGCCGCCGACCGCGTCGAGCCAGAAGTGGTTCGCCGTCGCCACGATGACCGTCAGCGTCGCCAGCGGGTAGAGCGCCCCGAGGATCTTCGCCCACGGTGTCTTCGCGAGCGCGATGATCGTCAGGCCTGCCCACGTCGACCAGCCGATGTGCATCGACGGCATCGCCGCGTACTGGTTCGACACGTGCTTGAGGTTGCCCGAGGCCATCGAGCCCCACGTCTGGTGGACGAGGACCGTGTCGATGAAGTGGGTGTTCGTCATGAGCCGGGGCGGCGCCAGCGGGTACAGGTAGTAGCCGAGCAGGGCCGCGCCCGTCGTCGCGAAGAGCGCGAGGCGCGCCGCCGCGTACCGCCCCGGGTGCCACTTGAAGAGCCAGACGAGCACGCCGAGCGTCACGACGAAGTGCAGCGTCGCGTAGTAGTAGTTCATCCCCACGATCAGCCAGGTGACCTTGTCGATCGCGTGGTTGACGGACTGCTCGAAGGCCATGCCGAGATCGTGTTCCACGCGCCAGATCCAGTCCGCGTGGCGCAGCGCGATGGACTTCTGCTCCGGGACCGCGTTGCGGATCAGCGAGTACACCCAGTAACTGAGGCCGATGAGAACGATCTCGAACCAGAGCCGGGGCCGCTTCGGGGTGCGCAGGCGCCGCACCGTGCGGCGCACGGCGGTGGGGCGATCGGCCCGCTCCGTCGCGGGTGAGGAGGCGGCCGGTTCGCGGCCTTCCATCGGTGTCACAGTCATCTCACCCATGAGCAGAGAGTCTGCCAGAATCCGGCACGAATCCTGATCATCCCTCCGGTCGGCCTCGGCCCCCGTCTTCTCCGCCTGGAGGAGGAGAGCGGGGGCGCGGGAACTCCGGGCGAACCCCGAGCCGGACCCCCTGCCCATTCACTCCCCGCTCGCCCACCACCCGCATGTGTCCCCGGGCAGCACCACGCGCCCGCCCGTCACCTCCACCGGGCCCGAGGCGAGCAACGGGCGGCCCGGCAGGTCGAGCACGACCTCCGCGGGGCGCGTGTTCAGCGCGCACAGCAGCCCGGCCCTGGCGAAGAGCAGGACCCCTTCCGGCGCCTCGCGCCACTCCATCGTGCCGTCCCCGAGCCCCGGCAGCGCACGCCGCAGCGCGAGCGCGGCGCGGTACAGCTCCAGCGTCGACCCCGCGTCCCCGCTCTGCGCCTCGACGCTGAGCCCCCGCCACGCCGGCGGCTGCGGCAGCCAGGAACCGCCCGGCCCGAAGCCGTACGGGGGCGCCTCGCCCGACCAGGGCAGCGGCACCCGGCAGCCGTCCCGCATCCCCTCCTGCCCGCTCGCTTCCGTCTCCGGCAGCCCGGCGGCGTCCGGAGCCCCCGGCAGCCCCCCGGCGTCC
>NZ_JAAGLR010000200.1 GCF_010548245.1 Streptomyces sp. SID11385
CCCCGCGCCCGGCAGCGCCGCGCCGCCGGCCCCGCCCGCGTCCGCGGACCCGGCGGGCCCCGATTCCTCGTACGAGCCGGTCTTCGCGCGGCTGTGGCAGCGCTGGACCAGCGAGGGCCGTACGGTGCCCGGCGAGCCCGACCCGGAGTGGGCCGCGCTCACCCGCCGCAGCCCCTGGCCGCGCTGAGGAACGCTCCCGGGATACGGCGAGGGCCGCCGTCCCTGGCGGGGAAGGCGGCCCTCGGTGCGCCGCGAGGCGGCGTGCGCGTGCTCAGCTGTTGCCGGCGCCGTTGCCGGACAGGACCGGGATGTCGTCCAGGATGTGCGAGAGCGGCTCGTCGCCCTTGGCCTGGGTGGAGTTCTCGGTGCACTGCTGGTTCTGCGGCGAGGACAGGACGTTGAGGTCCTGCACCGAGATCGGCACGAGGCCGACGAGGGAACCGGCGTTGACCTTGGCGGGCAGGCCGATGCAGGGCTTGTTGAGCGAGCCCTGGACGAGCGCCATCTGCGGGCTCATGTTGCCGTAGGTGGCCTGGTTGCCGTACGCCTGCTGCGCACCGTTGCCGGAGACCGAGGTCGTGCCGGCGTCGTCACCGATCGCCATGGCGGGGGCGGCGACGGCGGCGGTCGCGCCGACGACCGAAGCGGCGACGGCCGCGACAGACATGACCTTCTTGATCATGAGTGATCCTTTCGAGTACGAGCCCCGTCCCGGAGCACGCTGGACAACTGGCGGGCGGGGCTCGGGATGCGGGCGTTCACTCCAATGGCCCAGGGATTCATCACACCGCTGTCACCGGGCGAAACACCCGTGCGGCCTTCGTACGGGGTCAGCCGCCGCGGTTGTTGCGGGTGGGGCGGTTGGGGCGGCGGTGCAGGTGGAGGAAGGAGAGGCGGGTCAGGGTTTCGACGGAGCGCTCGCGGTCGCCCGCCGTGCCGACCGGCAGCGTCCGCGTGCGGCCGCGCGCCCGGACGGCGGCCTCCTGCTCCTGGAAGAGGTCGGCGTCCTCGGGCGCGACCCGCCACGTGAGCCGCCCGGCCGCCGTGTCCACGTGGACGGGCGACCAGCCGTCCGGGCCGGGCGCCCCGACGCTCCCGGCGTGCAGGCGCAGGACGTAGGCGATGAGCCCGGCGCGCTCGCGCTGGGCCGCGTCGAGTTCGGCGTGCACCTCGGCGAGCCGGTCGACGAGGCGCAGTTCGCGGGTGGTCCAGGAGCGGGAGCGGCGCGGGGGGCGCGG
>NZ_JAAGLR010000231.1 GCF_010548245.1 Streptomyces sp. SID11385
ACGCGCGATGTCCCGCGCGCTCTCGGCCTGGCCCTGCTCGACCTGAGCGGACTCGGCCTCGGGCACGCCCTGCTGCGCTCCTGGGGCGGCCTCGCCGTGGCCCTCGTGAGCACCGGCGTCCTCGCCTTCGTGGCCCTGCCCGCCGACCCCGACGGCGTGCCGCTCGCCCTCGTCGCCGGCTGGCTCGTGATCCTCGTGCTCCTCGCCGCGCACGCGGCGGCGCGCGGACTGCGTACCACACGCCGCGTGCCGACCGTGCCCGTACTCGGCCTCGCCCTCGTCCTGCTCGCCGCGCCCGTCCTCGCGGGCCTCCAGTACGACGCGGCCCGCGAGCGCGCCCAGCACGCGCGCCTGGAGAAGCAGTTGCTCGACCGGCTCGGCACGGCCGACCGCACCGTGGCCCGCTACCGGACCTCCGGGTACGCGGGCCACGAGTCGGCGTTCTCCACGGCGCTCACGACCTACCGCGACCTCAGCCGAGAGCACCCCGACTCGGCGGCGGCGCACAAGGTCCCGGCCCGGCTGCGCACGTATTACCGCACGGTCGGCGCGCCCTTCGACGAGGGCGACTACTGCGAAGCCGTCGATCCCCTGCGCCACCTGCTCACCGTGCCGGGCACGATGGGCACCGGCCGCGTCCCCGAGGACCTCGTCGCCTGGCCCGCGCCACGCCTGGCCACCTCGCTCTACGGCTGCGGCATCGGGGGGCTCGGCACCGCGGACTCCTCCACCGCCGAGTACCACCTCACCGCCCTCCTGGAGGACTACCCGGACAGCCCCGAGGCCGGCAAGGTCGTCCCCGAGATGGAGAAGCACGTCAGCTTCTCGCTGCGGGACAAGGGCGGCGAGTCGCCGTGCGACGCGACAAAGTCCCTCAAGACCCTCGCCGACCAGGCCACCTCCGTCGCCAAGGCCGACGGGGCGCCCGCCGCCACGGTGACCGCGCTCGGCCGTCAGGCGGAGCGCGCGAGGGGCGGCCTGCCCACCACGACGTGGAACTGCGCGCTCGCCGCCTACCACGACAAGGACTACGCGGCCACGCAGACGCGTATGCGGGACTTCACGGCCCACTACGGCAAGGACGGCCGGGCCCCGCTCGCGCGCAAGTACGTCATCGCCGCGCAGGTCGCCGACGAACTCCCCGCCGCGGGCAAGGTCAAGCCGACGACTACCTCCGGCGGCTCGATCACGGTGACCGTCCGCAACGACAGCCCCGAGGCCGTCGAAGTGCTCTACACCGGGCCCGTCACCGGCAGCTTCCGGCTCGACGCCTGCAAGGGCTGCGAGCGCTACGAATGGGCCGACACCCTCAATCCCTCCTTCAAGCCCTGCCCCTCCGGCAGGACGTACCCGAGCAAGACCCTGCGGCTCCCCGCGGGCACGACGTACTTCCTGCACAAGCCGCACGGCGGCAGCGGCCTCGGCGGTTCCCCCGCCACCGACACGGTGAAGGTGCGCGGCGGATACACCTACACCGAGTGCGCCTACACGGCGAAGGGATTCGGATCGAGCGGGGTGGACAGCTGACCGTTTGCGCCTCGGTGGGGGCGTAATACGGTACGAGAATGAGCGAAACGCCACAGGGGGGACGCGGTTCCTCCGATGCCGACCTCGCCCGCGAGGCCGTCGACGTCCATCTTTCGCGCCGGCTCTCGGAGTGGGAGGGGCAGTTGAGCGCCGCTACCGAGGGCACGCACGAGTACGAGGAGACCCTCGGCTACCGCAACGCCGAGGACACGCGGCTGCGTGCCTGGCGTGAGACGGGCCATCTCGACGCCGACCTCGCCCTCGCCGTCGACCAGCGCGCCCGCGCGGACCTCAAGATGGACGCCATCGACGAGGCCCGCAGGGAGGCCATCCACCGCGGCCTCGTCGCCCTCGGCTGGGACCCGGAAGGCGGCGGGGGAGAGGCCAGGGTGACGGGAGCCTGACGCGGGCGGGGCACCGCGCCCGTTTCGGTACGCACCGGGCCCGCGCCGGGCCCCGCGCCCGTACGCGCCGGGCCCCGCGCCGTACGCCGCGACCGCTGTCCGCTCACGCCGCGAGGAGTGCCCGGCCCACGAGCAGCGCGCCCACCCCCGTGCACACCGCGCACACCACCAGGCCGAGCACGACGGGCACCGGGTCCGCGCTCTCGCCGGGCGGCGGGCACACCGCGCGCTCCGGCTCGCCCGGGGGATGCCGTACCACCACGAGATCGCCCGTCAGCCGCACCTCGCCCGAGGTGTCCCGCAGCCGCACGAGCCGCCCCTCCGGCGTACGGAACTCCAGGAGCGCCTGCCGCTCGGGGCCGGTGTGCCACGATCCCGCCGGGGGCGCGACGAGCAGCGTGTCCACGACCCGGGCGAGCGCCCGGCCCCCGGGCAGC
>NZ_JAAGLR010000268.1 GCF_010548245.1 Streptomyces sp. SID11385
CGCTCCTGCTGCCCGGCGGCGGGGGCGGCGGCTGGCAGGGGCTGCCCGCCCGGGTCGCCCTCGTCACGGGGGACCCCGCCGCGCGGACCGCCTGGCTGCTCGTCGCCGCGCTCGCCGCACTCACGGTCCTCACCCGCCGTGAGCATTACCACCACAACTGACCCGACCACACCGCACACCGAGGAGCCCCGTGCACCCGTTCACCCCATTCCTCCCGACTCCTCCCCCACCGCCTCCGCCCGCGCACCCCACCCTCGACATCGAGAACCTGACCGTGCGTTACCGGCGCCGCACCGCGCTCGACGGGCTGAGCCTCTCGCTCGGCCCCGGAGTGCACGGGCTGCTCGGGCCCAACGGCGCGGGCAAGTCCACGCTCGTCCGGGTCCTCGCGACGGTCACGCGGCCCGAGGCGGGTCGCGTGCGGCTGCACGGCCACGACCTCGCGAGCGCGCGGGGCCGCACCGAGGCGCGGCGGCTGCTCGGCTACCTGCCGCAGGAGTTCGGGTACTACCGGAGCTTCACGGTGCGCGAATTCCTCGCGTACGTGGCGTGGCTCAAGGAGGTCCCGGCCGACGACGTGCCCGCGGCCGTCGAGCGGGCGCTCGCGCGCACCGGGCTCGGCGAGCGCGGCGACTCACGGCTGCGCGAGCTGTCCGG
This sequence comes from Streptomyces sp. SID11385, assembly GCF_010548245.1. Lineage (GTDB taxonomy): Bacteria > Actinomycetota > Actinomycetes > Streptomycetales > Streptomycetaceae > Streptomyces. The sequence continues at coordinate 658 of NZ_JAAGLR010000268.1, forward strand.
CGGCATGGTGCGGCGCGCCGGGATCGCGCAGGCGCTCGTCAACGATCCCGCGCTCCTCCTCCTCGACGAGCCGACGGCCGGTCTCGACCCCGAGCAGCGCGTCGACTTCCGCGCCCTGCTGCGCGAGGTGGGGCGCGAGACGACGGTGCTCGTCTCGACGCACCTCGTCGAGGACGTCGCGCAGGCGTGCACCGAGGTGACGCTCCTGGAGGCGGGCCGCCTCGTGCTCCGTACGACCCCCGCCGACCTCGCCCGGCTCGGCGCCGAGGTGCCCGAGGAGTGGAGCGGCGGCGGCAGCGAGACCGAGCGCGGCTACACGGCGGCGCTGCGCGCGTACCGCGAGAACCCGGGCCGGGGGGCGGGCGCGTGACGACGGCGACACCGGCACGTCCCCTCCCCGCCCCGGCGATGCGCGGGCCCTTCGCGACGGAGCTGCGGCGCGGCCCCGGCCCCCTCACGGGCGCCGTCACGGGCCTCGTCCTCGCCCTGATGCTCGGCACGACGCTCTTCTCGTGGCTCGGCGTGTGGGCGGAGACCGCCGAGTTCACGCACCTCGCGGCCGCGCAGGTCGGCCTCCCGCTCGCCCTCGCGGCCGGCTGCTGGTCGGGCGGCAG
>NZ_JAAGLR010000299.1 GCF_010548245.1 Streptomyces sp. SID11385
CACGGGGCGACCGAGGCCCCGTCGCCGGACGCCTCGTCCTCCGCCCCGGGGCGCGCGGCGGGCGCCGCGGCCGCGAGCACGTCGCCCGGCCCTGCCGTCGCGTCCGACGAGAAGACGGCGCTGCGCGACCTCGCCACGGCGGAGAAGAAGCTCGCGGACCACCGTGCCCGCGTCCTCGTGGACGCTCCGGAGGAACTGGCGCGACTGCTCGCCTCGGTGGCCGCCGCCGGCGCGGCACACGCCTACCTACTCGGTGACGCGGCCCAGTGAGGCCGCGCGCGAGCCGCCCCGCACGGGAGCGGGTGGACCAGGAGCCAGCAGGAGGAGTCGTCGGTGTCTGAAAATGCTCGTACGCGTGTCGGAACATCCGGTGCCAAGGAGCGGGAGCGCGAGGCCGCGCAGGCGGCGCTGCGCGCGGAGCACGCCGCGGTCTACGGCTACGGCGTCGTCGGCGGCCGCATCGCCGCCGCGCGCCGCGACGA
>NZ_JAAGLR010000328.1 GCF_010548245.1 Streptomyces sp. SID11385
GAGCGCGCGCCCGCAGGCCATCGCCTCCAGCGGCGCGAGCGCCATCCCCTCCCAGCGCGAGGGCAGGGCCACGAGGTCCGCGGCCCGGTACCAGCGCGCGCACTCCCGCGCCGATCCCGCGAACTCGACGCCTGGCCCGGCCTGTTGACGCAGCTCCGCCTCGTCGGGACCGTCGCCGACGAGGACGAGCCGCGCCCCCGGCACGGCCTCGCGCACAGCGGGCCAGGCCCGCAGCAGCACGTCCTGCCCCTTCTGCCGGCACAGCCGTCCCACGCACACGACGAGCGGAGCGGCGTCCCCGTACCCGTACCGGCCGCCCTCGGGCCGGAAGGCGGCGAGGTCGACGCCGTTCGGCAGGACGACGAACTCGCCCGCCACGCCCGCCTGTTCGCCGGTACGCCGCTCGGCCTCGCTCACGCAGAGCAGCCGGTCGGCCCAGCGGGCCCCGTACCGCTCCCAGCGCCGCGCGAAGGCGCCGACGGGGCCGCCCGCCGCCTCGAACGACCAGGCGTGCGGCTGGAACACGGTCGGCAGCGCTCCCCGCACCGCGAGGCGTGCGGCGAGACCGGCCTTCGCGCTGTGCAGGTGGACGAGGTGGGGCCGCACGACGTCGAGCACCCGCCGCACACCGGCCGTCTCGGCCCGCAGCGCGGGGCCGGGCGCGCGCCCCGCGTACCACTCGTGCACGAACGCGCCGCACAGGGCGACCTGTTCACCGAGCGTCCCGCCGGGCGGGCAGGCGAGGTGCACGTCCAGGCCCTCCGCGCGCTGCGCGCGTACGAGGTCCGCGACGACTCGCGCGACACCCCCTTCGACGGGCTGCGCGATGTGCAGGACACGGGTACGGGGCGGGAGTTCGCACTGCTCTGCTGACACTGACACGCGCACTTACCCAACTGTGCGAAGGACGGGGGAAGTTGTGGAGCGAGGGACGGTCAGTCGCGGCCCACGCCGGTTCCGCCACCGGACTCGCCGCCGCCCGCCGCCAGGCCACCCTTCCGGCCGCCCGCCCGCGCCTCGTCCGTCTCCGCCCAGAACGCCCCCAGCCACACCGCGTCCCGCTGCGCTGACACGTCGACCCGCAGTCCCGTACCGCCGGGCCGCAGGGCCTTGCGCAGGTCGAGGACATCGGAGTCGTAGCCGAAGGTGTGCGGCAGGGCGCCACGCGAACTCACCGCACCGGCGGACGTGTTGTCGCCGATGGTCGAGTTGAAGAGGTCGGCGGTCGGGTTGGCCGCGTCGCCGCCGAGCGGGACGGGCCTCGCCGCTCCGGTACGTACCGTGACGGCGTCCCCGTCGATGCCCCGGTCCCCGTCGTACGCGACGATCCCCGCGCGCCCCGCGGCCCCGGCCGGCACGTGGTGGCCGGGCAGTTCGAGGCGGAGCGTGCGGCGGTCGCGGTCGTCGACGTGCAGCGACTCGAAGCCGTCCCACAGCGAGAGCCGCCGCAGCGGCGCCCCCGGCTCCTCCCAGGCGGCGACGAGCGTCCACCCGCCCCAGCCGCCCGTCGCGGAGTGGCCCTTGGCGATGGGGAGTTGGGCGACGGTCCACTCGCCGGGACCGCTCGCGCGCACGAGGTCGGTGACGTCGGCCGAGGCGTGCAGGGCCTCCGCGCCGCCCGCGACACGGTGCCCGATCGCCGTATCGGCGGCGACCTTGCGGTAGGAGCCGCCGGGCTCGGCGACGAGGACGCTTCCCGCGTCCGCGAGCGGCTTCTGCTCGCCGACGCGGAGGTTGCCGCCCCAGTACAGGCGCGCGTAGCGGATGCGCGCGCCCTCGGGCATGTCGAGGCGGGCGCGGGTGGAGTTGTAGGTGTTGGGGTCGTCGTCCCTGTCCGCGTACGACAGCGCGTAGTCACCGTTGTTGGGCGCGGTACGCCCCTTGGCCGCGCCCTCCCCGCGCCGCGCGCCCGCGCACGCCGGTACTCCCTTGACGGCGGGCGCCTCGCAGACCACGGCCGAGGCGGCGGCCCGCGCGAAGCCCCCGCGCAGGG
>NZ_JAAGLR010000040.1 GCF_010548245.1 Streptomyces sp. SID11385
CGGCGGTCGGCGGTCGGCGGTCGGCGGTCGGCGGTCGGCGGTCGGCGGTCGGCGGTCGGTCAAGCGAGCCGTCAATTTTGATCGTTCGGATCATTTGATCGAAAGGTATTGACTTCGATCGCAGCGCGCCACAGGATGACGCTCACTTCAGCGTGACCTCGCAGCGCCCGGTCGGACGCCGGTGCTCGTGACCTCTTCAAGGAGCCGCGCCATGCCTTCCTCTTCGCTTCCCCGCCTCAGAACGTACGGTTCGGGCCTCGTCGCCGCCGCGACCGCACTGTGCCTCCTCGGCCTCTCCGCGTGCGGCTCGGGCGACGACACCGACGCCTCGGCCGGGAAGGGACCCACCACCCTCACCTTCTGGGGCTGGGCCAAGGGGACGAAGGAGACCGTGGACGCCTTCAACGCCTCCCAGAAGGACATCCGCGTGGACTTCCAGGAGATACCGTCCGGCAACGCGGGGGGCTACGCCAAGATCTCCAACGCCGTGAAGGCGGGCAACGCCCCCGACGTCTTCAACGTCGAGTACCCCCAGCTGCCCGACTTCGTCAGCCGCGGCGCCGTACAGGACATCAGCGAGCAGGTGTCCGACGACCTGAAGGGCAAGTACCTGCCCCAGGCCATGCGGATGACGACACTGGGCGGCTCCACCTGGGCCCTGCCGCTGGACGTCGCACCGCAGACCTTCTACTACCGCAAGGACGTCTTCGAGAAGGCGAAGATCACCACCCCGCCGAAGACCTGGGACGAGTTCCGGGCCGACGCGGAGAAGATCAAGAAGGCCGACCCCAAGGCGCGCATCGCCACCTTCTTCCCCGACGACCCGAGCACCTTCGAGGCAATGGTCTGGCAGGCGGGCGGGCAGTGGTTCAAACCCGGGGACGACTCCTGGAAGGTCTCCTTCCGGGACGGGGCCACCCACAAGGCGGCCGCCTACTGGCAGAAGCTGATCGACGCCGACCTGGTGGAGTACGCTCCCTCCTTCTCCCAGCAGTGGACGGCCTCCCTGCAGAAGGGAAAGACCGTCGGCTACCTGGGCGCGAGCTGGGGCGCCGGCGTGCTGGGCGGCACGATCCCCGAGCAGGGCGGCAAGTGGGCGGCCGCGCCGATGCCGACGTTCGACGGGACGCCCGCAAGCGGCATGCTCGGCGGAACGACGTTCGCGGTGTCCAAGGACAGCAAGAAGGCCGAGGCGGCGGTGAAGTTCGCCGCGTGGGCGACCACCACCGCGGACGGTTTCAAGGCACGCATCGCCACGGGCACGTCCTCGTCCTACCCCGCCTCCCCCGGCCTCGTGCCGGTCGTCAAGAGCGCCTTCAAGAGCACCCTCTTCGGCGAGCAGGACCTCTACAGCCTGTACGCGGACGCCGCGAAGACCATCAGGACCGGCTGGACCTGGGGCCCGGTCATGGGCACCACCAACAACTCGCTCAAGGACGCCTTCTCGAAGGTCCACGACAACGGCGGCGACATCGCGACGGCGGTCCGCGACGCCGAAACGGCCACGACGAAGGAGCTGAAGAGCCGCGGGATCAAGGTGACCGGCTGATGGCCACCTCCGCGCCGCTCAAGGCCGCCTCCCCGGCCGCCCGCCCCGCGCCCCGGCGGCGGGCGCGGGCTGGGGCCCCGGCCCTCCTGCTGCTCCCCTTCTTCATCCTGTTCACCGCCTGCACGCTGATCCCCATCGGGTACGCGGTCTATCTCAGCCTCTACGACGAGAAGCGATCCGGGCTCGGCTTCGGCGGCGTGCACCGCGTCTTCAGCGGGTTCGGCAACTACGCCGACGCCCTGGGCGACCCCGCGTTCCGCGACGGCTTCGTCAACCTCGGCCTGTACTGCCTCCTCTACATCCCCCTGATGGTCGTCCTGTCGCTGCTGCTCGCCCTGCTGCTCGACTCGACCCTCGCGCGCGCCAAGCGCTTCTTCCAGCTGGCGCTGTTCCTGCCGCACGCGGTGCCCGGCATCATCGCGGCCCTGATCTGGATGTACCTCTACACGCCCGGGGTCAGCCCCGTCGTCGGCGCCCTGGACTCGGCCGGCTTCCAGGCCGACATCCTGGGCACCCCGGTACCGGCCGTGGTCAACATCGCGCTGTGGGAGTGGACGGGCTACAACCTGATCATCTTCTTCGCCGCGCTCCAGGCCATCCCCCGTGAGGTGCTGGAGGCGTCCGTCGTCGACGGCGCCGGCCCGCTGCGTACCGCCCTGAGCGTCAAGCTGCCGCTGATCCGGCCGTCGTTGGCCATGGTCGGCCTCTTCACCGTGATCGGCTCGCTGCAACTGTTTACCGAACCGATGATCCTGCACGGCGCCACCCCCGACGTCGTCACCACCTGGACGCCCAACATGTACGCCTACACCGCGGCCTTCGAGCGCGACGACTACGGCCTGGCCGCCGCCGCCTCCGTCCTGCTCGCGCTGGCCGCCGCCGCCCTCTCGTACCTGGTCACCCGCTTCTCCGGCGGCCGTTCCACCGAGCAGAAGGGAGCCGAGGCGTGAGCACCGTCGCTCCCGTGCGGCCCCGGCAGCGCCGAGGTCGCACCACTCCCCCGGCGCTGGACACCGGGCGGCGCCACTGGTCGATGTCGAAGGCCGCCGTGAACGGCGTCCTCGTACTGGCCGCGCTCTACATGCTCCTCCCGCTGCTGTGGTTGCTGACAGCGGCGGCGAAGAACACCGGCGACCTGATCGGCGGCCGTACCCTGACGCCCGACCGCTGGCACCTGGGTCAGAACCTCGCGGACCTGGCGTCCACCGGGGACGGGGTCTACTTCCGCTGGTACCTGAACTCGCTGCTGTACGCGGGGGTGGGCGCCGCGCTCTGCGCCTTCGTCTGCGTGGCCGCCGGCTACACCTTCCACGTGTACCGCTTCCCCGCCAAGGAGAAGCTGTTCGGCCTGGTCCTGCTGGGTGTGCTCGTGCCGACGACGGCGCTGGCGCTGCCGATGTACCTGCTCGCCTCGAAGGTGGGGGTCGTCAACACCTTCTGGGCCGTCTTCCTGCCGTCGTTGGTCAATCCGTTCGGCGTGTATCTCGCCCGGGTCTTCTGCGGCGGGTACGTGCCGGGGGAAGTGCTGGAGGCGTCCCGGATGGACGGCGCCGGGGAACTGCGCACCTTCTGGTCGATCGGGCTGCGGATGGTCATGCCCGGCTTCGTGACCATCTTCCTGTTCCAGTTCACCGCGATCTGGAACAACTTCTTCCTGCCGCTGGTGATGCTCTCGGACACGAAGCTCTTCCCGGTGAGCCTCGGGCTCTACTCCTGGAACACCCAGACCCATGCGTTCCCCGAGTACTACCCCCTCGTGGTGACCGGCTCGCTGCTCGCTGTCGTCCCGCTGGTCGTCGCCTTCATCGGACTGCAGCGGTTCTGGAAGGCGGGGATGACGGCCGGAGCCGTCAAGTAGCGCCCCCGTCCGCGACCGTCCGTCCAGCCACACCTCACCCGGGAGAATGCCCGTGCACCACCCCGCCCCCGTCACCGACGCCTCCGCGGCTCCGGCGCCCGGCCGCCGGCCGCGGGCCCTGCTCGCCATGCACGCCGGTCTGGCGTCGAAGCTGATCGACGCCCCGACGATGCGCCGGCTGACCGAACTCTCGGACCTGGACCCGTCCCTGGTGGTCGACGACTTCGCCGCACCGGCGGCCTCCGCGGCGTTGCACGAGGCCGAGGTCCTCATCAGTTGCTGGGGGTGCCCTCCCCTGACCGAGGAGGTCCTCGCCCTGGCGCCCCGCCTGCGGGTGGTCATCCACGCCGCCGGGTCCGTCAAGCACCACATCACCGACGCCTGCTGGCACCGGGGCATCGCCGTCACCTCGGCGGCCTCGGCCAACGCCGTGCCCGTCGCGGAGTACACCGTCGCCTTCGTCCTCCTGGCGGGCAAGGATCTGCTGCGCATCCGGGACGACTACCGCCGCCGCCGGGCCGCCCACGACTGGCAGTCGGCCTACGCCGCCGCCGGCAACTACCGCCGCACCGTGGGCGTCGTGGGGGCGTCCCGGATCGGCCGCCGGGTCCTGGAACTCCTGCGCCCGTACGACCTGGACCTGCTGCTGTACGACCCGTACCTGCCGCCGGGCGAGGCGGAACGGCTGGGCGCGAGGCCCGTCGGCCTCGACGAACTCTGCCGCGCCAGCGACGTGGTGAGCGTGCACGCCCCCGAACTGCCCGCGACCCGCCACCTCGTGAGCCGCGAGCGGCTGGCGTCGATGCGCACCGGGGCAACATTGATCAACACATCCCGAGGCTCGTTGATCGACCAGCGGGCGCTCACCGAGGAACTCGTGTCGGGGCGACTCGACGCGGTCCTCGACGTCACCGTCCCCGAGGTGCTGCCGCCGGACTCCCCGCTCTACGGTCTGCCCAACGTGGTCCTGACCCCCCATGTCGCCGGTTCGCTGGGCGTGGAGCTCCATCGCATGGCCGCGTCGGCCGCCGACGAGCTGGAGCGCTACGTGACCGGTCGGCCTTTCGCCCACCTCGTTTCCGCCGATGAATGGGAACGGTCGGCCTGACCGCCCCTCCGGCACGCGTCGGGGAGGAATCCAGGGCCGGGTCCCTCCCCCGACGCGCGTCAGCTCTGCGGCCGGAGCCGCTCGACGAAGGACACACCGCATGCCACTGCCTCCCGAAGACCGACAGCTCAGCCCTCACACAGGCTGGACCAGGGAGCATTGGGAGGTGACAGCCGACGAGCTCCTCGCCGCCGTCCGCCCGTACGCGAGCCCGGGTCACGCGCTCATCGACCTTCCCGGTGACCGTCCCAGCTGGTCCGGTCGCCGCTCCGACGGGCTCGAAGGCTTCGCCCGGACCTTCCTTCCCGCCGCTCTGCGCATCGCCGGCGCCCATGGCGCCGACCCGCACGGCCTGCTGGAGAGATACGCCGCCGGGCTCGACGCCGGCACCCGCACGCCGACGTCCGAGCGGGATCTCGCGAACGGTGACCGCGAATCCTGGCCGCCGATCACCGACCGCGGCCAGGCCATGGTGGAGGCCGCCTCCATCGCCTTCGCGCTACGCCTGACGCGGCCCTGGCTGTGGGACCACCTCGACAAGCCCGTCAAGGAGCGGGTGGGCGGCTGGCTCGCGGACGCCCTGCACCGGGACCCCAACGACAACAACTGGCACCTCTTCCCCCTCGCCGTCGGCGGCTTCCTCGCCGAGGCCGGCATCGAGGAGAAGGCCGCGCGGGCGGCGGTCCGCCGCGGTCTGGAGAGGATCGATCGCTTCTACCTCGGCGGCGGCTGGTACACGGACGGGCGGCCCCGGGCCTTCGACCACTACAACGGCTGGGCTCTCCACCTCTACCCGGTGCTCCACGCCCACCTCTCCGGCGACGGGGATCTGCTGGCCGAGTACGGAAGCCGGCTCGCCACTCACCTCGCCGGGTACGCGCACACCTTCGGCGGCGACGGAGCCCCCGTCCACCAGGGCCGCTCGCTGACCTACCGCTTCGCCGCCACCGCGGCGCTGTGGGCCGGAGCGCTCACCGGACACACCCCGCTTCCCCCCGGCACGACCCGCCGCCTCGCCTCCGGGGCGCTGCGCTACTTCCTCGACCGCGGTGCCCTCGACGCGCACGGCCTCCTCACTCTCGGCTGGCACGGACCCGAACCACGCCTGGTGCAGCCGTACTCCGGCCCGGCCTCCCCCTACTGGGCGGGCAGCGCCTTCCTCGGGCTGCTCCTGCCCCCGGACCATCCGGTCTGGAGCGAGACGGAACGCCCGGCCCCGGCCGAGACCCGCGACACCGTGCTCGCTCTGCCCCAGCCGGGATGGCTGCTGCAGTCCACCGCCGACGACGGCCTCGTCCGCCTCCACAACCACGGCAGCGACGACCAGCCCGCCGACACGGTCCTGCCTGACAACCCGCACTACGCCCGCCTGGCCCACTCCACCGCCACCGGCCCCACCCACGAGGGAATCGCCGACAACCACCTCGCCCTCCTCGTCGACGGACAACCCACCGAACGCGGCCGGATCGGTTTCCTCGGAGCGGGAGACGGCTGGGCCGCCTCCACCTGGCGCCCTCGCGCCGGGGGCCGGGAACTCCCGGGCGTCACGGTCACCTCGCTCACCCTGGCCCACGGCCCGGACGATGTTCGCGTCCACCTGGTCACCGGGGCCGCCTCCGGCACCCCGGTGCGGCACGGCGGCTGGGCGGTCGCGGGCAGGGAGACGGAGGCGGGCCCCGCCGCGTTCGCCCGCGCCGACGGACGGCTGAGCAGCGAACTCCGCGCTCTGCACGGCTTCTCCGCCGCCGGCACCACGGCCGTGCCCGGAGGCACCGCTTACGGCTCCAGGGCGCTCCTGCCCTTCCTGACCGGAACCCTGCCCGGTGACACCGCGCTGCTCGCCTGCGCCGCCCGGCTCACCGGCACCGACGGGCTTCACCCCCTCGACGCGCTTGGCTTCACCGTCGAGCCGGGTGAGACCTGGCGACTGAGCATCCGCTGGCCGGACGGAACGGCCCGATGCGCGTACATCGCTCCCGGAATGGTGTCCCTCGGTCCGAAGGGCTAGAGAACCCGCTCTCCCCCCTCACTCCGATCATTCAATCAATATTCGGTTTTATTGAGCGAATCTATTGACCTGATCAAATGTGACCTCTAATTTTCAGGCCACCCGCTCCTGGAGGTACGCGCATGGGAACCAGAGTCGCCGTCACCGGAAAGCGCGCAGTTAGTCGACTGCTCCTCGCCGTTTCCCTCGCACTCATCGGCACCGCCGTCCTGCCCGGCCGGCCGGCTCTCGCGGCCGACTCCACCACCTACGTCGACTGCTCGCGTACCAGCGCGGGCACCGGCACCCGGTCCAGCCCCTTCAACAGCGTCGCCCAGGCCAACAGTAAGACGTACGAGCCAGGCGACACGCTCGCCTTCGCGTCCGGTACCACCTGTACGGGCGCGCTCGCCCCGAAGGGCAGCGGAACCGCGAGCCGGCCCATCACGCTCACCCGCTACGGCACGGGTGCTCTGCCCGTCCTGAACGGCAACGCCACCGCGGACGCCGTAGCGCTGACCAACCAGGACCACTGGACGATCAGCCACATCAAGATCACCAACCCGGCCGCCTCTCTCGCCCGGCGCACCGGCCTGCGGATCTCCGCCACCGACGGCAAGGCCCACTCCGGATTCGACATCGGGAACCTCGTCATCGATCGCGTCGCCGGCCAGACCAGCAAGACCGGCTCCCTCACCGAGGACTACGTGCAGTCCGGAGCCGTCGTCACCGGCGCCACCGGCGCGGACTCCACCCTCAACGACGTACACGTGCACCACAACACCGTCAGCAACACCGGTGGTGGCGGCCTGAAGATCCGTACCGGCTCCATGGCCGACAAGGGCGACGGCGTCCTCGTCGAGCACAACACCGTCGAGGACGTCGGCGGCGACGGCGTCATCGTCAGCTACGCCAACGCCCCGATGATCCAGTACAACACCGCCTCCGGCGTGGGCAACGGCGCATACCCCTTCTCCGGCGGCAACTTCGCCGGGATCTGGGTACTCGGCGACCACAATCCGACCATCCAGAAGAACGCCGTGCACGACATCACCAAGATGTCCGCCGCCGACAGTCAGGCGTTCGACTGCGACTGGGGCAACACCGGCTACTGCACCCTCCAGTACAACTACAGCCGTGACAACATCGGCGGCTTCTTCCTCGACTGCGACGGCTGCGGCACCATCGGCGGCGCCAAGCAGATCATCCGCTACAACATCTCCGAGAACGACTGCCGGATGAGCAGCAACAGCGCCGGCCGGTCGGCGCTGCACATGTACAACAACGTCTTCTACTGCACGGACAAGAAGTCCGACGTCACGCTTCCCGACGAGAGTGTGGTCGAGAACAACATCTTCGTCGGCACGTCCGACTCCCGGCTCCCCACCGCTTCCGGGATCCAGTGGTACTGGAACGTCTTCCAGGGCGTCACCAGGCCCACGGCCAACGGCATCACCGGCGACCCGCGGTTCGTCGCCCCGGGCACCGGCGGCAGCTCGATCCACGAGGTGGACGGCTACAAGCTGAAGTCCACCTCGCCCGCCCTCGGCAACGGCGCTGTCATCACCGACAACGGTGGCCGCGACTACTGGGCGAACGCGGTCCCGAGGAGCACCAAGCCCAACCGGGGCGCCTATCAGGGTCCGGGCCTGTAGCTCCCACCAGCAGTCAACCCCCCTCGAGTCAAGGAGTGTCGTGTACAAGCCAAAACGACGCGATTTCATCGCCCTTTCCGCGGCAGCGGCGGCAGCAGCAGCCGGGGTGAGCGGGAGCCAGGCGGATCGTGCCTCCGCCGCCGAGACCAGGACGGCCACGCCCGACGCGGTGGCAGCGACCGGCACGCTCAAGGACGCGAAGCACATCGTGATCCTCATGCAGGAGAACCGCAGCTTCGACCACTACTTCGGGATGCTGAAGGGCGTCCGGGGCTTCTCCGACCGCAGCACCATCGAGATCGCGGGCGGCCACAGCGTCTTCGAGCAGCCGAACGGAACCGGCCGCCACTACCCCTGGCAGCTCAGCGCGACGAAGGCGTCCGGCGGCTCCGACCCCGAACGCCTCGCCCAGTGCAGCGGGGACCTCGCCCACGACTGGACGAGCCAGCACGAGGCGTGGAACGGCGGCAGGATGGACGCCTGGGTCGCCGCCAAGGGCCTGCGCTCCCTGGGCTTTCTCACCCGCGACGACATCCCCTTCCACTACGCCCTCGCCGACACCTGGACCATCTGCGACGCCTACCACGCCTCCGGACTGACCGCGACCGGCCCGAACCGCACCTACCTGTGGAGCGGCAGAATCAGCGACTCGTCCAAGGACGGCGGCAGTGAATCCGGGCTGACCTGGCAGACCTACGCCGAAGCCCTGGAGAAGGCCGGGGTGAGCTGGAAGCTCTACCAGTCCCGCGACAACTACGGCGACAACGGGCTCGCCTACTTCGCACAGTTCACCTCGGCGTCGGCGAGCAGTCCGCTGCGGACGAAGGGCATGTCCACGGTTCCCCGGGGCACCACCGAACCCGGCGATGTCGCCGCCGACATCTGCGACGCCCTCGCCGCCGACGTACGGGCCGGCACGCTGCCGCAGGTGTCATGGATCGTCCCCGACCAGAACTACTCCGAACACCCCCTGGGCACACCGGCCAACGGCGCCCACTTCGTCCACATGGTCATCAACGCCCTCAACGCCGACCCGGACGTCTTCAACTCCACGATCCTCTTCCTCAACTACGACGAGAACGACGGGTACTTCGACCACGTACCGCCGCCCACCGCCCCGGCCGGCACGGACGGCGAGTTCCTCGACGGCACCAACATCGGCCTCGGCTTCCGCGTGCCGATGATCGCGATCTCCCCCTGGAGCCGCGGCGGATACGTCCACTCCGAGACCAGCGACCACACCTCGGTCCTGCGGTTCCTGGAGAAATGGACGGCCGCGATCGGCAAACCGGCCACCTGTCCCCACATCAGTGCCTGGCGACGCTCGGTCTGCGGCGACCTCACCGGCATGTTCGACTTCGCGAGTCCGGTCTACGGCCTGCCCACCCTGCCCGCCACCACGACCACCGTCGACATCGGCCAGTGCACCGGACTGCCCAATCCGGCACCGGTCGACAACCGGCTGCCCGCACAGGAGGCAGGCACCCGCAAAGCGCGGGCGTTGCCCTACCAGCCCACAGCCGACCTGATCGCCTTCACCACCTCCGGAAGCACTGTCAAGGCCAACATCAAGATGTCCAACGGCGGCACGGCCACCTGCCACTTCGCCGCCTACACCAACGGCACGCAGCGCTCGGGCGGCCCCTGGCAGTACACGGTCGGCGCGGGCGGCGACACCACCGACTTCTACCACTGCGGCCCCGGTTTCGGCGACGGCGTCTACGACCTCACCGTCGTGGGCCCCAACCGCTTCATGCGCCGCTTCAAGGGCAACGCCACCAAGGCCGGCAAGGACCTTCTCGTGGCCGCCTCCGTCGTCACCGCGTCCGGGGCACTCAAGCTGCGCTTCACGCTGACCAACGGCACCGCGGCCGCCGTGACCTTCACCATCAAGGCGAACGCCTACCGCACCGGCGGGCCCTGGACGTACACCGTGCCGGCCGGCAAGACCGTCACGGACGACTTCTCCCCCCTCACCTACGGCTCCGGCTGGTACGACCACACCGTCACCGCCTCTTCGGACACCACCTGGTCACAACGCTTCGTCGGCCACCTGGAAACCGGCCGCCCCAGCATTAGCGGCTGACACTGCCTAGGCGTCCCGGTTCATGACCGTGAGCGCCTGCGGGTGACCTCCGCGCGCGCGGAGGTGAACTGGTGGGATGGCCTCGTCCGGTCCGCGCGTGTTTGCAGGTCGCGCGGGCCTGGCGGTCGTTTTTCCTCGCGCCTGGGGAGGCTTTGTTGCTGATCAGCGGCCGACGATGAGCCAGAGGATGAGGGCGGTTGAGATCTTCCGCGTGCCGATAGACGATGCTCAGCCCTCTGCCGCCGGTCTGTTCGGGCAGCAACTCGTACGCGTACGGAGCGCTGCCGAGTCCGTGGTCGGGCAGCGGGCGGGCGCCGGAGAGAGTCGGCTGTTCTTCGAGGAGGCGTCGCACCATCTCGACGGCGGCCTGCTCCGGACGGGTCAGCTCGGGCAGGATCTCGTGCCTGTCCCCCTCTCAGGCGCGTGGCGGGTCGTTGAGGCACCGTCTACCGAAGCATCGACGCCATGTGCACCATCCGCGCTCGGGCCAGTCCTCGCCTCCGTTCGTGCACCGCTCGCCTGGTGGCTCGTGCCGACTCACGAGTCAGACGACCACACCGATCTCCGCCGGCTCACCGTGCAACCGCCCGGGTGGATGCTCGACTGCCCGCATGCCGAGACGCCCGTCAGCAGTAGAAGTTTCCTGGGACTTTTCTGGGACTTCCGCGCCCATCAAGCGGCACGAACCTGAAATAGCCGAAAGGTCATTCGCACAGGTCAGCGACCGTCAGCCTCTCATCGGGGCAGGTCACCGCACTCGCTGGTCTCTTCCGCGACATCTGAGCCCGGGGCGCCCGCCGACCGGCTGCGAGCACCTGCCGCGCCCCCTCCCGTGTCCGGGGAGGGGCGCGGTCGTGTGCCGGGTGGTGCGCGCACGCGGCGGGGTGTTCCATTCGCCCGGGTGGCGACCGGGAGTTGTGGGCTCGTATGACTGGTCGCGTGAAACTTAGAATAGGCTTCCCTAAGTTGGACCGTCTTCGGAGGGTGAGCGGTGGGAGCAGCGGGTGTGTCGGGGCGGGATGTCCTGTGGGGCACCGTCAGGGGGCAGGGGCGGCGTGTCTCTGTTGCCGCCGTGCTGGGGTGTGTGCACCAGTTCGGGGAGGCGATGACTCCGGTGCTCATCGGGGTCGTCATCGACCAGGCCGTGGCCGGGCGGGACGGGGGGCGGCTCGTGCTGTGGCTCGGGGTGCTCGCGGTCGTGTACGTGTGCTTGTCGTGGAGTTTCCGGCTCGGGGCGCTCGCCGGGGAGCGGGCCGCCGAGGAGGCGGGGCACGAGGTGCGGATCGCCGTCGTGCGGCGGGTGCTCGACGCACGCGGGGGTGACGAGCGGCTCTCGGGAGAGCTCGCGAACATCGCGACCGAGGACGCGAAACGCGTCGGGGCGATCACGATGGCGCTCCTGAACGGGATCTGGGCGCTCGCCGGGATCACCGTGAGCGCCGTCGCGCTGCTCCTCACCTCCGTGCCGCTCGGGCTCGTCGTGCTGCTCGGGACGCCCGTACTGCTGTGGGTGGGGCACGTGCTGAGCAAGCCGCTTGAGCGGCGCAGCGAGGCGGAGCAGGAGCGGGCGGCGGGTGCGGCCGGGGTCGCGGCCGATCTCGTCGCGGGGCTGCGCGTGCTGCGCGGGCTCGGGGCGCAGGGGGCGGCCGTGGAGCGGTACCGCCGTACGAGCCGGACCTCGCTCGCCGCGACGCTGCGGGCCGCGCGCGCCGAGTCCTGGCAATCGGGGCTCGTCCTCGCGCTCACCGGGTGTTTCCTCGCGCTCATCGCGTGGGTCGGCGGGCGGCTCGCGCTCGAAGGCTCGCTCACGCTGGGGCAGTTGGTCTCGGCGGTGGGGCTCGCGCTGTTCCTCGTGGGGCCGTTGGAGACTTTCGCGTACGTCAACGCGGAGCTCGCGCAGGGGCGGGCCTCGGCCGCCCGGGTCGCGAAGGTGCTCGGCGCCGGGCCCGCCGTCGCGGGGGGCGAGGAGCCCGTACCGGCGTCCTGGGAGGGCGGGTTGCGGTTGCGCGGGGTGCGGTTGCGGGGGCTCGACGGGGTCGATCTCCACGTACGCGCCGGGGAGTTGACCGGGGTCGCCGTGAGCGATCCGGCGCTCGCCGATGCCCTCCTCGACTGCCTGGGCCGGGAGGCCGACCCGGAGGCGGGGACCGTCGAGCTGGACGGGGTGCCGTTGACCCGTATCGACCCGGCCGAGCTGCGGCGGGCCGTGCTCGTCGCGCGGCACGACGCGGCGCTGTTCGAGGGCTCGCTCGCCGAGAACGTGGGGGCGGGGGGCGAGGCGGAGGCCGGGGCCGCGATGGCGGCGGCCGACGCCGACGAGGTGGCGCGGGCGCTCCCGTACGGCAGCGGGACCGACGTCGGCGAAGGAGGCCGGTCGTTGTCCGGCGGGCAGCGGCAACGGGTGCTGCTCGCCCGGGCGTTGCACACCGGGCCGCGGGTGCTCGTCGTGCACGACCCAACGACGGCCGTGGACGCGGCGACGGAAGCGCGGATCGCGCGCGGGCTCGGGGAGTTCCGGCGCGGGCGCACGACGGTCGTGGTGAGCAACAGCCCGGCGCTGCTCGCCGTCACGGACCGCGTGGTGTTCCTGGACGGGGGCCGGGTCGGGGCCGAGGGGACGCACGAGGAACTCGCGCGGACCCATGAGACGTATCGCGGGACGGTGTGGGCATGACGGCCGAGGACGGAACACAGCGGGATCTCCTCCCCACCGCGACACCCGCGCGCACCCGCGCCGCCGTGCGCGAACTCCTGCGCCCGCAAAAGGTGTTGGCGGGCTCCGGCTTCGTGGTGCTCGTCCTCGCGACGGCGGTGGGGCTGCTCACGCAACCGCTGCTCGGGCGGATCGTGGACGTGGTGACCGAGGGCCGCCCGGTGGACGCGCTGACCTGGCCCGTGCTCGCACTCGCCGGGATCGCGCTCGTGCAGGGTGCCTCGACCGCGTGGGGCATGGCGCTCGTGTCGCGGCTCGGCGAGACGGCGCTCGCGCGGCTGCGCGAACTCTTCGTGGAGCGCGCCCTCTCGCTGCCGCTCGATCGCGTGGAGCGGGCGGGCTCGGGGGACCTGAGCGCGCGGGTGACGCGGGACGTGTCGCGGGTCGCCGAGGCGGTCCGCTCGGCGCTGCCGGAGCTGGCCAGGTCGGGGCTGTCGATCGTGCTGACGCTGGGCGCGCTCGCGCTCCTGGACTGGCGGTTCCTCCTGGCCGCGCTCGTCGCCGTCCCCGTGCAGGCGTGGACGGCGCGCTGGTACGTGCGCCACGCCGTGCCCCTGTACGCGCGCGAGCGGATCGTGACCGGGGCCCAGCAGCAGCAGTTGCTCGACACGATCGGCGGGGCGCGGACGGTGCGCGCGTACGGCCTCCAGGCGGAGCACGACCGGCGGGTCACCGCGCGGTCGCGCGCCGCCGTCGACCTGACGATGAGCGGCGTACGGCTCGTGCTGCGCTTCTACGGGCGGCTGCACGTCGCGGAGTACCTGGGCCTCGCGGCCGTGCTCCTCACCGGCTTCCTCCTGGTGCGCGACGGCGCGGTGTCGGTCGGTACGGCGACGGCCGCCGCGCTGTACTTCCACAGCCTCTTCACGCCGGTCAACACGGCGCTCGTGCTCCTCGACGACGCGCAGTCGGCGACGGCGGGGCTCGCGCGCCTCGTCGGCGTGGTCGACGTACACGCCGAGGAGGGCGCGGCGGACGGTGCGGCGCCCGTCGCGGGGCCGCCCGGGGTGGTGCTCTCGGGCGTCTCGCACGCGTACGTGCCGGGGCGGCCGGTGCTGCACGACATCGACCTGGAGGTGCGGCCCGGGGAGCGTGTCGCGCTCGTGGGCACGAGCGGCGCGGGCAAGACGACGCTCGCCAAGCTCGTCGCGGGGCTGCATCGCGCCGAGTCGGGGAGCGTACGGGTCGGGGGCGCCGAGCCGGACGCCTCGGGGCGGCTGGTGGGCCTCGTGACCCAGGAGGTGCACGTCTTCGCCGGGTCCCTCATCGAGGACCTGCGGCTCGCCCGTCCGGGCGCGAACGAGGCGGAAGTGCGCGAGGCGCTTGCCGCCGTGGGGGCGCTGGAGTGGGCGGAGCGGCTGCCCGAGGGGCTGGAGACGGTCGTGGGCGAGGGCGGGCACCGGCTCACCACCGACCGCGCCCAGCAACTCGCGCTCGCCCGGCTGCTGCTCGCCGATCCACCGCTCGTCGTGCTCGACGAGGCGACGGCGGAGGCGGGGAGTTCGGGCGCGCGCGTCCTGGACGAGGCGGCCGAACGGGCCCTGCGCGGGCGTACGGCGCTCGTCGTGGCGCACCGGCTCGGGCAGGCCGCCGCGGCCGACCGGGTCGTGGTGATGGACGCCGGGCGGATCGTGGAGCAAGGCACGCACGGGGAACTTCTCGCGGCGGAGGGCCGGTACGCGGCCCTGTGGCGGGCGTGGTCGGGGAGCCGCGGCCCGGGCGGGTCCGGCGTTCCGCGCGAAGGCGCCTCCCCCGCTGCCGAAGACCGCCCCGTCGCCGTACCGCCGCCGTCCCCCGCCCACTCCCCCGCCTCTCCCGAGGTGTCCGAAGCCCCCCACTGATCGCCGCCCCGAGTCCCTTCGGGGCCCTTGCCGAACCGACCGACAGAAGGATCATGTGATGTCCCGCGCCCCCCGAGCCCTCCGGCTGACCGGCCTGCTCGCCTCCACCGTGCTGCTGACGGCGACGGCCGCCGCCTGCGGCTCCGACTCGGATACGGATGCCTCCGCCGACACGAAGGCGTCGAAGGGCTCCGCCGCCGCGGGCGCCTTCCCCGTGACGCTCGCGCACAAGTACGGCAGCACGACGGTGAAGTCCGAGCCGCGGCGGATCGTCACCGTGGGGCTGACCGACCAGGACGCCGTCCTCGCCCTCGGCAAGGTGCCCGTCGGCACCACCGAGTGGCTGGGGGGCTACAAGGGCGCGATCGGGCCGTGGGCCAAGGACAAGCTCGGCGACGCCAAGGCGCCGACCGTCCTCAAGGACAGCGGGACGGGCCCGCAGGTCGAGCGGATCGCCGCGCTCAAGCCGGACCTCATCCTCGCGGTGTACGGCGGGCTGACGAAGGCGCAGTACGAGAGCCTGTCGAAGTTCGCGCCCGTCGTCGCGCAGCCGAAGGAGTTCAACGACTACGGCGTGCCGTGGCAGCGGCAGACGGAGGAGATCGGCAAGGCACTCGGGAAGCCGGACGAGGCGAAGAAGCTCGTCGCGGGCGTCGAGGACAAGTTCGCGGCGGCGAAGAAGGAGCACCCCGAGTTCGCGGGGAAGACGGGGGTCGTGGCGACCCCGTACGAGGGCACGTTCGTCTACGGCAGCCAGGACCCGCGCTCGCGGCTCCTGTCCGGCCTCGGCTTCGCGCTGCCGAAGGACCTGGACAAGGTGATCGGCGACGAGTTCGGCGCCAACATCAGCAAGGAACGGCTCGACCTGCTCGACCAGGACGCGGCGCTGTGGATCGCCCCCGACACCACCTCCTCGGTGACGAAGCTGCACGCCGACAAGATCTACGGGGACCTGGACGTGGCGAAGCAGGGGCGCGAGGTCTTCGTCAAGGAGACGAGCGACTACGGCAACGCGGTGTCGCTCTCGACGGTGCTGAGCATCCCGTACGTGCTCGACCGCCTGGTGCCGCAGCTCGCGGCGGCGGTGGACGGCAAGCCGTCGACGAAGGTGGAGAACCCGGCGTCCTGACGTTCCGGGCGCGGCACGGCGAAGGGGGCGGACACCGGGTGTCCGCCCCCTTCGCCGTGCCGGTCCGCGCCGGCTCCGCGCTCAGTCGCCGTCGACGAGGCTCTTGGGGCGCATGTCCGTCCAGTGCGTCTCGATGTAGTCGGCGCACTCCTGCCGGGGCGCCGGGCCGTGGACGACGCGCCAGCCGGCCGGGACCTCGACGAAGTCGGGCCACAGGCTGTGCTGGTTCTCGTCGTTGACGAGGACGGAGTACTGGCCGTCGGGGTTCTCGAAGGGGTTGCTCATGGCGCTTGCTCCTTGATGGGTCTCGGTGGGGGTACGGGGGTCAGTCGCGGGTCTCCGCGTGGCGTACGAGCGCTTCCAGCGCGCGGAACCAGCTCTCGCCGAGGTCGCGCACGGCGTCCTCGGTGAGGAGTCCGGCGGCGAAGGACCAGTGCGCGGCGAGGCGCGGCCCCTCGGGGCGGTCCTCGGTGAGGGCGTTGAGGGTGAGGGCGTGCGACATCGGCATGTCCGGGTCCGCGTCGAGGTCGGCGGCGTCCTCCTCGGGGGCGTAGGACCAGTCGGCGTCCTCGGCGTGCCCGAAGCGGCCCATGTAGTTGAACTCGATCTGCGGCTCGGCGAGTTCCGCCAGCACGGGGGCGGTCTCCGGGTTCAGGTGGCGCAGCAGTCCGTGGCCCGTGCCGGCGGCCGGGAGGGCCCTGAGGTGGGCGCGGACGCGGGCCACGGCGGCGTCGAGGTCGTCCCCGGGGCGGGTGCCCGGGTCGAGACGTACGGGGATGACCGTGGTGAACCAGCCGACCGTGCGGGAGAGATCGGCGTCGCCCGCGAGGTTTTCGTCCCTGCCGTGGCCCTCCAGGTCGACCAGGACCGGGCCACCGTGCGGCGCGCCGAGCACGCGGGCGCGCCAGTCGCCCACCGCGAGGGCGAAGGCCGTCAGCAGCACGTCGTTGACGCTCGCGCCGAACGCGGCGGGCACGGAGCCGAGCAGGGGCCCGGTGAGGTGCGGGGGCAGGGTGAGGGAGACGTAGCGGGTGGTCGCAACGGTGTCGCGCGCGGCGTCGAGCGGGCGGGCCAGCGGGAGCCCGGCGCCCTCGGCGAGCACGTCGGTCCAGTACGGCAGTTCGTCGGCCGTCGCGGGCTCCGCCGCCCGTGCGCCGAGCAGGCGCGACCAGCGGGCGAAGGACATCTCGACGGGGGCGAGCGCGGGAGCCCGCCCCTCGCGGACCGCTTCCCAGGCGGCGGCGAGGTCGGGGAGGAGCGCGCGCCAGGAGACGCCGTCGACGGCGAGGTGGTGGACGAGGAGGAGGAGCCGCCCCGCCCGGGCAGGCCCGGCGTCGTACCAGACGGCGCGCACCATCGCCCCCGCCTCGGGGTCGAGCCCGGCCCGCGCCTCCTCGGCGTGCGCCGCGATGGCGGCGCGCAGCGCCTCGGGGTCGTCCGCCTCGGCGCGTACGTCCACGCGGCGCGGCCAGTCGCGTACGTCGCACGCGGCCGGGACGGTGAGCGCGGGTTCGGGCGTGCGCACGAGGCGGGCGCGGAGCATGTCGTGGCGCGCCGCGAGCGCCGCGAGCACGGTGCGGAGGCCGTCCTCGGTGAGGTCGGCGGGGGTCCGGACC
>NZ_JAAGLR010000363.1 GCF_010548245.1 Streptomyces sp. SID11385
GGCCGCCGCCGGGCCCGTCGCGTTCGTCGCCTTCGTCGCGGCACCCGTCGCGCGGATGCTGCTGCCCGGGCGCGGCGCGGTCCTGCCGCACGCGGCGCTGACCGGCGCGCTCCTCGTCCTGCTCGCGGACTTCGCGGCCCAGCACGCGATCTCGGGCATCCAGTTCCCCGTCGGAGTCGTGACAAGCCTGGTGGGCGCGCCGTACCTGCTGTGGCTGCTCGCGCGGGCGAACCGGGTGGGGAGGGGCGGGTGAGTACGTACCGAGGCGGCCGGGGCCGTACGGGACGCGGCGCGCCCGTCCCCGTCCCCGCCCCCGTCACCGCACGACCGTCCCTGTCCCCGAAGGAGCCGCGCCCGTGAAGAGCGAAGCCGACGTGCCGCAGAGCGAAGCCGACGTGCCGCGGCGCGAAGCCGCCCGGAGCCGTCTCGAAACGCGCGACGTGCGCCTCGGCTACGACGGCCGCGAGATCGTGCCGGGCCTCAGCGTGTCCATCCCGGCCGGCAGTTTCACGGTCATCGTCGGGCCGAACGCGTGCGGCAAGTCGACGCTGCTGCGGGCCATGGCGCGGCTGCTCCCGCCGCTCTCCGGGGCCGTGCTGCTGGACGGGAAGTCGGTGCAGGAGATGCCGACGCGGGAGGTCGCCTCGGTGCTCGGCATCCTGCCGCAGTCGCCCGTCGCGCCCGAGGGCATCAGCGTCGCCGACCTCGTCGGGCGCGGCCGCTACCCGCACCAGGGCTTCTTCCGGCGCTGGACCGACGAGGACGACACCGCCGTCGCCGAGGCGCTGCTCTCGACCGACGTGCTCGACCTCGCGGACCGGCCCGTGGACGAGCTGTCCGGCGGGCAGCGGCAGCGCGTGTGGATCGCGATGGCGCTCGCGCAGCGCACCGAACTGCTGCTCCTGGACGAGCCGACGACGTACCTGGACCTGAGCCACCAGCTCGACGTGCTCGACCTGCTCACCGACCTCAACCGCGAGCGCGGCGTCACAATGGTCGCCGTCCTGCACGAGCTGAACCTCGCCTGCCGGTACGCCGATCACCTCATCGCGATGGCGGACGGGCGGGTCGTCGCGGAGGGGGCCCCGGCGGACGTGGTCACGGAGGAGCTGGTGACCGAGACGTTCGGGATGCGGTGCTCGGTGATCGCGGACCCGGCCTCCGGGACGCCGATGGTCGTGCCGCTGGGGCGGCACCATGTGAGCGGGCGGTCCTGAGGCCGGGGGACCTCCGGCACGGTCCGGTGTGACCAAGGCGACGAGGATGCGGCCCCCCTCCGTACGAAGATCCGGTAAGGGCAGGCTAACCTCATGGGTATGAACGATTCCGCTCCTTCCGCCTCCTCCCGGCGCCGCCGTCGTACCCGTACGGTCGCGCTGCTCTCCGCCGGTGTCGCCACGCTCCTCGTCACCGCGACCGCGTGCGGCTCCGACGACGACAGCTCCGACAAGGACGCCGGCAGCGGGTCCGGGACGAAGGACTCGGCGGCGTCGAGCGGCGCGTTCCCCGCGAAGGTCGCGACGAAGTTCGGCACGGTCACGGTCGACAAGAAGCCGAAGCGCGTCGTGGCGCTGGGCTGGGGCGACGCCGAGGCCGCGCTCGCGCTCGGCGCGCAGCCGGTCGGCGCGAGCGACTGGCTGCCGTTCGGCGGCGACGGCGTCGGCCCGTGGGCCAAGGGCATGTACGACAAGAAGCCCGAGCTGATCGGGACCCTGGAGCCGGAGTTCGAGAAGATCGCGGCCCTCAAGCCGGACCTGATCCTCGACACCAAGTCCAGCGGCGACAAGACGCGTTACGAGACGCTCAGCAAGATCGCCCCGACGGTGGACGTGCCCAAGGGCGGCGACGCCTACCTCACGTCGTGGAAGCAGCAGACGCTCATGATCTCCCAGGCGCTCGGCGTGCCGGAGAAGGGCGAGAAGCTGATCTCCGACACGAACGCCAAGTTCGCCGCCGCCGCGAAGGCGCACCCGGAGTTCAAGGACAAGACCATCACGGTCGGCGCGCTCTCCTCGGAGGGCTACGGGGCCTACATCAACGGTGACGGCCGCGTGGACTTCGCGACGACCCTGGGCTTCAAGAACAACCCCAAGGTCGAGGCGAAGAAGGGGGACTCCTTCTCCATCCGCGTCTCGAAGGAGAATCTGGACCTTCTCGACTCCGATCTGACCGTCATGGCGGGCATCGGCGTCCCCAACTCGAAGATCACCAACGACCCGCTGTACAAGGCGGTTCCCTCGGTCAAGGCGGGCCACTCGCTGATCCTCGACGAGACCTCCAGCAAGGCGTTCGCGACGGGCTCGGTCCTCTCGATCCAGTACGCGATCGACCACGTGGTGCCGGAGTTCGCGAAGGCGCTGAAGTAAGAGCGTTCCGTACGTGGGCAGTCGGGCCCGTCTCCGGGAGGTCACCGGGGGCGGGCCCTTCGGCGTGCGGGGGCGGCGTCGCACGGGTCGTGGGCCGGGGCGGGCGTCGGGAGTGTGCGTGCGGGGCGTCGGGAGCGTGCTGGTGGGCGTCAACGCCGGGCGTCAGCCCGGGGACGTACCGGCCCACCCTCCGCAACTCGCGCAAAGCGACCCGTACTTCGGGGCGTGACCCCTGCGAGGGGCACTTACCGGCCGTTAGGCTCTGCCCCGTAAACCCGCTGTGTCCCGTACAGCGGTTCCGCACCGGCCGCCCGGGAAGGCTTTCATGGCACGTAGTTCCGCACGGTCCGCGAGCCCGATGCCCGTACCGCCGCGCCCGCGGCGGACGTTCGGGGACGTGATGAAGGCGCTCCTCGCCGTCGTCGCGCTGCTCGCGCTCGTCCTCGGAGTGCCGTTCGGGCTCATCCAGGTGGGACGCCCGGTACCGGACGGGCCGCCGGGCGAGTGGCTGAGTTCCGCCATCGACGCCGAGACGCTCATACGCATCCTCATGCTCGTCGTGTGGATCGCCTGGGCGCAGTTCACCGCGTGCGTGCTCGTCGAGGTGAAGGCCGCGATCTCCGGCGTGGGTCTGCCCGCGCGGGTCCCCGGCGCGGGCCCCAGCCAGCTCCTCGCCCGCCAGCTCGTCGCCGCCGTCCTCCTCCTGGGAGCCACGGCGGCGAGCTTCACGCCCGGGATCGCCGGCTTCGGGCAGCAGGCCCCCGATACGCACCGGCCCACCGTCGCCGCCGCCCAGCAGACCCCCGGCGGCCTTGTCGGCGGCCAGCAACAGGCCGCCGCGGACGCTCTCGCGCGCCAGGCCGAACAGATCGCCCAGCAGGCCGACACCGGCCGGACCGGCCACCAGAACACGAAGTTCTACCGCATCCAGCCCCCCGAGGGCCGCCACCACGACTCCCTCTGGGAGATCGCGCAGCGCCACCTCGACGACGGCCGCCGCTACAAGGAGATCTACGCCCTCAACAAGGACCGCGTGCAGCCCGACGGCTCCCGGCTCTCCGAGGCGAGCCTCATCCGGCCCGGCTGGATCATGGAGATGCCGGCCGACGCACACGGCGGCGAACTGGTCGAAACGCCCGGCACGAACCCGGAGTTGAGCAAGGGGCAGCAGCGGGAACTCGACGCGTACGCGAAGGACGGGCAGGGCGCGCGGGGCGGACAGGCGGAACAGGGCGGCCGCGACGCCCGCGCGCAGCAGCGCCCCGCCGCGCGCGACGGCGACACCACGACCGGCCACTTCACCGTCCCCGCCCACCACGAGCACGCGGCGGCCGAGCAGACCGCCACCCCG
>NZ_JAAGLR010000397.1 GCF_010548245.1 Streptomyces sp. SID11385
CTGCTCCACGTACCGCCGCTCGTCGCCGTCGCCGTCGCGTCCGGCGTGTGGGCGGCGCACGGGCGGCCCGACCCGCTGCCCGCGCTCTCGGTACGGCTCGGGGCGCGGCGGGAGGTCCTGACGACGGTCCTGCGGGCCGCGACCGCCACCGTGCTCGGTCTCGTCGCGGGCGGCGCGCTGCTCCTCGTGACGACCCTGAGCGGCGGCTCCGAGGCCGTGCGCGGCGCCTTCGACCGCGTCACCGACGACTGGTCGGGGCTCGCCGCCGTCCTCCTCCTCGCCGTCGCCCTCGTCCCCAACGCGGTCCTGTGGGCGGCCTCGTACGCGCTCGGCCCCGGCTTCCTCGTGGGTACGGGGCACTTCGTGGCGCTCTCCGGAGCGGCCCCGCTCGGCGGGCTGCCGCCCTTCCCGCTCCTCGCCGCCCTCCCGGCGCCCGGCGACCCGGCGCCTTCGACGTGGACGGTGCTCGCGCTGCCACCGGCCGCCGCGCTCCTCGGGGGACTGCTGGTGGGCCGCGTCTCCGCGCCCGCACGGCCCGGCGAGGTGGACGAGTCCGCGGTGTGGTCGCGCGGCACGACGGCCCTG
>NZ_JAAGLR010000421.1 GCF_010548245.1 Streptomyces sp. SID11385
CCGGTCGAGGACGCCGCGGACCCGGACGGCGCCGCGGCCGGGCGCGCCGAGCCGCGGATCAGGCTGGAGCGGTGCGAGATCCAGCGCACCGGCCGTGAAGGCGTGCTGCTCGCCGGTACCTCCGATGCCCGGCTCGCCGACTGCGCGGTGGGCGAGACCGGCTCGGCCGCGCTGCACGCCGTCGGTGACGCCGTGCTGGTCCTGGACCGGGTGCGCGCCGTCGACCTCCGCGAGACCGCGCTCGCGGCGGGGGAACGGGCCGCGGTACGCGCCACGGACTGCACCTTCGCCCGTAGCGAGGGCAACGCCGTCTACCTGCGCGATGCCTCGGCCGCCGTCCTCACACGTTGCACCCTCTCGCACACCACGCTGGACCTGCTGCACCTGGCCGCCGGCACCCGCGCCGAACTCCGGGACTGCGCCCTCGCGGACGGCGCACGGCACGGCATACGTGTCGAGCCCGGCGCCCGGCTCGCCGCGCGGGCCACCACCGTGGAGCGGGCCGCGCTGTGCGGCGTCGACGTGGCGGGCGGC
>NZ_JAAGLR010000448.1 GCF_010548245.1 Streptomyces sp. SID11385
CCGGGGCACCGGAGCCGGGCGCCGTTGGCGAGCCGGGCGGGGCACCCGAGCCGGGCGGGGTGCGGGGGCCGGGCGGCCTCGACGCCGCCGAACGGGAACGGTCGCTGACGACGCTGGTCAGGCGGGAGGCGGCCGCGATCCTCGGTCATGCCTCCGCCGAGGGCGTGGACCCGGAACTGACCTTCAAGGAGCTGGGGTTCGACTCCATGAGCGGGGTCGAGCTGCGTACGCGGATCGCGGAGGCCACCGGTCTGCCCGTCCCCGCGGGGCTCATCTTCGACCACCCGACGTGCGAGGCGGTGGTCACGTACCTGCTGGCCCAGTCCCTCGGCACGGCCCCCGCGCCGGAGCGGGCCGAGGAGCGGCGGACGGCGTCCGTGGAGGACGATCCGGTGGTGGTCGTGGGGATGAGCGGCCGGTTCCCCGGCGGCATCAACTCGCCCGAGGAACTGTGGGACCTGGTCGCCTCCGGGGGCGAGGCGATCTCCGGGTTCCCCACCGACCGCGGCTGGGATCTCGACGCACTGTTCTCCGACGACCCCGACACGCCCGGCACTTCGTACACGCGGGAGGGCGGATTCCTCGACGGTGTCGCGGACTTCGACGCGGAGTTCTTCGGCATCAGCCCCCGCGAGGCCCTCGCGATGGACCCCCAGCAGCGGCTGCTCCTGGAGACCTCCTGGGAGGCTTTCGAACGCGCCGGGATCGACCCGACGAGCCTGCGCGGCAGCCGTACCGGCGTCTACGCCGGGACCTTCGGTTTCCGAGACCAGGACGCGGGCGGGGGCGGCGCGGAGGGCCACCGGATGACGGGCTCGGCGGCCAGTGTGCTCTCCGGCCGGGTGTCGTACGCGCTCGGGCTCGAGGGCCCGGCGATCACCGTGGACACCGCCTGCTCCTCCTCACTCGTCGCCCTCCACATGGCCACCCAAGCCCTCCACACCGGCGAATGCACCCTCGCCCTCGCCGGCGGCGTCACCCTCATGTCCACCCCCACCACCTTCATCGAATTCAGCCGCCAACGCGGCCTCGCCCCCGACGGACGCTGCAAACCCTTCTCCGCCCACGCCGACGGCACCGGCTGGTCCGAAGGCATCGGCATCCTCATCCTCGAAAAACTCTCCGACGCCCAACGCAACAACCACACCATCCTCGCCACCATCCGCGCCACCGCCATCAACCAGGACGGCGCCAGCAACGGACTCACCGCCCCCAACGGCCCCTCCCAACAACGCGTCATCCAAACCGCACTCGACAACGCCCACCTCACCCCCGACGACATCGACGCCATCGAAGCCCACGGCACCGGCACACGACTCGGCGACCCCATCGAAGCCCAAGCACTCATCAACACCTACGCCCAACACCGCACCACCCCCACCCCCCTCTGGCTCGGCTCCCTCAAATCCAACATCGGCCACACCCAAGCCGCCGCCGGCGCCGCAGCCCTCATCAAAATGATCCAAGCCCTCCACCACAACACACTCCCCCCCACCCTCCACGCCACCACCCCCACCCCCCTCATCGACTGGAACAACACCCCCCTCCAACTCCTCACCACCCCCCAACCCTGGCCCCACACCCACCACCCCCGCCGCGCCGCCATCTCCTCCTTCGGCATCAGCGGCACCAACGCCCACATCATCATCGAAGAAGCACCCCCCACCCCCACCACACCCCCACACCAGGAGGAAGCGAAGCCCCCGGTGACGGTGCTGCCGGTGTCCGCGCACACCTCGGCGGCCCTGGAGGAGCAGGCCGGGCGGCTGCTGACGCGACTGGAGCAGGAACCGGGCGCCGATCTCGGCCTGTCGCTGGCGAGCACACGGGCCCGGCTCGGCGTGCGCGCCGTGGTGGCGGCGACGGAGGAGGAAGGGCTGCGGCAGGGACTGCGGGCGCTCGCGGAGGGGCGTTCCGCGCCGACGCTGGTGCGGGCGGGCTCCGGTGAGGAGGCGGAGCGGTCCGGTGGACTGGCCTTCCTGTTCTCGGGTCAGGGCAGTCAGCGCCCCGGCATGGGCCGCGAACTCTACGACGCCTACCCCGCCTTCGCCGCAGCCCTGGACGAGGTCTGCGCCCACCTCGACCCCCACCTCGACCACTCCGTACGCGACCTGATGTTCGCCGCCGAGGACAGCCCCGAGGCGGAACTCCTGCAGCAGACCCAGTACACCCAGACCTCCCTCTTCGCCCTCGAAGTCGCCCTCCACCGGCTGGCCGAGTCGTTCGGGCTGCGTCCGGGGCATCTGCTGGGCCACTCGATCGGCGGACTGGTGGCCGCGCATGTCGCCGGCGTCCTCTCGCTTCCCGACGCCTGCACGCTCGTCGCCGCGCGCGGACGGCTCATGCAACAACTCCCCCCGGGCGGCGGCATGCTGGCGGTCCGCGCCACCGAACACGACCTCGTCCCGCACCTCGCGTCCTTCGACGACGTCTCCGTCGCCGCCCTGAACAGCCCCACCGCCACTGTCCTCTCCGGCACCACCACCACCCTCAACACCCTCAACACCACCCTCACCCAACTCGGCCACACCACCCGCTTCCTCCGCGTCAGCCACGCCTTCCACTCCCCCCTCATGAACCCCATCCTGGAAGAATTCCGGCACACCGCGGAACAACTCACCTACCACCACCCCCACACCCCCGTCGTCTCCGACCTGTACGGCCGTCTCGCCACACCGGAGGAACTGACCAGTCCCGACTACTGGGTCGAGCACGTGCGCCACACGGTCCGCTTCCACGAGGCGGTCACCGCCCTCGCCGAGGCGGGAGTCGCCACGTTCCTCGAAATCGGGCCCGACAGCCCTCTCACCGCGCTGGCCCAGGAGACGCTGGCCGACCTCCCGGAGGCACCGCTGTTCGCCGCCACCCAGCGCCGCGGACGCCCCCAGGCCGAGACCTTCGTGGCGGCGTGCGCGACGGCCTTCGTCGGTGGCGCCGACGCCGACTGGAGCACCGTGTACGCGGGTACGGCGGCGCGCGTGGTCGACCTGCCCACGTACCCCTTCCAGCGGCGGCGCTACTGGCTGGAGGCAGCCCCGCGCGGCGCGGAGCCCGTGGACTCCTCGGAGGCGGAGTTCTGGAACGCCGTCGAGCGGGCGGACCGGCACTCCCTGGCCGAGGTGCTGGGCGTCGGGGAGGAAACGCTGGCCGGGATGCTGCCGGCGCTCTCGGGCCTGCGACGGAATCTCGCGGCGCCCGTGCCGGTCACCGAGGACCCGGCGCCCGCGCCCGAGAGTCTGCCCACCGCGCTCGCCGCGCTGTCCCCGGCCGACCGGGAGCGCCGGATCCTCGCCGTCGTGCGCGCGGAGATCGCCGAGGTCCTGCAATTCGCGGGGCCCGGGGACGTGGAACCACGACGGGCGCTGAAGGAGCTGGGCTTCGACTCGCTGGCGGCGGTGAATCTGCGCAACCGCCTGGCGCGGGCGACGGAGTTGGCGCTCGCGCCGACGGTGGTCTTCGACCACCCGACCCCCGCCGCCCTGGCCGCCTTCCTGGCCGAGGAACTGACCGCCACCACCGCGGCGCCCGCCGAGGCCCCCGCCGCGGCCGTGCCCGCGACCGGCGAAGCGGCGGAGGAGCTGGCGGAGCGGCTGGAGGACGCGGACGGCGACGACCTCTTCGACCTCATCGACTCCGAACTCGGCTCGGCCTGACGCGGAACTCCCACCACACGAAGCAGCGAGGAAACACGATGTCCGATTCCGAGGAAAAGAAGCTCCGGGAGTATCTGAAGCGGGTGGTCGTCGAGCTGCGCGAGTCGCGGCTCCAGCTCCAGCGGGCCGAGGAGGCGTGGAACGAACCGCTCGCCGTCGTCGGCATGAGCTGCCGGCTGCCGGGCGGGGTGCGTTCGCCCGAGGACCTGTGGGACCTCGTGGTCAACGACACCGACGCCATCTCCGAGTTCCCCACCGATCGCGGCTGGGACGTGGACGGCCTGTACGACGCGGAGCCGGACCGGCCCGGGAAGACCTACACCCGGCACGGCGGATTCCTGTACGACGCGGCCGAGTTCGACCCCGGGTTCTTCGGGATCAACCCCCGCGAGGCCCTCGCGATGGACCCCCAGCAACGGCTGTTCCTGGAGAACTCGTGGAAGGCGCTGGAGCGGGCGGGCATCGACCCGGCCGGTCTGCGGGGCAGCGCGACGGGGGTGTTCGCGGGCTGCGTGACCTCCGACTACCAGGTGCTGCTGGCCTCGGCGCCCGAGGACATCGAGGCGTACCGGATGACGGGCTCGGCGTCGAGCGTCCTGTCCGGCCGGGTCGCCTACCTCTTCGGGCTGGAGGGCCCGGCCATCACGGTCGACTCGGCCTGCTCCTCCTCGCTGGTGGCGCTCCACCTGGCGGCCCAGGCCCTGCGCCGGGACGAATGCTCGCTGGCCCTGGTGGGCGGCGTGACGGTGATGGCCACTCCGACGGGGTTCGTGGACTTCAGCAGGCAGCGGGGCTTCTCCCCCGACGGGCGCTGCAAGGCGTTCGGGGCGGGGGCGGACGGGACGGGGTTCGCCGAGGGCGTCGGTGTGCTCGTCGTGGAACGGCTCTCCGACGCCCGGCGCAAGGGGCACCGCGTCCTCGCCGTCGTCCGGGGCAGCGCGGTCAACCAGGACGGCGCGAGCAACGGCCTGACCGCGCCCAGCGGGCCCGCGCAGGCACGTGTCATCCGGGCGGCCCTCGGCTCGGCGGGCCTGAGCGGCGCGGAGGTCGACGCCGTGGAGGCGCACGGCACGGGCACGCGGCTCGGCGACCCGATCGAGGCCCAGGCGCTCCTCGCCACCTACGGGCAGGACCGCGAGGAGGGCCGCCCACTGCTGCTCGGCTCCGTGAAGTCGAACGTGGGGCACACCCTGGCCGCGGCGGGGGTGGTGGGGGTGATCAAGATGATCAAGGCGATGGAGCACGGGATGCTGCCGTCCACCCTCCACGTCGAGGAGCCGACGCCCTTCGTGGACTGGGAGGCCGGCGCGGTCGAGCTGCTCGCCGAGGGCCGACCCTGGCCGGAGACGGGCCGGGCGCGCCGGGCCGGGGTCTCCGCCTTCGGGATGAGCGGGACCAACGCGCACGTACTGCTCGAACAGGCCCCGTCCGTCGAGGAGCACCCGGCCGCCCCCGGCCCCGACCCGGTGGTGACGCCGTACGTGCTCTCGGCGCGCGGCGA
>NZ_JAAGLR010000477.1 GCF_010548245.1 Streptomyces sp. SID11385
GCGGGGGCCCGGCGGGGCGCGGGTGCGGGAGCCGCGGCCGGGCGAGATCTGGTGGGCGCTGGTGCCGTTCGAGGACGGGCCGGGGGCGAAGGACCGGCCCTGCCTGGTCCTGTCGGTGGGGCCGCGCGCGGCGCGGGTCATGAAGATCACGAGCCGTCAGCACCCGGAGCGGGGCGGGGTCGTGGCGCTGCCGCCCGGCGCGGTGGACGATCGCGAGGGGCGGCGCAGCTACCTGGAGACCGGGGAACGGCGGAAGGTGCCGCTGCGGGATTTCCGGCGCCGGGCCGGGGCGGTGGACGCGGGGGTGTGGGAGCGGGTGCGGAAGGGGTGAAGGGGGCTCAGCCCTACTGAGGGTGGTGTCGCTTCGATCGCCCCGCTACAAGGGCGCCGGGGGTCCGCGCACGAACATGGGAGCCCGGTGGAGGAAGGGGCGGGGCTCCCCCGAGCTGAGCCCCGCCCTGCTCACGGTCCCGCCCCTCAGGCCCAGAGCTGCCCCTGCAACGTCGCGATCGCCTCGTCCGTCGTCGGTGCCGTGTAGACGCCGGTCGAGAGGTACTTCCAGCCGCCGTCCGCGACGACGAAGGCGATGTCCGCCTCCTCGCCCGCGGTGACGGCCTTCTTGCCCACGCCGATGGCCGCGTGGAGCGCCGCGCCGGTGGAGATGCCCGCGAAGATGCCTTCCTCCTGGAGGAGTTGGCGGGTGCGGGTGACGGCGTCGGCGGAGCCGACGGAGAAGCGGGTGGTGAGGACGCTCTCGTCGTACAGCTCGGGGACGAAGCCCTCGTCGAGGTTGCGCAGCCCGTAGACGAGGTCGTCGTAGCGGGGTTCGGCGGCGACGATCCTGACGTCCGGCTTGTGCTCGCGCAGGTAGCGGCCGACGCCCATGAGGGTGCCCGTCGTGCCGAGCCCGGCGACGAAGTGGGTGACCGAGGGGAGGTCGGCGAGGAGTTCGGGGCCCGTGGTGGCGTAGTGGGCGCCCGCGTTGTCCGGGTTCCCGTACTGGTAGAGCATGACCCAGTCGGGGTGCTCGGCCGCGAGGTCCTTGGCGACCCGTACGGCGGTGTTGGAGCCGCCCGCGGCGGGGCTGGAGATGATCTCCGCGCCCCACATGGCGAGCAGGTCGCGCCGTTCCTGGCTGGTGTTCTCCGGCATGACGCAGACCATGCGGTAGCCCTTGAGCTTGGCGGCCATGGCGAGCGAGATGCCGGTGTTGCCGCTGGTGGGCTCCAGGATCGTGCAGCCTGGGGTGAGGCGCCCGTCCTTCTCGGCCCGCTCGACCATGTGGAGCGCGGGCCGGTCCTTGACGGACCCGGTGGGGTTGCGGTCCTCCAGCTTGGCCCACAGGCGCACCCCCTCCCCCGGCGAGAGCCGGGGGAGCTGGACGAGCGGGGTGTTGCCGACAGCGGCGAGAGCGCTCTCGTACCGCATCAGCGGGCGCCGCCGGCGACGGCGGGGAGGATCGTGACGCTGTCGCCGTCGCTGAGCTTGGTGCTGATGCCGTCGAGGAAGCGGACGTCCTCGTCGTTGAGGTAGACGTTGACGAAGCGGCGGAGCTTGCCGTCGTCGACGATGCGCTCCTGGATGCCGGCGTGGCGGCTGTCGAGGTCGGCGAAGAGCTCGGCGAGCGTGTCCCCGCTGCCCTCGACGGCCTTGGCGCCGTCGGTGTAGGTGCGGAGGATGGTCGGGATGCGGACCTCGATGGCCATGGCGGTCTCCTTTTCGGGAGGTCGTGGGCGCGCGGGGGCGCCTCGTTGCGGCGGTACGGGGATGGGGCGCCGTGGTGCGCGCGCTCGCCGGGAGGGGCGCCGCGCGCGGGGATCGGCGCTCAGCGCGGACAGAGCGCGCCGGCGACGCGGCAGAGGTCGACGTGGCGCCGCGCCGTGAGCAGCGGGGTGCCCGGCTCCTGAGTACGCACGTCGAGGTCAACCATGCGGTCATCGTAACGATTCCCGGCCCGATACCCGGAGGGGTGTCCCGAGGCGCGGACGCCTGGCGTTCACATGCTGGCGGGCTCGGGTCCGCGGGGCCCTCGGTACGCGGCGACGACCTCCCCGTGCTCAGTACGCCGCGACGACCTTCACGTCCTCCTCCGTGACCACGCCGTCCACGATGCGGTACGAGCGGAACTGGAAGGGGCCCGCCTCGTCGGTGTCGGCGGTGGAGACGAGGACGTAGTGGGCGCCCGGCTCGTTCGCGTACGAGATGTCGGTGCGCGAGGGGTACGCCTCGGTCGCGGTGTGCGAGTGGTAGACGATCACGGGTTCCTCGTCGCGGTCGTCGAGGTCGCGGTAGAGGCGGAGCAGGTCGCCGGAGTCGAACTCGTAGAAGGTGGGCGAGCGGGCCGCGTTGAGCATGGGGACGAAGCGCTCGGGGCGGTCGCTGCCCGCGGGTCCCGCGACGATGCCGCACGCCTCGTCGGGGTGGTCCGCGCGCGCGTGGGCGACGATCCGGTCGTACAGCTCCTGGGTGAGGGTCAGCATGAGGGCCAGCCTAGACGGACCGTACGCGCGTACGGGTGGGCCTGTCCCGGTCCGTGGGACGGGCCCGCCCGGCAGCTGGACGCCCGGACGTTCAGGCTTCGGCGGGGGCCGTCTCCTCCGGGTCGGCGGGGCCGTCCTGCTGTCGTACGGGGCGGGCGTACGGGGCGCGGGCGAGGTGGACGCGGTAGGCGCCGACGAGGAGCGCGCCCCAGACGGGCGCCGCGTAGAGGGCGATGCGGGCGTCCTTGTCGAAGCCCATGAGGACGAGGACGAGGAGGAGGAAGGCGAGGGCGAACAGGCTCGTGAAGGGGGCGCCGGGGGCGGGGAAGGGGGAGGTGGGGAGTTCGCCGCGCTCGGCCTTGCGGCGGTAGCGGAGCTGGCAGAGCAGGATCATGATCCAGGCCCAGACGCCGCAGATGGTGGCCAGCGACATGACGTACTGGAACGCCTTGCCGGGCCACTGGTAGTTGACCCACACGCCGACGAGCATGAGCGCAGCGGAGAAGGCGGTGCCGAGGAGCGGGGTCCCGGTGTGGGTGAGGCGGGCGAAGAGGGTGGGGCCCTGGCGGTTGAGGGAGAGGTCGCGGAGCATGCGGCCCGTCGAGTACATGCCGGAGTTGCAGGAGGAGAGCGCGGCGGTGAGGACGACGAAGTTGACGATCGCCGCGCCGACACCGAGGCCCATCTGCTCGAAGGCGGCGACGAACGGCGAGACGTTCGGCTGGAACTTCTTCCAGGGGACGACGGACAGGATCATGATCAGCGCGCCGATGTAGAAGACGGCGATGCGCCAGGGCACGGTGTTGATCGCCTTGGGGAGGTTCTTCTCGGGGTTCTCGGACTCGCCCGCCGTGACGCCGACGAGTTCGACGGCGAGGAAGGCGAACATGACGATCTGGAGCGTCATGAGGGTGCCGCCGAGGCCGTGCGGGAAGAGGCCGCCGTCGTTCCAGAGGTGGGCGACGCTCGCCGTCTGCCCCGCGTCGGTGAAGCCGATGGTGAGGATGCCGAGGCAGATGAGGATCATGCCGACGATCGCGGTGACCTTGACCATGGAGAACCAGAACTCCAGCTCGCCGAAGAGCTTCACGGAGATGAGGTTCACGCCGAAGAGGAGGACGGTGAAGGCGAGTGAGGAGGCCCACTGCGGGATGGCCCACCAGAAGGTCATGTACTTGGCGGCGGCGGTGACCTCGGTGATGCCGGTGATGACCCAGCCGAGCCAGTAGGTCCAGCCGGTCACGAAGCCGAAGAAGGGGCCGAGGAACTCGCGCGCGTACTCGGCGAAGGAGCCCGAGACGGGGCGGTAGAGGAGGAGTTCGCCGAGCGCCCGCATGATGAAGTAGATGACGAGCCCGGCCACCGCGTAGGCGAGGATCAGGCTCGGGCCCGCCTTCGAGATGGCGGTCCCCGCCCCGAGGAAGAGCCCGGTGCCGATCGCGCCGCCGATGGCGATCATCTGGATCTGCCGGGCCCCGAGCGCCCGGTGGTACCCCTCGCCGCACTCCGTCTTCCCGGCCGCCTCCACCGGCTCCACCGGCTCCTCGCCGGGCGTGCCGATCTGCGTGGACGTCATGTGTCGCGCCTCTCTCCCGGTGAGGAGATCAGATAACCACTTTGTGCGCATAAGGCGTGACAGGACGGGAGGCGCGGCACTCGTACGCGTGAAGGCGCGGCACTCGTCCGCGTGAAAGAGCCCGCATCGGGAGTGGCCGCGGCCGAGTGGGGGGAGGGGGCCGCCGTCTCGTGGCACCGGGGCGGTGTACGGCGCGGGGATGCGGAGCGGGCCGCGGCGGGTCACGGTTGAGGTGGCGGGCGCGGGGAACTCCCCGTGGACCGTCGCCCGCGTACCCGCGGCTTCCCGTCGACTGCCCGGAGGTCCCCATGCCCCGCTCCCCCCGTCCGGCCCGCTCCCCCCGGCTCGGCGGTCTCTCGGCCGTGGTCACCGGGGGCTCGCGCGGACTCGGGCTGCTGATCGGTCAGGAGCTGGCCCGGCAGGGCTGCGTGGTGACGCTCGCCGCGCGGGACGGGGACGAGCTGGAGCGGGCGGCGGCGCGGCTGCGGGAACGGACGGGGGCGACCGTGCGGGTCGCGGTGTGCGACGTACGCGAGCAGGCGGCGGTACGGGAACTGCTGCGGGCGACGCACGCGCGCGACGGGCTCGACGTGGTCGTCGCGAACGCGGGAGTCATCCAGGTGGCGCCGGTCGCGGCGGTGGGGGCCGAGGAGTTCGGCGACGCGATGGACGTGATGTTCGGCGGGGCGCTGCACACGGCGCTGGAGGCGCTGCCCTACCTGCGGGAGAGCCGGGGCAGGCTGGCGCTCATCGGCTCGGTGGGCGGTCTCCTGGGAGTGCCGCACCTGCTGCCGTACTCGTGCGCCAAGGCGGCGGTGGGGGCGCTCGCGGAGGGGCTGCGCGCGGAGACGACGGCGGACGGGGTGAGTGTGACGGCGGTGCACCCGGGCCTCATGCGGACCGGTTCGCACCGGCAGGCGGAGTTCGGGGGCGATACGGGGGCCGAGTTCGGCTGGTTCAGCGCGGCGGCGGGGGCGCCGCTGCTGTCGATGGACGCGGAGCGGGCGGCGCGGCGGATCGTGGCGGCGGTCGCGCGGCGGCGCGCCCGGCTCGTCCTGACACCGGCGGCGAAGGCCGCGCAGCTCACGCACGGGATCGCGCCGGGT
>NZ_JAAGLR010000511.1 GCF_010548245.1 Streptomyces sp. SID11385
GCGGTACGGGCCGCCGCCGCCGGGCGCGCCCTGCTCCTGGAGAAGCCGCTCGGCGCGGACCTGGCCGCCGCGCGCGCGGTCGCCGACGCCGTCGCCGAGCACGGTGTCGTCTCCCAGCTCGTCCTGACCAAGCGCTACCACCCCGCGACCCAGGAGTTCCTGGCCCGGGCCGCGCGCCACGACACGAGCGGCGCGCGCTCCTGCTACCTGCACGGCGCCTTCCTGGCAGGCGACCAGGCCACCGCCTGGCGCCTGGAGCACGGCGCCCTCCTCGACCTCGGCCCGCACCTGCTCGACCTGCTCGACGCGGCCGTCTCCCCCATCGTCTCCGTACGCGCCACCGGCGACCCGCGCCGCTGGACGGAGCTGACCTGCGCGCACGAGAACGGCGCGACGAGCCAGGCCTCGCTCTCGGGCGCCGTACGCCTGCCCCGCACCCGCACGCGCATCGAACTCTTCGGCCCGAAGGAGGAGTTGGTCTACGACACGGCCGGTATCGACCACGAGGAGTGCTGGCCCGTCCTGCGCGGCGCCTTCGCCGCCGCCGTGCGCACCGGGGTCACCACCGCCCCGGACGCGGCGCGCGGGCTGCGCATCCAGGAACTGCTGGAGCAGGCGGCGCGCTCCCTCGCCGCCTGAGATCAGCGGGGCGGCTGGGCCGGTTCCGCGGTCGAGGCCCGCGCCGCGGTCCGGCCGGCCAGGACTGCGAGGCGGTCCGCCGAGGGGGTGCCCGGCTCGGCCGCGTAGATGATCAGGTCGTGGACGGCCCCTCGGGACAGGGGCAGGTCCAGGTGCCGGAAGGTCATCTCCAGGCGGCCGACGTCCGGGTGCTCCAGCCGCTTGGTGCCTTCGTGGCGGACGCGGACGTCGTGACGGGCCCACATGTCGCGGAAGTCGGGGCTGCGCGTGGACAGTTCGCCGATCAGCTCGCGCAGGGCCCGGTCCCCGGGTTCGCGTCCCGCTTCGGCGCGGAGCACGGCGACCGTGGCCCTCGCGCCCTCCGGCCAGTCGACGAAGAAGTCCCGGGAGCCGGGGTCGAGGAAGAAGTAGCGGGCGAAGTTGGCGCAGCCCCGCTCGCCGGTGGTGCCGCTCGCGAACATCGGCGCGTACAGAGCCCCGCACAGCGCGTTGCTCGCGACGATGTCGAGACGCCCGCTGCGGATGAAAGCGGGGGCCATGGTCATGGAGTCCACCATCCACTGCACGGAGGGCGGGAGCGCGGCGTCCTCGCGGCGGCGCGTGGCGCGGCGGGCCGGGCGGGCGGCTCTGGCCAGGTCGAGCAGGTACGTGCGCTCGTCCTCGTCGAGGAGCAATGCCCGTGCGACCGCCTCCAGGACGTCCTCGGAGACCCCGCCGACGTGGCCCTTCTCCAGCCGGGTGTACCACTCGGTGCTCACGCAGGCGAGGGCCGCTACCTCCTCGCGCCGCAGCCCGGGAACCCGTCGGCGCCGCCCGGCGGGCAGTCCGACCCGCTCGGGGGCGAGCTTGGCGCGCCGGCTGACGAGGAAGTCGCGGATGTCCGCGCGGTTGCCCGTGTGACTCCCGGCGCGGTTTCCGGACGAAGGTTCCATCCGGCCACCGTACCCATGGACCCGCGGCCGGAGGGGGGTCGGCTCTGTACCCCCCATGAGGACGACCTTGTCCGCCTCCGGGGGGACCGGTTTCGTGAGGTCGGCGGACGCGACGGGGCTCTCCCCCGTTGTCCGCCGCCCTCGGCCACCCAGCCCCACGGAGCACGTTCATGACCAGCAAGACCGTACTGATCACCGGCGCGACGAGCGGAATCGGCGCCCACACCGCCCGGCTGCTCCTCGACCACGGCCACCGCGTGGCCGTCACCGGCCGCGACGAGAGGAAGCTGAAGGCGTTCCTCGACGAGGCGGGCCACGCCGACCGGCTGCTGGGCCTGGTCGCGGACGCGGCGGACTGGCAGGCCACCGAGTCGGCCGTGCGCCGTACCGTGACGCACTTCGGCGCCCTCGACGCGGCGGTGGCCAACGCCGGCTTCATGTCCGGCGACTCCATCGGTTCCGGCGACCCGGCGCTGTGGGCGCCGATGGTCCTCACCAACGTCCTCGGCCCCGCCCTGCTGGCCCACGCCGCCCTGCCCCACCTCGAAGCCACCGGCGGACGGCTGGTGCTCGTCGGCAGCGTCGCCGGGCTGAAGAACTCCCCCGCCAACCTCTACTCGGCGACCAAGTGGGCGATCACCGGACTCGCCGAGAATTTGCGCCTGCACGCCACGACCCGCGGCATCGGCGTCACGCTGGTCAACCCCGGCATGATCGACACACCCTTCTGGCAAGGCGCCGCCGTTCCCCCCTTCGTCCTGCCGCCCCGGCCCGTCGCCGAGGCCATCCGCTTCGCCCTCGACCAACCGGCCGGCACCGACCTCAACACCCTCACCCTGCGCCCCCTGGGCCAGCCCGCCTGACCCCGGCCCCTCCCCCCGCGACCGTGTCCGCGCGGCCCTCTCCCTCGTACCGCGGCCCTCAGGTCACCAGGCCGTGGCGGTAGGCGTAGACGACGGCTTGGACGCGGTCGCGGAGCTGGAGCTTGGACAGGACGCGGGAGACGAACGTCTTGACCGTTTCCTGGCTGATGACGAGCGCCGCCGCGATCTCGCTGTTGGAGAGGCCGTCCGCGACGAGGCGGAGGACCTGGAGTTCGCGCGGCGTGAGGGGGGTGGGTCCCGGCGTCGGCGGGGAAGGGCGGATGCGGGCCGCGTAGTGGCCGACCAGCCGGCGTGTCACCTCGGGGTCCAGCAGGGCCGCGCCGGTGGCCACGGTGCGGATGCCGTTCAGCAGCCGGTCGGGCGGCGCGTCCTTGAGGAGGAAGCCGCTGGCACCGGCCCGCAGCGCCTCGTACACGTACTCGTCCAGGTTGAACGTGGTCACGACGAGGATCTTGACCGGGTCGCTCACCCCGGCACCGGCCAGGAGCCGGGTGGCTTCGAGGCCGTCGAGCAGCGGCATGCGGATATCCATCACGACGACATCGGGAGCCGTCTCGCGGACGAGCCGCACGCCTGAGCGCCCGTCACCGCACTCCCCCACGATCCGCATGTCGGGCTGGGCATCGATGATGGTGACCAGGCCGGTGCGCACCAGCATCTGGTCGTCGCACACCACCACACGGATCGGTGCGCTCACGAGATCCCGCCGACCGGTATCCGCGCCCGCACGGTGAAACCGCCGTCCGCCGCTTCACCGGCGCTGAACTCGCCGCCCAGGACGTCGACCCGCGCCCGCAGCCCTTCCAGGCCCCTTCCGCCGCCGACGGCCGCCGCGCTGCGCGCGCCCCCGGCGCCTGTGCCGACCTCCACGGTGATGTCCCCTTCGCCGTGCCGCACCTGTACCGAAGTCCGGCTCCCGTGAGCGTACTTCAGGGCGTTGGTCAGCGCTTCCCGCACCACCCGGCAGGCGACGAGGGCGGCGCTCCCCGCCGAGGCGCGCGGCACGCCCCGCTCGGTGAAGTCCACCGGCTGACCGGCCCGGCGGGCCTGCTCGACGAGAGTGAGCAGCTCGTCGGCCGCAGGCGTCCTCGGCTCCTCGTGCTCCTCACGCTCCATGGACCCGCGGGCTCCCCCCGGCCCCCGGGCCCCGGCATCGGGGTCCAGCAGACCGAGCAGGTGACGCAGGTCGGCGAGGGCCTCACGACCGGTCTCGCCGACGGCGGCCAGGGACTGCTCCAGCCGGCCGGGAGCGGCGGTCAGGTAGCGGGCGGCCTCGGCCTGGACGACCATGGCCGTCACGTGGTGGGTCACCACGTCGTGCAACTCCCGTGCGATGTGCGTCCGTTCGGCGGTACGGGTCTCGATGGCGACATGCCGGCGGCGCTCCGCCTCCGCGAGGCGCGTGGCGCGCAGCCAGGCTCCGGCCGCCCAGGCGGCGGCCAGCAGGAGGTAGAACGTGGCGAACTCCTCCGGCGCCTCCCCGTCACCGCCGCGCCACGCGAGCGCGACGGCGAGCACCACGTACGCGGCCGTCAGGAGCGCCACGGCCGCGCGGCGGCGGCTCTCCAGGTGGGAACCGGCGCTGATCAGCATGAAGAGCAGGGCGGTCCCGGCCGTCGTGTGGTAGCCGCACAACTGATCCACCGCGAAACCACCGGCCACCAGCGCCAGGCAGAGGCCCGGGCGGCGCCTGCGGAACGCGAAGGGGAGGCATTCGAGGACGAGCACGAGGGCGGCGAGCGCGTCGAGAGGCCGGTCCGGCAGGTCCCCGAGTTCGGTTCCGTGGCCGCGCAGGCCCGGCAGGAACGGTGAGATCAGGAGCAGGATTCCCAGGGGGAGGTCGCGGACCCTGACATCGAGCCGCCGCCAGGCCGGGCCCGGCCGCCACGTGTGCCTCACCGCGCGAGTGCGACGAGGGCGTCGGCACGGGCGGCGCGCTTCCTCGGCACGATGTGACCGCGCCGGTGCGCCAGCCACAGGAAGGCGAGCATCACCAGGGCGCCGATGACCACCGCGTACACACTCGCCTCCGGGCCGAACTCACC
Organism: Streptomyces sp. SID11385; assembly: GCF_010548245.1. Lineage (GTDB taxonomy): Bacteria > Actinomycetota > Actinomycetes > Streptomycetales > Streptomycetaceae > Streptomyces. Next base: position 4,501 of record NZ_JAAGLR010000511.1, read on the forward strand.
GCCGGTGATCAGTTCCGGGCCCGAGATCGACACGTCCAGCAGTCCGTGCGTGCCGCCGCTCCCCGACACCTCCGCGCCGAAAATACCCGCCTCCGCGAAGTTCCAGCCGAGGTGCACACCGATCGGCAGCCACAGCGAACGCGTGGCCGCGTACGCGGCGGCGAGCATACCCCCGGCCTCGATCGCGATGGCCACCGCGCCCAGCAGGGTGGCGTTCTCATTGAGCAGATGGGAGGCGCCGAACACCACACCGGAGACCACCAGCGCCAGGTAGGTGCCCGCGCCGCGTTCCACCAGGCGGAAGAGCAGGCCGCGGTACATCAGTTCCTCGGTGGCCGCCGCGCCCGCCATGAACCCGAGCAGTGCGAGAGCCCCGCTCAGCGACCCGTAGCCGTGCACCTCGTAGTCACCGAGGAAGAAGAGGTTCGCGATGACGCACGCGAACATGACGGTCCCGATCAGTGCCCCGCGCAGGAGAGCTCCCCGCGCCCCGTGCCGGGCCAGCTCCGTGACCGGACGGCGCTCCGTGCGTCCCACGACCCACCGGTAGACGAGGACCGCGAGGACGACCGCGAGGACGCCCAGCGGCAGCGCGAGCCACGGGTTCTCCTTCACCCCGGAGAGCGCCTGCCCCCCGGCCGCGCTGATCGCCACCACGGCCAGGATCTGCCACACCAGTTTCACGACGACTCCTCGTTCGGCTTCCGTCCACAGGCCGCGGGCGGGGCACCGCGACCGAAGAAAACGGTAGGAAAGCGCAGGCCACACGTCGTCACCCCGGAGTGGACACCCGGACGTAGCTCTCACGGGGGACGGCGGCCGTCCGCCTCCCGCGCGTGGGCCACCCCGCCGGGGGTACCGGGTGCCTGGGTGATCGTTCCCGGCCCGGGCGCGCGTGCGCGGTGACGCGGGCCGGCTCTCCTTCGTTCCGCTGTCGACCTCGGATGGGTACGCGCATGGATCTGTCGGGCACGGACCTGACCTACGGCCTGCTCGGTCTCGGCGCGCTCGCGGCGGCGATGCTGCCAACGCTGCTGAGCCGGTGGGCGCTCTCGATGCCCATGGTCTTCCTCGGCCTGGGCTTCGTCGTCTTCCTGCTGCCGCTCGATCCGCTGCCCGCGCTGGACCCCGTCACTTCCGGCCCGGTCGTCGAGCACTTCACGGAGGTGTGCGTCCTGGTGGCCCTCATGGGCGCGGGCCTGGCCATCAACCGTCCCTTCGGCAGACGCACCTGGGCCACCACGTGGCGGCTGCTGGGCGTGGCCATGCCCCTGACCGTCCTGGCCGCCGCCGTGGCCGGCTGGGGTCTGCTCGGCTGGGCGCCCGCGGTGGCCCTGCTGCTCGCGGGGGTCCTCGCGCCCACCGATCCCGTGCTCGCCGGGGAGGTGCGGGTGGGGGAGCCGACCGACGCCGAGTTCGACGAGGACGAGACCCGCTTCGCGCTCACCAGCGAGGCCGGGCTCAACGACGGGCTGGCCTTCCCCTTCGTGATGGCCGCCCTGGCCCTGTCCGGCGCCTCCGCCACCGGCTGGTCCGGGGCCTGGCTGGGGCACTGGCTCGGCTACGACGTGCTCCTGCGGATCGCCGTCGGCGTGCTCGCGGGGACGGGGATCGGCGCGCTCCTCGGCCGGCTCGTCTTCCGGGCCCGCCCGGCCTCCCTGCGCTTCTCCGAGCGCAGCGAGGGCTTCGTCGCGCTCGCCGTGGCCTTCGTGTCCTACGGACTGACCGAGGTGCTGCACGGCTACGGCTTCCTCGCCGTCTTCGCCACCGCCCTGAGCCTGCGGGCCGCGGAACGCGCGCACGGCTACCACCGGGTCATGCACTCGTTCATGGACCAGATCGAGCGGCTGCTGACCGCTGTCGTCCTCTTCCTCGTCGGCGGATTCCTCGCCCAGGGCGGCCTCGCGCCGCTCACCTGGCGCGGCGCGGTGTTCGGCCTGCTCCTGCTTCTGGTCGTCCGCCCCGTCACCGGGTACTTCTCGCTGCGCTCCACCGCCGCCTCGCGGCGCGAACGGGCCGTCACCGCCTTCTTCGGGATACGCGGCATCGGCTCGTTCTTCTACCTCTCCTACGCCCTCGGCCACGCCCACGTGGCCGCCCCCGGCGCGGAACTGTGGGCGACGGTGACCTTCACGGTCGTGGTCTCGGTACTGCTCCACGGCGTCCTCGCGACGCCGGTGGTGCGTTACCTCGACCGCCGCGAGGCGCGCGTCCCCGGCGACAGGGCCGAGGCCGCACGGCAGGGATGACGGGGCGGATACGGCCGACGGACGGCGGCGGGCCTCTTTCAGGAGGCGGCGGCCTGCGTGTCGCGGCCAAGGCGGACGAGGGCGCGGTCGTGGACGCGGCTCAGGAGCAGCAGGGCGCAGGCAGCCCCGAGCAGGGCGCAGAACATGTCCCACTGGGTGTCCCAGACGTCCCCCTGGGTCCCCAGGAACGCGTCCGCGGCATCGCCTCCGGTGACCGCCGCGAGCCATTCCAGCATCTCGAAGACAGCGCTGAAGGCCAGGCAGGCGCAGACGGTGAGCGGCGGCAGCCAGCGGCTCCCGCGCAACGGGGAGGTGCGGGCGAGGAGTTCGCGTACCAGGACGGCCGGGACGAAGCCCTGCGCGAAGTGGCCGAGACGGTCGTACGGGTTGCGGTCCCAGCCGAGCCGGTCACGCACCCAGTCCCCCACCGGCACCTCCGCGTAGGTGTAGTGACCGCCGACGACGAGGATCAGCGCGTGCGCCGCCAGCAGCCCGCACAGCAGGTCGCTCAGCGGGAAGCGACGGCGCGTCAGGATCGCGAGCGGCAGGCCGACCATCACCCACACCGTCTCCAGAAGCCAGGTCGTCGGATCGTCCGCGCCGTACCGCGACACGACGAGTGCCGCGCCCACCGCGACGGCGAGGGCGGCCGGCAGACGGCGCCGAGGCGACGGGCCCGCCTTCGGGGACGGGACGGGGGCGGGGTGGGTGGCGGTCATCGCCGGCTCCTCGTGTTCGGAACGAACCCCCACTCTCGGCCCGGACGGCAACCGCCCTCATGAGTACGCGCACTCAAGCCACGGCGTGCGTCGCCCGGTTGGGCTGAGTAAGGGCGGAAGCGGCGTGCGATCTTGCGCGTAGAGGGCGTGGGAGGGGGAGCCGGGTGCGGCCGTATCGGCGCCGCGTCGCTCAACTCGCGTGCGCACTACGGCAGTAGCCGCGCTCTCTTCGCCGGACGGTCATGTCGTGTCCACGCGCGGAAGAGGCGGGCGGCACACGATGGGCGGGCTCCACGTGCCAGCCGTTTCCCCCACTGAGGAGTCTCCCGTGCGCCTGCCCGGAATCGCCGTGACCGCGATGACCGCCGCCCTGCTCTCCGCCGGCCCCGCCCTCGCCCTGGCCCCCGCCGCCCACGCGGCCACCCCCACCGCGACGGTCTCCACCGCCGCGGTCTCGCTCCCGCACGCCAAGAACTTCCGCGACATCGGCGGCTACGAGACGGCCGACGGCCACCACGTCCGTACGGGCCTGGTCTACCGTTCCGGCAAGCTCAGCGATCTCGACGCCGCCGAGCAGAGCACCCTCACGTCCCTCGGCATCACCCGTGACGTCGACCTGCGCAACGCCGTGGAGCGCTCCGACGATCCCGACGCGCTGCCCGCCGGCATCACGTACCAGGTCGCCGACGTCCTCTCGCTCGCGTACGGCGTGAAGTTCCACGAGAACGCCGCCGCCACCCTCGCCCAGGCGCTCGCCGCCGGGCTCTTCAACGGCTCCGGGGACCTCGGGCAGTCGATCGGCTACCCCTTCATGGTCAACTTCGTCGGCGCCGACCACGCCTTCCGCGACACGCTGCTCGCCGTCGCCCACGAGCCCGGCGCCCTCGTCTACCACTGCACGGCGGGCAAGGACCGCACCGGCTGGACGACCGCCGTCCTCCTGACGATCCTCGGTGTCCCGCGCGCCACCGTCGAGGCCGACTTCCTCGCGAGCAACACGTACACCGGGAACCCGGAGGCGGTGCAACTCTCCTGGCTGAACGCCGCGTTCACCGAGGCGAACAAGATCTACGGCTCTTTCGACGCCTACGTGCACCACGGCCTCGGCCTCACGGACGCGGACATCGCGACCCTGAAGGCGAAGCTGCTGGTCTGACACCGGCACCGCGGCACGCGCTCCGCTCCGAGCGTCACCGGCCCCCGGACGCCACGAGCGTCATCCCCGTATCGGAACCGTCCGCCCACGAGAACCGCCCGGCTCCACAGCTCGTGGAGTCGGGCGGCGGGCCGCTCGGTCTGCGTCAACCCCGCGCACGCACACCGCGCTCGCCCCGGTCCCCCTCCACCTGGAGCTGACCGGCGACGAGGTCACCGAGTGCCTGGGCGGTCTCCAGCAGATCGACGACCTCGCCCTCGCGGGCCGCTACGAGACGGCCTGCGACCCGCGCCTCAACGCGGGTCAGTCCCTCGAACTCGCCTACCTCATCGCGGGAACGCTCGAACGGGAGGCGCGCTCGGGGGATTCCGCCGGGGCGGCGTGCTCGGTGTCGTAGACGAGGTGCGCGTGCGCGATGTCCACGGCGTGCCGTTCGGCCCAGCTCACCAGGGAGAGCAGCGTCTCGTACAGTTCCAGCGCCATCGGCGTGCACGCGTACTCGACGCGGGGCGGCACGGTCGGGTAGACGGTGCGCACGAGCAGGCCCTCGCGCTCCAGCTTGCGCAGGTTGAGGGTGAGCATGCGGCGGCTGATGCCGTCGATGTCGCGCTCCAGCGCGGTGAAGCGGACGGGGCCCTTGGCGGCGGCGACGAGGATGCCGATGGCCCACTTCCCCGCGACGCGGTCGAGTACCTCGCTCACCGGGCAGGCCGGGTTCGTCGTCGTGGCCGGGTCCGTCACATCGATGTGTCCCTGGGACATAAAAGTGCCTCCTTACGCCGAACGCCATGGTTACACATGATGGTTCCGGTAACAAACACGCACCCGTGAAAGGGAGTTCTGTGTCTTCTCCAGCCGCGTCCCCGGGGGCGGGCGGCATGTCGCGCCGACTGGTGCTGGCCGTGCTGTGCGCCGGTCAGCTGATGGTGATCCTCGACGGCACCATCGTGAACGTGGCCCTGCCCGCGATCCAGGCGGACCTGGGCATGTCGGCCCCGGCCCTGGCCTGGGTCGTCAACGCCTACCTCATCCCCTTCGCGGGGCTGCTGCTCCTCTCGGGGCGCCTCGGCGACCTCTTCGGCCGTCAAGGCGTGTTCCTCGCCGGACTCGCCCTGTTCACCCTCGCCTCCCTGCTCTGCGGCCTGGCGCCGAACACGGGCACGCTCCTCGCATTCCGTTTCCTCCAGGGAGTGGGCGGCGCGGTGGCCTCCTCCGTGACCCTCGCGATGGTCATCACCCTCTTCCCGGGGCCGCGGGAGCGGGCCAAGGCGCTCGGCGTCTACAGCTTCGTCCAGTCGGCGGGCGGCACGCTGGGGCTGCTCCTCGGCGGAGCCCTCACCCAACTCGTGGGCTGGCACTGGATCTTCGTCGTCAACGTGCCGATCGGCCTCGCGGTCCTCCTGCTGGCCAGGCGCGACCTCGGCATCGAGGAGGCGCCCCGCACGCGGCGCCGCCTGGACGCGCCCGGCGCGGTCCTCGTGACGGCCGCGCTGATGACGGCGGTCTACGCCATCGTGGAGAGCGGCGACCACGGCTTCTGCTCGGCCCGGACCCTCGGCTGCGGGCTCGCCGCCCTCGTCCTGCTCGCCGCGTTCCTCGTCCGGCAGGCCCGGGGTACCGATCCGCTCCTGCCGCCCCGCATGTTCCGCTTCCGCAACGTGTCGGGGGCGCTCGGCACGCATCTCCTCCTGATCTCGGGGATGTTCAGCTTCCAGTTCCTCGCCGTGCTGTACATGCAGCGCGTCCTCGGCTTCGACGAGATCCGCACCGGGCTCGGCGTCACGCCCGTCTCCCTGCTCGTCGGGGCGATGTCGCTCTTCGTCGCACCCCGCCTCATCGCCCGGATCGGCGCCCGCCGGCTGCTCGCCGTGGCGCTCGTCCTCATCGCCGCCGGCCTCGCGCTGCTCGGCCAGGTCGGCGCGGACGGCAGCTACGTGACCGACGTCTTCCCCGCCACCATCCCGCTCGGCGCGGGCTTCGGGCTCGCGATGCCCTCGCTCGCCGGGCTCGCGATGTCGGGGGCGACACCGAGCGATTCGGGGCTCGCCTCCGGGATGTTCAACTCGGTCCAGCAGATCGGCTCCGCGCTCGGCCTCGCCGTCCTGTCCACGCTCGCCGCCTCGCACACGCGCACCCTGCGCGCCGGCGGCACCGCCGAACCGGCCGCGCTCACCGAGGGCTACCAGCTCTCCTTCCGGGTCGGTGCGGTCCTGGTCCTCGCGGCCCTCGTGGTGGCGACGGCCGTGCTGCGCGACCGCCCCGCACCGGTGGCCGCCCCGTCCCCCGCCGACGCGCCGACGCCGACGGGTACGGCCCGGGGCTGACGTCTCGACGGACCCGGTGGGCCCGTCCCTCACGCCGCGCGGCGATCGCGGCGGCGAGGGACGGGCCTTTTTGTCGCCCGGCCCCCGCGGAGAGAACTGCTGGAGCGGTCTGCCACGCGGCGGCGGGGCGCGCTCGCCCTGCTTGCCGAGCCGGTGGCCTGCGGCAACACGAGTCCGCTCGCCGCCGTCGGCGAGGCCGCCGCGGCACGGGGGACGCTCGTGCGGCGGCCCGTGGCCTCGGACAGCGGGCGGGGCTGCTCGCCGTGCTCGGCCAGTTGTCGCAAGGCGTGGTGCTGCCCGACGAGGTACGGGACCGGCTCTGCCGGCTCGGTGACGAGGACCCGGGCGCCGCTGTCGTCGAGGAGGTGGGCTGTCTCGTCCTCGGTGAGGCGGGGGGCGGTACCCCGACGGCGGAGGCCCGGGTGATGGCGAGGTAGCTCTCGACGTAGTCGACGCTGTTGCCGTGCGGGATCGCGGCGCGGTCGCCGGGCTGGAGCCGTAGTCCGGCCAGGTGCCCCGCGAGCCTCCCGGTGCGCTCCTCCAGCTCCGCGTGCGTCACCGAGCGGACCGCGTCGCGGTACGCGGTCTTAGCCCAGAACCGGGCGGCGTGCGCCTTCAGCAGCTGGGGCACCGGCCGGATCAATTCGGTTCGGAGCATGGCGGATTCCCCGGACGTGCAAGCGGAAGGCCGCCACCTCCGCGCGGAAAGTGCGGAGTGAGGAACAAAGCCGTGACGACCGTCGACGCCGCACGGGAAAAGGCATCCGCAGCCGGGCCTTCGACACCGGCCAGCGCATCCTGGTCGGCCGCCGCTATCTCACGGCGGACGGTGGGGACGACACCGTCCGTGTCCTGGTACGCCCCGCCGACCTGGAGGCCGCGGTCCGCGAGGTGCTCGGCGCCCCCGCGCACGCCACCCCCCTCCCGAAAAGCTCTCGGCAGCCGCGGGCTCGTGACCTGCTGAGTCACACCGATGTTCCTCTGGGACAGGAAACTTCCTTCTTTCGGAAGCCCCCGCGATTGCCGAAGATTTCCCCAGCCGCAGAACCAACTGAGAGGTAACCCGCTCGTGAGCACCCAGACCACTTCGCCGCCGAGGTCCCCCTGGGCGGCCATCTTCCTTCTCTGCCTCGGTCAGCTCATGATCATTCTGGACGGGTCGATCGTGAACGTCGCGCTGCCGAGCATCGGCAGCAGCCTCGACTTCTCAGCGGCCGGTCTCGCCTGGGTCATCAACGCGTACATGATTCCCTTCGGCGGGCTCCTCCTGCTGACCGGCCGTCTCGGTGACCTCTTCGGCCGCCGGCGGCTCTTCCTCATCGGCCAGGTCGTGTTCACCGTGGCCTCCGTCCTCTGCGGCGCCTCCGGCAACTCGGCGATGCTGCTCGTCTCGCGCTTCGTCCAGGGCGTCGGCGGCGCGGCGGCTTCGGCGGTCGCCCTCGGCATGGTCGTCACGCTGGCCCGCGACGGCGCCGAGCGCACCAAGGCGATCGGCGTGTACAGCTTCGCCTCCGCCGTCGGCGGCTCCCTCGGCGTCGTTCTCGGCGGGGTGCTCACCCAGGCACTCAGCTGGCACTGGATCTTCTTCGTCAACGTGCCGATCGGCGCCCTCGTCATCGGCGCCGTGTGGCGGCTGGTGCCCCGCGACGCGCGGGTGGAGCAGCGTGGCTCCAGCGACGCCCTGGGCGGTCTCCTCGTGACCGCGGCGCTCATGCTCGGCGTCTACACCATCGTCAAGGCGTCGGACTACGGCTGGGCCTCGGGCCGCACCCTGGGCCTCGGCGCGCTCGTCCTCGTCCTGCTCGCCGCGTTCCTCGTCCGCGAGGCGAAGGCCGCGAGCCCGCTGCTGCCGCTGCGCATCCTGCGCTCCCGCAACGTCGCGGGCGCCAACCTCGTGCAGATCCTCATGCTCACCGGCATGTACGGCTTCCAGTTCCTGTGCGCCCTGTACCTCCAGCGCGTGCTCGGCTTCGACGCCCTCGTCACCGGGCTCGGCATCTGGCCCGTCTCGCTCGCCATCGGCGTCTTCTCGCTCTTCGTCTCCGCGCGGCTCATCAGCCGCTTCGGCCCGAAGCCGGTCCTGCTCACGGGCCTCGTCCTCATCACGGTCGCTCTCGTGCTGCTCTCCCGCCTGCCCGCCGACGGCGGCTACGCCGCCGACGTCCTGCCCGCGCTGCCCCTCATCGGCATGGGCTTCGGTCTCGGGATGCCGGCTCTCATGACGCTCGCCATGTCGAGCGCCACGCCCGAGGACTCGGGCGTCACCTCCGGCCTCGTCAACACCATGCAGCAGCTGGGCGGTTCGCTCGGTCTCGCGGTCCTCGCCTCCCTCGCCGCCTCGCGCACCGCCTCGGTTCTCGGCGACGGCAAGAGCGAGGTGGCCGCCCTCTCGGACGGCTACGCGCACGCCTTCGGCATCGCGGCGGCGATCGTCGCGGCCGGACTGGTCCTCGCCGCGGTCGTCCTGCGTTCCCGCAAGCCGGCCCCCGCGCCCGAGCCCGCCCGCGAGGAGGCGGCGTCACGCGACGCGGAGACGGTGTGACGCCACCTCCGTGACCCGTCCGCCACCGATCCCCGGTCCGGACCGCCGAAGCGGCCCGGACCGGCCCCCCGGCACCTCGGCCCCCGGCGCTCCCCGCGCTCCGGGGGCCGAGGTGTTTTCCCACCCGGCCGCCCCTCGCCCGGAATTCCCCCGTCCGCATTCCCGGCTTCCCTTTCCCTCGCCGCCTTCGACAAGGGACGTATAGGGGATCTTTAGGGGGATGCCTTACGTCTTTGCACGGCCCTAGATTTGCGGCACGCATTCGATTCCTCATGGGGAGTGAAATGAATTCCGCACAGGATTCCCGCAAGCCCGAATTCCCGGCGTGGCCGCAGTTCGGCGAAGAGGAGCGCGCGGGTCTCGTACGGGCGCTGGAGCAGGGCCAGTGGTGGCGCATGGGCGGCGGCGAGGTGAACGCGTTCGAGGCCGAGTTCGGCGCGTACCACGGCGCCGCGCACGCCCTCGCCGTGACCAACGGGACCCACGCCCTCGAACTCGCCCTCCAGGTCCTCGGCGTCGGCCCCGGCACCGAGGTCGTCGTGCCGGCCTTCACCTTCATCTCCTCCTCGCAGGCGGCGCAGCGCCTCGGGGCCGTGGCCGTCCCCGTCGACATCGACCCGGACACGTACAACATCGACCCGGCCGCCGCCGCCGCGGCGATCACCCCGCGCACCGCCGCGATCATGCCCGTCCACATGGCGGGCCAGATGTGCGACATGGACGCGCTCGCGAAGCTCTCGGCGGACAGCGGAGTCCCGCTCATCCAGGACGCCGCGCACGCGCACGGCGCGGAGTGGGCGGGCAAGAAGGTCGGGGAGCTGGGCACGGTCGCCGCGTTCAGCTTCCAGAACGGCAAGCTCATGACGGCGGGCGAGAGCGGGCTCGTCACGCTCGGCACGGCCGAGCAGTACGAGCAGGCGTTCCTGCGCCACAGCTGCGGACGCCCGAGCACGGGCCGCTACTACCACCACAAGACCTCCGGTTCGAACTTCCGGATGAACGAGTTCTCCGCGAGCGTCCTGCGCGCGCAACTCGCCCGGCTGGGCGGGCAGATCGACACCCGCGAGGCGAACTGGCAGACCCTCGGGGAGCTGCTGGGCGCGATCGACGGCGTCCAGCCGCAGCGCATCGACGCCCGCGTCACCCGCAACCCGCACTACATGGCGATGTTCCGCGTCCCGGGGCTCGGCGCCGAGCGCCGCAACGTCCTGGTGGACGCGCTCATCGAGCGCGGTCTTCCCGCCTTCGCCGCCTTCCGCGCCATCTACCGCTCGGAGGGCTTCTGGGAGACCGGCGCCCCCGAGGAGACGGTCGAGTCGATCGCCGCCCGCTGCCCGAACACCGAGGCGGTGTACGCGGACGCCGTGTGGCTGCACCACCGCACCCTGCTCGGTACGACGGAGCAGATGCGCCGGATCGCGGACATCCTCGCCCAGACGCTGGCCACGCTGTGCACGCCCCGGTCCGGGTCGCCGTCGCGGGGCTCGGCTGGGCGGGCCGCGAGATCTGGCTCTCCCGCCTCGTCGCGCACCCCGCCTACGAGGTCGTCGCCGCCGTGGACACCTCCCGCACCGCCCGCGAGTCCGTCTCGGCCCGCTGGCCCGGGGTTCCCGTCCTGGACGACCTCGCCGACCTCACGCCCGAGCTGGTCGACCTCGTCGTCGTCGCCGTCCCCAACCACCTGCACGCGTCGATCGCCTGCGGGCTGCTGGAGCGCGGCATCCCGGTCTTCCTGGAGAAGCCGGTGTGCCTCACCGCCGCCGAGGCCGACCGCCTCGCGGCCGCCGAGCGCGCG
>NZ_JAAGLR010000554.1 GCF_010548245.1 Streptomyces sp. SID11385
CTCGGCGGCGGGACGGGCGCGCGGCGGCGCCAGCTTGAGGACGGCCGGCGCGTCGTCCGCGCCACGTACCAGCAGGATCACGCCGCTGCGTCCGCCCGGCTGGAGGAGCCGCTCCACGCGAACGCCGTGGTGGCGCACGGCGGCGTCGGCCAGCTCGGGGAGCCGGTCCAGCCAGGCTGCCGCGTCATCCGCGCCGCGGTCCTCCGCCAGGGCCCGTACGAGTCGCCGGGGAGGTTCGAGGACCATGCGGGGCGCATCCTTTCGGCTGGTACCGGGTGGTCAGTCCTGCGGTGACGGGGAAGCCGGACGCTCCTTCCCCGATTCCTTGGCCGAATTCGATCGTTCCGCCAGACCTGGGAAGGCTACGCCGTCGCCGCCCCAGCGCACCGCGCGGACCGCCGTCTCGCGCAGCGCGGCGGCGGCGTCCGCGCGACGTTGCCCCGATGCCGCGCGCACGAGGTCGGCGTACACCGCCGCGACGCGTTCTTCGAGGGCTCCCGCCAGTCGCAGCGCCGCCGCGGC
>NZ_JAAGLR010000583.1 GCF_010548245.1 Streptomyces sp. SID11385
CGGCGGGCGCCGCGGAGGCGTTCGTGCTGCTGGCGCGGACGCTGCCGGTGCGGCGGCCCGTCGTCGTGCATCCGCAGTTCACGGAGCCGGAGGCGGCGCTGCGGGCGGCGGGGCACGCGGTGGGGCGGGTGCTCCTGCGCGAGGCGGACGGCTTCCGGCTCGACGTCTCGCTCGTGCCCGAGGACGCCGATCTCGTGGTGCTCGGGAATCCGACGAACCCGACGTCGGTGCTGCACCCGGCGGACGCGATCGCCTCGCTCGCGCGGCCGGGGCGGACGCTCGTCGTGGACGAGGCGTTCGTCGACACGGTGCCGGGCGAGCGCGAGTCGCTCGCCTCGCGCACGGACGTCCCCGGGCTCCTGGTGCTGCGGAGCCTCACGAAGACGTGGGGGCTCGCGGGACTGCGGATCGGGTACGTGCTCGGGGCGCCGCGGACGCTCGCCGCGCTCGCGGAGGCGCAGCCGCTGTGGCCGGTCTCGACGCCCGCGCTCGTCGCGGCCGAGGCGTGCTCGGCGCCCGCCGCGTTCGCGGAG
>NZ_JAAGLR010000611.1 GCF_010548245.1 Streptomyces sp. SID11385
CCTCGCGGGCGTTGCAGCTCAGCCAGTCCGTCCGGGCGAGGACCGGCGCGAGGACGGCGTCCGGGATCGTGTCGACGAGCGGCCCCGGGTCGAGGGCGAGGAGCGTCCCGGCGGGGAGCCCGGCGGCGAGTGCGGCGAGGAGCGGCCCCGCCGTGGGCAGCGCGAGCGCGTAGCCGGAGAGGATCACGAGGTCGTCGGGGCGCAGGGCGGCGGCGATCCGCGCGGTGTCCCCGGCGTCGAGCAGGTCCTCGACGCCGAAGCGGGTCACGAAGCTGCGCTCGCCGGGCTCCACGAGCGCGACGGTGAAGCCGGTGTCCGTGCCGGGGCGCGCGGGCAGGACGGTCGTGACGTCCTCGCGGTCGAGCGCGGCGCGGACGAGGTCGCCGTACGGGCCGGTGCCGTGCGGGCCCGCGTAGAGGGCGGTGGTGCCGAGGCGGCGGGCGGCGACGAGTGTGTTGAAGCCGCCGCCCGCGGTGAGGCCGCCGCCGGTCGCGACGACGTCGCCGCCGCGCTCGGGCAGGGCTGGCACGTCGAGGACGAGGTCGGCGATGACGTTGCCGAGCAGGACGAGACGGCGGCTCA
>NZ_JAAGLR010000639.1 GCF_010548245.1 Streptomyces sp. SID11385
GCACCCGGCGCCGCCCGCGAGACGCGGCCCGCGCCGGGCGGCGAGGGCGGGCGCGACCCGGAGGCGGTGCGCGCCTACGAGGAGACGCTCACCGAGGTCTTCCTCACCTCCGGCCTGCCCCGGATGGCGGCCCGGGTGCAGGCCGCCCTCGCGCTCACGGACTCGGGCGGGCTCACCGCCGCCGAACTCGTCGGCCGCCTCGGGATCAGCCCCGCCTCCGTCTCCAAGGCCGTCGCCTTCATGGAGGGGCAGGGCCTCGTCCGCCGTCAGACCGAGGGCCGCCGCGAGCGGTACGTGATCGACAACGGCGTCTGGTACGAGTCGATCCTCGCCAGCATCCGCTCCAACGACCTCATCGTCGCCGCCGCGCGCGAAGGCGTACGCGTCCTGGGCGCGGGAACCCCGGCCGCGATCCGCCTGGAGAACACCGCCCGCTTCCTGGACTTCCTCTCCGACGCCCTGCGGCGGGCGGCGGAGGAGGCGCGCGACGTCCTCTACGTGGGGCTCGACGAGGCGGCGGGATGGCAGGGGGAGGAGGCGGCGCGGCGCGCGGGCGCGGAGGAGTGAGGGAGCGCCCGCGGGGGTTGCTGCGGCGGGTCGCTGCGGGCTTCCGGAAGCGGGTCGGGAGCGGGTCGGGGGCGGCCGCAGCTTGCCGGGCCTGTCACACATCGCGGCGCCGGTCCGTCAAGGAGGTGGGACAGACGGACCGTCCGGAAGGGGACCGCGATGAAGGTGCTTGTGGTGGGAGCCGGTTACGCCGGAACGCTGGCGGCGAACCGCCTGGTCAAGAAGGTGAAGGGGGCCGAGGTCACGCTCGTCAACCCGCGCCCGGAGTTCGTGGAGCGGGTGCGGCTGCACCAGCGCGTCGCGGGGAGCGCCGAGGCCGCGAGGCCGCTGCGGTCGATGCTGCGGGACGGTGTCGAGGTCCGGGTGGGGGAGGCCGAGAAGGCGAGCGAGGGCACCCTCGTGCTCGCCGGGGGCGACACGCTCCCGTACGACCATCTCCTCCTCGCCGTCGGCAGCACCGCGCGGCCCCTGCCCGGGACCGTCCCGGTCGGTACGTGGGAGGGCGCCGGGCGGGCGCGCGCCGCGCTGGCCGCGTTGCCGGCGGGGGCGCGCGTCACGGTCGTC
>NZ_JAAGLR010000071.1 GCF_010548245.1 Streptomyces sp. SID11385
CGCGGGCGGCTGCTCCCCGCGGCCGGGGCCCCGGCGGAACCCGCCGCCCCGCCCGCCGAGGCCCTCGGCCTCACCGCGCGCGAGAGCGAAGTGCTGCGCCTCGTCGCCGCCGGGCACAGCAACCGGCGTATCGCCGAGGCCCTCTACATCTCGCCGAAGACGGCGAGCGTCCACGTCTCGCGCATCATCGCCAAACTCGGCGTGACGGGCCGGGGCGAGGCGGCGGCCGTCGCGCACCGGCTACGGCTCTTCCCCGAGCCCGAGGAGGTGTAGGGCACAGCACCTCGCGCGCCCTCTCGCTTTCACTCGAACGGGCTTACGCTGGCAGAGCGGGCACCCTGCCCGAGGCGGGAGGCCCACCGTGTTCAGCGCGTTCGACATGCTCTTCAATCCCGGCCGCAAGCACACCGAGGACGAGCACAGCCGCCTGGAACTCACCCGTGAGGACGTCGGCGACGGCGACCCCGGCCACGGCCCCATCGACCTGCGCTCCGGCAAGGTCACCGTGCGGGTCACGACGGCCGGCCTCGTCCCGCCCACCATGGAGAACACCCCCGAGGAGACCGTCGACCCGCCGGCCCCCGAGCCGCGCGCGGTGACGGACCCGGGAGCCTGGCGGATCTGAGACACGCGGCCTCGGGATGAGGGGCGACGCGCGGCCTCGGGCCGGTCCGGCTCACTTCACCCGCAGCTCCAGGATCTTGTCGTCCCCCTTCGACGGGGTGCCGCGCGAGTCGGTCTCGTTGGTGAGGAGCCACAGCTTGTCGCCGCCGGCCGCGACGACGGCGCGCAGCCGCCCGTACTTCCCTTTGAGGAACGCCTGCGGCTTCGCGGCGGCCTTCGTCCCGTCGAGCGGTACGCGCCACAGGCGTTCGCCGCGCAGCGAGGCGAGCCACACGGAGCCCTCGGCCCACGCGACGCCGCTCGGCGAGGCGTCGGCCGTCTTCCACTGCTCCAGCGGGTCCTGGAAGCCGGACTTGCCCGCCTTGCCCTCCGCATCGGGCCAGCCGTAGTTCTTGCCCGGCTCGATGAGGTTCAGCTCGTCCCACGTGTCCTGGCCGAACTCGGAGGCCCACATGTGCCTGGCGGGGTCCCACGCGAAGCCCTGCACGTTGCGGTGGCCCCAGGACCACACGGGCGAGTCGGGGTCGGGGTTGCCGCGCGCGGGGGTGCCGTCGGGGTTGACGCGCAGGATCTTGCCCGCGAGGGACTTCCGGTCCTGCGCGAGGCCCCGGTCGCCGGTCTCGCCCGTGCCGATGTAGAGCATGCCGTCGGGGCCGAAGGCGATCCTGCCGCCGTTGTGGGTGACGCCCTTCGGGATGCCGCGCAGCACCGTGCTCGGGGCGCCGAGGCGCTGACCGGCGGGCTTCTTCGCGTCGTAGAGCATCCGCGCGACGCGGTTGTCGGAGGCGGTCGTGAAGTACGCGTAGACCAGGTGGTCCGTCGCGAAGCCGGGCGACACCGCGAGCCCGAGCAGGCCGCCCTCGCCCTCGTGCACGACGCCCGGCACCGTCCCGGCGAGCGTCTTCTTGCCGGACCCGGTGTCGACTTGGAGGATCTGGCCGTTGTCGCGCGAGGAGACGAGCAGCCCGTCCTCGGGCAACGGCGCGAGCGCCCAGGGCGCCTTGAGCCCCTCGGCGACGGTACGCACCACCTCCACCGAGCCCTTCGCGGGCGCCGCCGACGGGCTCGCCGACGCCGTGCCCCGGGGCGCCCCGCTCGCCCCGGACGCGCTGCTCGCCGCGCCGGACGGGGAAGGGCCGGCGCTGCGGAGGGGGTCCCAGGAGCCGTCGGAGCCCGAGGAGCAGCCCGCGAGCAGCAGGGCCGCGGCGGCGGCCAGCGCGGCGCGGGTAAACGGAATGCCTCGCACGAAACGGTCCTCTCGGTCGGGCTCGCCCGGTCACGTCCACACGACGCGTTCCCGCGCCGGCCTCCAGCATGACGGCGCGGGACGGCTTACGGGGCGTCGCGCGGCCCACGCGTCGCCCGAGGAGACGCGGGGGCGGAACGTCGCCCGGTGCGGGGCGGGACGTCGCGCGGTACGTGGCGGGGTCGGCGCACGCGACGTGTGCCCGTACGCGACGTCGCCCGGCCCGCGCGACGTGTGCCCGTACGCGCCAGGCATCCTCCACGCGCCACCGCTCACCCCCCACCGCTCAACCCCCACCGTCACCTGCCGCCCCGTCACCCCCACACGTCCCAGCTCTCCCGCGCCCGGGGGAGCGCCGCTATCTCGCGCAGGTCGCGCGCGTCGAGGCGCAGCGCCGACGCCGCCGCGTTCTCTGCGGCGAACGCGGCGCGCTTCGTCCCGGGGAGCGCGACGACACGCGGGTCGGCGGCGAGGACCCAGGCGAGGGCGACCTGAGCGACCGTCGCGCCGTGGCGCGCGGCGACGCGGCGCAGGCCCGCCACGACGGGCTGGTTGGCGGCCATCATCTCCGCCGTGAAACGCGGGTGCCTGGCCCGTACGTCGTCCGGCTCGAAGCCCTGGCCCGGCGTGAGCGTCCCGGTGAGGTAGCCGCTGCCCAGCGGGCGCGCCGCGAGGAAGCCGACGCCGCGCGCCACGCACCACGGCAGCAGCACCCGCAGCGCCTCGGGCGACCACACCGACAACTCCGCCTGCACCGCGCTCACCGGGAAGACCTGCTGCACCCGCTCCAGGACCCGCACCGTCGGCGCGTACGGGGCCTCGCGCGGCGCCGCGAGCACGCCGCGCGCCGTCCGCACCGTCACGCCGCCCTCGCGCGACGTAGCCCCGCGCGACGCGGCACCCCCGCGCGCGACGTCGCCCCGTACCGTCGCCTCGCGCACCGCCCGCGCGTCGTGCGCGCACAGCCCGAGCGCGCGGACCTTCCCGGCCGCGACGAGTTCGGCCATCGCGCCCCACGTCTCCTCGACCGGCACCTCGGGATCGGCCCGCTGCAACTGGTAGAGGTCGATGACGTCGGTGCGCAGCCGGCGGAGCGAGGCGTCGCAGGCGCGCCGTACGTAGTCGGGGCGGCCGTTCGCGACGAGGTGCCCGTCGCTCGCGAGCAGCCCGCACTTCGTCGCGAGCAGCGCCTCCGCGCGTCGCGCGCCGAGCGCCCGCGCGAGCAACAGCTCGTTGGTGAAGGGCCCGTACATGTCGGCGGTGTCGAAGAGCGTCACGCCGTGGTCGAGAGCGGTCCGCACCGTCCGCTCCGACTCGACGCCCGAACGCTGCGAACGCGTGTACGCCCAGCTCATCGGCATGCAGCCGAGACCCACAGCGCCCGCGCGCAGCGCCCCGGACCCGACCGTCCTGCGCTCCACCTGGTCTTTCCTCCCCGCCGCACGTACGCGCACCAAATTAACCGCAGCGCCTCGCGCGCCCCGCCCCGGCCTCCCCGGCGCCCTCCGGCGGTCGTTAGCCTCCTGACCATGACAGGCGATGTGTGGCTCCCCTATCCGGCCGACCAGATCCCGGGCCTGCCCGGCGAGAAGGAATCAGGACTGACGTACCGCCGCTGGGACGGTGCGCAGGCGTTCCCCGCCGACCCCGCCGACTGCGTGTTCTACGTCGTCCCCTATCTGAGCGGTACCGACGTCGCGTTGCGTCCGCTCCCCGCCATGGAGAACGTCCGCGTCGTGCAGACGCTCTCGGCGGGCACCGACAACGTCGCGCCGGCCGTCGCGGGGCTGCGCGAGGGCGTCGTGCTGTGCAACGCGCGCGGCGTCCACGAGGCGAGCACGGCCGAACTGGCCCTCGCGCTCACCCTCGCCTCGCTGCGCGGCATCCCGCGCTTCGTCGAGGGGCAGCGCGTGGAGGAGTGGCGGTCCGGCTTCTACCCGGCGCTTGCCGACCGGACGGTGCTCATCGTCGGGTACGGGTCGATCGGCGCCGCGATCGAGGACCGGCTCACGCCCTTCGAGTGTGCGCGGGTCCTGCGCGTCGCGCGCTCCGCGCGTGCCACGGAGCGCGGTGACGTGCATCCGCTCACCGCCTTGCCCGCGCTGCTGCCCGAGGCCGACGTCGTGATCCTCTCGACGCCGCTGACCGAACAGACCCGCGGTCTCGTCGACGCGGAGTTCCTCGCGCGGCTCAAGGACGGGGCGCTGCTCGTCAACGTCGCGCGCGGTCCCGTCGTCGACACGGAGGCGCTGCTCGCCGAGGTCGCGACGGGGCGCGTCAGCGCGGCGCTCGACGTCACGGACCCCGAACCGCTCCCGGCCGGGCACCCTTTGTGGCACGCGCCCGGCGTCCTCGTCAGCCCCCACGTCGGTGGCTCGACCTCCGCCTTCGAGCCCCGCGCGAAGCGGCTCCTGGCCCGCCAGCTCACCCGCTTCGCCGCGGGCGAACAACCCGGCAACATCGTGCTGACGGCGCGCGGCTGAAACCTCGGCCCGCTCGGGGGAGCGGCGCCGCGGAACCCCTCGCGCCCCCGCCGCCCCTCCCGCCCGCGCCGTCCCCGTGCGGGCGTGCTTGTTCCGTTCCGGCCCCCCGTGGGTGGTTTTCGCCCCACCATGGGCCGGGAACGGAACCAGCGGGCCCGGCTACCGGCACGTACCGCGCACGTATCGCCCCGTACCGTAGGCGATGCATCCGGATAGTCACAGAGAGTAGAGAGACTATGTCGCTCTGTGACGGTTCTGGTGTATCGTCGGCGCAGGGGTGCCGTCGCGGACGGTGACGGTGCCGGGGACGAGCCGCCGGGCGGCCGGGCCGAGGACGCCGGAGACAGGGACACCGAGGGGGCGACGGGGCATGCGGGGCCTTGAGACACGGCAGCCGAGCACGTACGGGGCACGGCCGACACAGCGCGGGGCCCGCCCCGCACAGCGCGCCGGGCGCGAGCCGCTGCCCGGACGCACTTCTTCCCGCCGCTCCACCGGACGGGTCCTCATCCCGCCCACGGGAGCGGTCCGGTGAACGCGCGCCAGGCCGTGCGCGAGGCGAGCCCCGGTGGCGGCGCGACCCTCGATGCGGGCGCGGGCCCCGAAGGCGGCGTGAGCCTTGACGTCGGCGCGGGCCCCGAAAAACGCGGGTCCCGGCGTCCCGCGCCCGGCCTCGTGGGCCAGCTCCTGCTCGTCCTCCTCAGCGGCGGGTACGCGCTCGGCGCGGTCCTCGGCTGGGGCTCGCCCCGCGTCGCCGCCTTCATGGGCGACTTCGGGCTCAGCCTCGCCGGGCTCGTCGCCTGCGTCTCCTGCGTCCTCTACGCGCGCCGCAGCCGCACCCGCTTCCGGCCCGCCTGGCTCCTCTTCGCCTTCTCCTCGGTGATGGCCGCGGCGGGCAACGCCGTCTGGGGCTGGTACGAGGTCGTCCTCCAGCAGAGCGTGCCCGTCCCCGGTCTCGCCGACCTGTTCTTCCTCCTCTTCGCGCCACCCGCCATCGTCGGGCTCCTCGTGCTCGCCAAACGGCCCGTCACCCGCGCGGGCTGGGCGTGCCTCGCGCTCGACTCCTGGCTCATCGGCGGCTCGCTCCTCACGCTCTCCTGGAGCCTCGCGCTCGCCCACACGACGCAGTTCCGCGGCGAGAGCGTGCCCCGGGCGGCGCTCTCGCTCGCGTACCCGCTCCTGGACATCGCGCTCGTCTCGATGGTGCTCGCGCTGCACTTCAAGCGCTCCGCGGCGGGCCGGTTCGCGATCAACACGGCCGTCGGCGCCTTCGCCCTGACGGTGCTGTGCGACGCGCTCTTCACCTCGCCACTGCTGCGCGACAGCTACCGCTCGGGACAACTGCTCGACGCCGGCTGGTTCGCGGGCTCACTGCTCCTCGCGTACGCGCCCTGGGTCCGCTCCACACGGCGCGCCCCCGCCGAGGAACCGGTCAGGACCCCACCCGCGACGCGAGCGCGCACCAGCACGTTCGCCGCGCTCACCCCGTACCTCGCAGCCGCCGTCTGCACCCTCGGCCTCCTCTACAGCGCCGTCAACGCCCCCAGCGTCGACCGTGTCGTGCTCATCACCGCCTGCACCGTCGTGCTCGCCCTCGTCCTGCGCCAGGGCATCATGCTTGTCGACAACATCTCGCTCACCCAGGAACTGGCCCACAAGGAGGAGCACTTCAGGTCGCTCGTCCAGGGCTCCAGCGACGTCATCATGATCGTCGCGCCCAGCGGGGTGCTGCGGTACGTGAGCCCGGCCGCCAGCGGCGTCTACGGGCGCGAGGCGGAGTCCATGCTCGGCTGCGAACTCGCCTCGCTCATCCACCCGGAGGACCTCGGCCAGGTCGTGCACGAGATCCGCCGGTTCCTCGCCGCAGACCCCGCCTGCGAGCCCACGACGCGCATCGAGTGCCGCTTCAAGTCCGGCTGCGGCGACTGGCTCAACGTCGAGTCCACCGTCAACCGGCTGCACGGCGGCCTCATCCTCAACAGCCGCGACGTCACCGAACGCGTCCGCCTCCAGGCCCAGCTCCAGCACAACGCCGAGCACGACCCGCTCACCGACCTCCCCAACCGCGCCCTCTTCACCCGCCGCGTGCGCCGCGCGCTCAAGGGCCGCCGCGCCGGCGACACCGGCGTCGCCGTCCTCTTCATCGACCTCGACGGCTTCAAGGGCGTCAACGACTCCATCGGCCACCAGGCGGGCGACGAACTCCTCGTCCAGGCCGCCCGCAGGCTCCACGAGTCCGTCCGCTCCGGGGACACCGCAGCCAGGCTCGGCGGCGACGAGTTCGCCGCCCTCATCGTCGGCGACGGCAACCGGGACGCCGCCGCCCGCGAGCAGCAGATCAAGGACCTCGCCGAACGGCTCCGCGTCGCCCTCTCGCTCCCGTACTCCATCGAGGGCCAGGACGTGCGCATCGCCGCCTCGATCGGCGTCGCCTTCGCCGAGAACGGCCTCGGCGCGGGCGAGTTGCTGCGCAACGCCGACCTCGCGATGTACCGCGCGAAGGGCCTCGGCAAGGACCGCGTCGAGCTGTACGTCCCCCAGCTCCAGACCGACGCCGCGCGCCGCACCGCGCTCGCCGGGCGCCTGCGCACGGCCCTGGACGAGGGCGAGTTCGCGCTCCTGCACCAGCCCGTCGTGTGCCTGCACACCGGCGCCGTCGACGTCGTCACCGCCGAGGCCCGCTGGCGCTCCGCGCAGGGCATCCTCTTCACGCCCGAGGAGTTCCTGCGCGGTCCCGGCGACGGCGAACGCGGCGGCGCGCTCGGCCGCTGGCTGCTCGGCGAGGCCGTCGCACAGGCCGCCGAGCGCCGCGGCGAGGGCCACACGACGCCCGTCTCGGTCCGGCTCGGGGCCCGCGCCCTGCTCGACCGGGCCACGCCGCTCACCTCCGTCGAAGCGCTGCTCACGCGGTACGCGCTGCCCGCGGGCGCCCTCCAGATCGCGGTGCGCCTCGACGACCCCCGCGTCCCGCTCGAAGCCCTCGAACGACGACTCAACGTCCTGCGCAGGCTCGGCGTACGGGTCGGGCTCGACGGCTTCGGCGCGGGCCACGCCACGATCGAGGCGCTGCGCCGCCTCCCCGTCGACGCGCTCACCCTCGACCGGGGTCTCGTCGGCGGCGTCGTCGACTCGGCCCGGCACTACAAGATCACCGCCGGGGTGCTGCGGATCGCCACCGACCTCGGCCTCTACACCGTCGCCGAGGGCGTCGACCGCGCCGAGCAGGTCACCGTCCTCCAGGCCCTCGGCTGTACCCACGCGCAGGGCCTCGCCTTCTCCGGGCCGCTCGACGAGCACCGGCTGCGCCGCGCCCTCGCGCACGGCACCTACCCGCTGCCGGGCCGCCGTCCCGAGCCGGTACGGGCCGCCGCGGCCGCCCGCCCCTCGCTCAACGCCCTCGCGCGTCCCGTACGGCACACGAGCGCCGCGCACCACACGGGCGCCGGGCCCCTCCTCCCCACCGCCGTCCCCGTCCAGGTCCGTCCCGCGCACACGAGCCGCACACCCCCCGCCGGCACCCCGCTGGCCGTCCGCCCCGGCGCCCAGCGTTCCGCGCACGCGCTGCCCGAACTCGTCACCGAGGCGGCGCACCGGCTCACCGGGACGCCGTGGGAGGACCACGCGGGGCGCGCGCCGCTGCCGGACAGCGGGGCGCGGGACCA
>NZ_JAAGLR010000672.1 GCF_010548245.1 Streptomyces sp. SID11385
CGGGCGGCAAGGGCTACGACTTCCGCCCGATGCTCTCGGGCGTCAAGCCCGTCGTCTCGCGCGCCGATCTGGCGATCTGCCACATGGAGACGGTGTACGGGGACGACGACGGCCCCTACACCGGCTACCCCGACTTCGTCTCGCCCCCGCAGGTCGCCACCGCGCTCGCCACCACCGGCTACGACTCCTGCTCGACCGCGTCGAACCACAGCCTCGACGACGGCACCGCCGGCGTCGCGCGCACCCTCGGCGCCCTCGACCGCGCGGGCGTCGCGCACGCGGGCACCGGGCGCAGCGAGGCGGAGTCGCACCGGCCCGCGTGGCTCACGGCCGGCGGCGCGAAGGTCGCCCAGCTCAGCTACACGTACGGCACCAACGACAAGCCGCTGCCGAAGAACGCGCCCTGGACCGTCCGGCTCATCGACGAGGGCCGTGTCGTCCAGGACGCGCGCGCCGCGCGGGAGGCGGGCGCCGACGTCGTCGTCGTGAGCATGCACTGGGGCACCGAGTGGCAGACCGCCCCCGACGCCCAGCAGCGCCAGCTCGCCGAGGCGCTCACCGCCTCGCGCACGGGCGAGCGGCCCGACATCGACCTCGTCATCGGCACGCACGCGCACGTCCCGCAGGCGTACGAGAAGGTCAACGGTACGTGGGTGATCTACGGCATGGGCGACCAGATCGCCGGCCGGATGATCAACGACGAGGACGTGCACGACCCGCGCGGCAACGAAGGCACGCTCGGCCGTTTCACCTTCACCCCGCCCACCGAGCCCGGAGCCCGCTGGGAGGTCACGAAGGCCGAGTTCCTGCCCCAGTGGTACGACCTCAAGGCGAACCGCGTCGTGGACGTGGACGACGCGATCGCGAAGGGCCGCGACCTGACCGCCGTCCGCGACCGGCTGCGGAAGGTCGTGCTGAGCCGGGGCGCGGCGAAGGACGGGCTCGTGGAGGGCCGCTGAGGGGCCGCCGGGCGGGGACGGCCGCGAGGTTGCCCGGCGCGGACGGCCTCGGGCCTGCCCGGCGAAGGGCGTGCGCCACCACGGCGTGCGCCCTTCCGCGCGCGCCAGGCCGCGCCGCCTACGGCACCACCGTGACCGGCCAGCGGCCCGTCTTGACGAGCCGGATCGCCACCGAGCCCACGAAGCGGTGGCCGGCCTGCTCCGAGGCGCCGACCACCACCGCGTCCGCCTTCAGCTCGTCCGCCGCCGTCACGAGGCCCGTGTACGGATCGCCGCGGAAGGTGTGGAACTCCCAGCGCAGGTCGAAGATGCCCTTGAAGAGCTCGGTGCCGTGGCGCAGCTCCTCCATGATGGACTCGGCGATCTCGTCGGTCGTCTCGGCCACGGGGGCACCCATCGCGGCCCCGGCCGAGAGCAGCGGCTGCACGTACACGAAGGCCAGGAGCGCGCCCTGACGCCTGGCCAGTCCGCCTCCGTAGGCCGCCGCGCGGGAGGCGGAAGCGGAACCGTCGACGCCGACCACGATCACCTTCGGTCCGTCGGTGCCGCGTTCGAACTGGGATGGCTTCTGTTCGGTCACGCAGTGAGGTTAGTGCCTGGCCCCGGCCGGTCACAGTGCTGGTCCGGCCGGGTGTACCGCACACCTTGTGACGGCGTTGCGCCGGTGCCCGACGTGTCCGGTGTGCGTGGGATCGGCCCATGCACGCGGTACGAAGCACAGTCGCGCCCCGCCGCGAAACGGACCCCGCGCCCGGCGCCCCCTCGCGCCGGGCACTGCTGCGCACGGCCGGGTTCCTCGCCCTCACCCCCCTCGCGGCGGCCTGCTCGGACGCGACCGGCGCGCG
>NZ_JAAGLR010000708.1 GCF_010548245.1 Streptomyces sp. SID11385
GGTCGACGCCGCGGTGGACGAGGCCGCGCGGCTGCGGGCCTTCCTCGTGGCCGACCTCGCGCGCTACCGCGCGGCCCTCCCCGGCAGCCTCGCCGGCTTCCTCCCCCTCCTGACCGAGGCGCTCGACGCCGGGTACCACCCAGGACCCGACGACCTCGCGGCCCTGCGCGCCCAGCGCCACGATCCCGCCGCCGCGCGTCTCCTCGCGCGCTGCCAGGACCTCGCCGAGCAGGCGGTACGGGCCCGCCTCGCGGGCCGCGCC
>NZ_JAAGLR010000735.1 GCF_010548245.1 Streptomyces sp. SID11385
AGGACCGTCCCGCAGGCGAGGAGCGCGAGCCGCTGCCGGCCCACGCGCGAGCCGAGCCCGGCGGCCGTGTCGTCGCCGAGCGCCAGCGCGGGCAGCGAGCGCGCGGCGGCGAGGGTGAGCGGGACGAGGACGACGAGGAGCCACAGGAGCGGCCAGAACTGCGTCCAGGAGCGCCCGTTGAGGCTCCCGGTCATCCACAGGAACGCCTCCTGCGCCTCGCTCACGTCGGCCGTGGTCATGAGGTACGAGATGACGCTGAGCAGCCCCGTACCGACCCCGATGCCGATGAGGACGAACCGCGCGCCGACGACGCCGCCGCGCCACGACAGCGCGTAGATGAGCGTGCCGGCCGCGAGCGCGCCGACGAGCGCGGCGCCGGAGAGCGCGAGGCCGCTGAGCGAGAGGACGAGGGAGCCGAGCACGGCGGCGGCCGAGGCCCCGCCGCTGATGCCGATGACGTCGGGGCTCGCGAGCGGGTTGCGCAGGACGGTCTGGAAGACGCCGCCCGCCATGCCGAAGGCGGCGCCGACGAGGAGGGCGAGCAGCGCGCGCGGCAGGCGCAGCTCGATGACGACGAAGTGCGCGCCCGCGTCCCCGCCGCCGAAGAGCGCGCCGAGCACGTCGCCGAGCGGGAGGACGTAGTCGCCGACGCACAGCGAGAGGCACAGGAGCGCGAAGACGAGGACGGCGAGCACGCCGCCGGTCCACAACGCGCGCACGCGGCCCCGCCGCCGCACCCCGGAGACGGCCTTGCGGGCCTCGGCGAGGCGGGCGGGGTCGGTACGGACGGTGCCGGTACGGACGGTGCCGGTACGGACGGTGCCGGTACGGACCGCATCGGTGCGGACGGCGTCGGTACGGGCGGTGGAGGCGACGTCGCGCACGGAGTCGGGCGGCTTGGTCACAGCTCCACCAGCTTCCTGCGCCGGACCAGGATGATGAACGGCACGCAGCCGATCGCCGCCGTGATGACCCCGACCTGCACCTCGCCGGGGCGGGCGATCAGCCGCCCGACGATGTCCGCGAGGAGCAGGAGGACGGGGGCGAGGACGGCGGAGTACGGGAGAATCCAGCGGTGGTCGGGGCCCGTGATGAGGCGGGCGGCGTGCGGCACGGCGAGGCCGACGAAGGCGATCGGCCCGACGATCGCGGTCGCGGCGCCGCACAGGAGCACGACGACGAGCGCGGACCCGGCGCGAATGCGGCCGACCTTCTGGCCGAGGCCGCGCGCGAGGTCGTCGCCGAGCGAGAGCGCGTTGAGCGCGGGCCCGAGCGCGAGCGCGAAGACGGCGCCGACCGCGATGAACGGCAGCGCCTGCCACAGGTCCGAGCCGTCGCGCCCGGTGAGCGAGCCGACCTGCCAGAAGCGGTACTGGTCGTAGCTGTCGCGGTCCTTGAGGAGGATCGCGCTGGTCAGGGCGACGAGGACGGCTTGGGTCGCCGTCCCGGCGAGGGCGAGTTTGACGGGCGTCGCGCCCTCGCGGCCGAGCGAGCCGATCCCGTACACGAGCAGCGCCGCGAGGAGCGCGCCGAGGAAACCGAACCAGATGTACTGCGAGGGCGAGGCGAAGCCGAGGAGGCTGATCGCGGCGACGACGGCGACGGAGGAGCCCGCGTTGATGCCGAGGAGTCCCGGGTCGGCGATCGGGTTGCGCGCGACGCCCTGCATGACGCAGCCCGCGAGCCCGAGCGCGATCCCGGCGAGGACGCCGGCGGCGGTGCGCGGGATGCGGACCTCGTGGACGACGAGCTGCCCCTTGTCGCTCAGGTCGGCGTCGAAGAGCGCGTGGAAGACGTCGCCGCCGGAGACCTCGTGACCTGAGCCGACGAAGAGGCTCGCGAGCACTGCGGCGATCAGGAGGAGGAAGCAGAGGAGCAGGCCGAGCGCGAGGGCGGAGCGGGCGCGCGCGGGACGGATACGGGCCTTCGCCTGGGCGGGGGTCTCGGCCGGGGGGAAGGCGGCGGGGTCCTCGGCGAGCGCGGCGGTCGTCGTGCCGCTCGCGGCGCGGGACGCCTGGATGCTCGCGGCCTTCGCGCGCAGCCGCCGTGCGTACGCGGACTCGCTGGGCCGCTCCGGGTGAACCTCCCGGGGGCCGCCGCTCACGGCTCGTGCCTCACTGCGCTGATCCCTTGCTGTACGAAGTAAGGCAAGGCTAACAGTCGATTCCGGCCAGGGATACGCGCGCAAGCGCCACCCACACGGCCACATGTGCCCCCGCCCGGCTCCCACATGGACGCGGAAGAAGCGACGTATCGCCGCGATTCGGTCAAGACTGATCACCATGACCGAGCCCCGCACCGCCCAGGGACACCCCTGTCCCGGCCCGCACCGCCCCCGCCGCCCTCTCTTCCCCCTGGCCGCCGCCCTCACGGGCACGATGGTGCTGGGGGTCGCGGGGATGACGCTGGGGGGAGCGGAGCGGGTGCCGGGGGTGGGGGGCGGGGCGGGAGTACGGGCGGCGGTGGGAGTGACGGCCGGGGCCGGGGCGGGCGCCGGGGGCGGGGCGGCGACGGCGAGTGTGCGGGGAGCGGCGGGGCCGGGG
>NZ_JAAGLR010000766.1 GCF_010548245.1 Streptomyces sp. SID11385
GCACCGGGCCGGCCGCCCCCGGGGGCGCGGCCGGCTCCCGGGGCGCGGGCGGTGCTCAGAGCGAGTGGTGCGGGGCTGCGCATCGGGTGCTCCTCACTGCTTGTCCTGCGTGTCTCCCGCCGAGGGCGGCTGGTAGGTCGTCTCCTTCACCGGCAGAACGGCCTTGACGGCGCCGGACTTCGCGAAGTGCAGCGTGACCGTCACGGTCTCCCCGCGCTTCGGCGTGTGCCGGAGCCGCTCGAACATGAGGTGGTTGCCGCCGCGCGCGAAGTCGAGACGGCCGTGTGCCGGGACCGCGAAGGAGTCCTGCTCGCGCATCTCGCCGTCCTTGGTGCTGTGCAGGGTCACCTCCGCGGCGAGCGGGCTGGTCACGGAGGTGAGGCGGTCGGCGCCGCCCTTGTTGGTGACGACGAAGAAACCGGCGGCCATGTCGTGCCCGACGGGCTGCGGTACGTAGCCGGTGGTGACCTTCAGCGCGGGCTTCGCGTCGTCGGCCCCGCCGCCGTCGCCGCAGGCGGTGAGGGTGAGGGCGAGCCCTCCGGCGAGGAGCGCGAGCAGCGCCGTACCGCCGCGCGCGCCTCGTATACGCGTCCGGCGCGTGGCCGTCCCCCGCGCGCCCCGTACCCCGGAGACGCCGCGCGCGCCCCGTATCCCGGAGGCCCCGCCCGGGTTCCGTACCCGTCCCCCCGCCGTCACGGCTTGCGTCCTTCGACGAGCTTCGGCAGGTCCTTCGTGTAGTCGTCGGCGGTGGCCTGCTCGCCGTATAGGACGTAGCCCTTGTCGGTCTTCGGCGAGAAGGCGACGACCTGGGTGCCGTGGGTGGAGACGGTCTTGCCGTTCTTGTCCTTGTGCGCGGGCTCGACGCTGATGCCGAGCTGGCGGGCGCCCGCCTGGATGGAGTCGAAGTCGCCGGTGAGGCCGATGAAGTCGGGGTCCTGGCCCTTGAGCCAGGAGCCGAGGGCCTTCGGGGTGTCGCGCTTCGGGTCGGTCGTGACGAAGACGACCTGGAGCTTCGCGCGCTCGGCGGCGGGCAGCTTCTTCGCGGCGATGGCGATGTTGCTCATGGTGAGCGGGCAGACGTCGGGGCAGTTCGTGTAGCCGAAGTAGACGAGTGTCGGCTTTCCGGCCGTCCGCTCCCGGAGATCGAACTTCTTGCCCGCCGTGTCGGTGAGGACGAGGTCCGGCTTCGTGAAGGGCTGGTCGAGCACGGTCGCCGCCTTCTGCGAGCCGGGGGCGGCGGAGACGTCGACGATGGCGCTGCCTTTCTTGTCGCCGTCGTCGTCGCTGCCGCCGCAGGCGCCGAGGGTGAGCGCGGCGGCGGTGACGAACGAGGCGGCGAGGAGCGTCGAGCGGCGGAGGCGGGCGGGGCTGGTGGTGCGCATGTGCAGAGTCCTGAAGTGAGGAGAGGGAGGTGGGGCGGGGCGCCGCGAGGGGCGCCCCGCCCGCAGTGAATCAGTCGGTGGTGGCGGCGCGACGGCGGCCCGCGAGCACCCCGAAGGCCACCCCGGCCGCGCCGACGACGATGCCGACGACGGCGAGGACGCGCGCGGTGGTGTCGGACGAGTCGCCGTCGCTGTCGGAGGAAGCGGTCGCGGTCTTGTCGTGACCGCCCTCGTCCCCGCCCGCGGCGGTCCCGGTCTTGCCGTCGCTCGCCGAGCCGTTCGCCGCCGAGCCGTGGGCGTCATCGGCCGCGGCGCTCAGCACGAGCACCGGCGCGGGGTCGTCCGGCTCGCTGCCGTCGCTCTTCGGCTCCTCGATCCACCGGACGACCTCCTTGTTGGAGTACGTCTGGAGGGCCTTGAAGACGAGCTGGTCCGCGTCCTCCGGCAGGGGCCCGAGCGAGAGCGGGAACTGCTGGAACTGACCGGGCTCAACGCCCTTGCCGTCCGCGGTCCAGGTGATCTTCGAGGGGGCCTCGGTGACCTTCTCGCCGTGCATCTCGACCGGCTTGTCGAGCTTGGTCTCGGTGACCTTCACGGTCCAGCCGGGGACCGGCTGCGGCTGCACGGAGGCGAGCGGGTGGTCGGTGGGGAGGTTGACCTCCAGCTTCACGGTCGAGGCGTTGTCGCGCTCGTTGGGCACCTTGAAGTTGACGGTCGCGTAGCCGCCCTTGGCGGCGGTCCCCTGCGGGGCGACGGTGACGTGCGCGGCGGCGGGGCCCGCGAGGACGAGGACCCCGGAGGCGGCGAGCGCGCCGAGGACCGCGAGGCGGGTGCCGCGGCGGCGCCCGGCGGG
>NZ_JAAGLR010000799.1 GCF_010548245.1 Streptomyces sp. SID11385
GGCCGCCACGGGCGCGGAGGGGGCGCTCGGCGGGGTGGGAGCGCTCGGCGGTACGGGGGCCTGCGGGGCGGCCGGGGCGGCCTGCGGCTCCTCCTCCACGCTGACCCCGAAGTCCGTCGCGATCCCGGCGAGGCCGTTCGCGTAGCCCTGGCCGACGGCGCGGGCCTTCCAGGCGCCGTTCCTGCGGTACACCTCGACGACGACGAGGGCCGTCTCGGAGCCGAGCTGCGGCGGCGTGAAGGTCGCGAGGACCGCGCCGCTGTCCGCGTCCCGCACGGTCGCGGTGGGCTCGATGCCCTGGAAGGTCTGGCCCGCCGCGTCGGGGCTCGCGGTGACGACGATCTTCTCGATCGCGGCAGGCACGGCACCCGTGTCCACGGTGACCGCGTCGGGCGCCGTGCCGCCGCCGGAGGTGTACGTCACGCCGGGGCCGGAGGGCTGGTTGTAGAAGATGAAGTCGTCGTCCGAGCGCACTTTGCCGTCGGCGGTGAGGAGCAGGCCCGAGACGTCGAGCCGCACCGGAGCGGTCACGTCGACCGCCACGCGGGCGGCGCTGAGGGGAATGTTCGAGCCAGGGGTCATTGCGGTCATGCTCCCCCCAACGAACGACCGCACTTTGCCGTTCCCTTACCCACGATTTTCTCCCCGGACGGCCCAGCACACACGAACCGGCCCTGCGCCCGCGGCCCGTCCGGCGCCTCGGCCCGCGCGCTCACCTCGCGCCCGCACGCTCCCGTACCTCCCGCAGCGCCCCCACGAAGGCCCGCGCCGCGGGGTGCGCCGTGGCGCCCGCGCGGGTCGCGAGGTGGCTGTGGCGGGTGAGGCGGAGCGGCGTGAGGCGTACCCCCGGCGGGGGAGCGGTCGCCGC
>NZ_JAAGLR010000837.1 GCF_010548245.1 Streptomyces sp. SID11385
GCATGATCCTTGGACGTCGGCTGCAGGACATGCGTCTCGCGGCCGGTGCCTCGCTGGAGGACGCGGCGAGGGCACTGCGCGTGACACCCCTGACGATCCGCCGGCTGGAGAAGGCCGAGGTCGCGCTGAAGCCTCTCTACGTGGAGAAGCTTCTGGAGACCTTCGGCGCGGACCGCCAGGAGATAGACGAGTTCGTCGATCTGGCCGAGCAGGCCAACGAGCCCGGCTGGTGGCACTCCTACCGCGACGCCGTGCCCAGCTGGTTCACCGCCTACGTCAGCCTGGAGACCGGCGCCCAGACCCTGCGCACGTATGAACCCCAGTACGTGACCGGCCTTCTGCAGACCCACGACTACGCCCGTGCGGTGCTGCGCGGCGGGTTGCCGAACGGCAGCGACGAGGAGCTGACCCGCCGCGTGGAGCTGCGGCTGCGCCGCCAGAGCCTGCTGGAGCGGGA
>NZ_JAAGLR010000865.1 GCF_010548245.1 Streptomyces sp. SID11385
TCGGGCGCCGGGGGCTGCCGCTGCTGCGCGGCGGGCCCGCCGTGGCCGCCTTCGCACGCGCCCTGGACTTCCCCGAGCCGGGCCTGGTGCTCGCGGACATCGACTGGGAGCGCTTCGTCAGGGTCTTCGGCGGCGACCGCCCCGATCCCTTGTTCCTCGAAATACCCGAGGTGCGGCGGCTGCGCGCGACGGCGGGCACGCGGGAGCAGTCCGGCGCGGCCGTCGCTGCGCGGCTGAGCGCCGCCGAGCCTTCGCAGCGGCGGGAGGTGCTGCTGGGCCTGCTCCGCTCGGAGGTCGCCGCGATCCTGGGGCACGCGGACGCGGACGCGGTCTCCCCGCGCCGCGAGTTCCTGGAGCTGGGCATGGACTCCGTCACGACGCTGGCGCTGCGCAACCGCCTCCAGGCGGCGACGGGGCTCCAGCTCTCCGCGCGCGACATCTGGGACCTGCGCTCCCCCGACGCGCTCGCGCGCCACCTCGCCGCCCGCTTCGGGGACGCGCAGGCGGCACCCGCGCAGGACACCGCCG
>NZ_JAAGLR010000895.1 GCF_010548245.1 Streptomyces sp. SID11385
TGGCTCGTGGCGGGCTCGGGGGTCGCGGTCGCGGCGCTGCTCGTCCTCCTTGCCGGTGATCCCGCGCTGCACCCCGGGGTCGTGCCGCTCGTCGCGCCCGTCCTGCCGCTGTGGCCCGCGCTCGCCGTGCTCGCCGGGCTCGTCCCGGCCTTCGCCGCGCCGCCCGTGCCGCCCCTGACCCGTACCGCCCCGGAGCCCGCACCGTGATCCGTTTCGACAACGTCTCCGTCACCTACGCCGAGGCGGCGGCGCCCGCGCTCGCGGGCGTCGACCTGACCGTGCCCGAGGGCGAGCTGGCGCTGCTCGTGGGGCCCTCCGGGGTCGGCAAGTCGACGCTGCTCGGCACGGTCTCGGGGCTCGTGCCGCACTTCAGCGGCGGGACGCTCGGCGGCCGGGTCACGGTCGCGGGGCGCGACACGCGGCTGCACAAGCCGCGCGAACTGGCCGACGTGGTCGGCACGGTGGGGCAGGACCCGCTCGCGCACTTCGTGACGGACACGGTCGAGGACGAACTCGCCTACGGCATGGAATCCCTGGGCCTCGCCCCCGCCGTGATGCGCCGCCGCGTCGAGGAGACGCTCGACCTCCTGGGCCTGCACGAACTGCGCGACCGCCCGATCGCGACGCTCTCCGGCGGCCAGCGCCAGCGCCTCGCGATCGGCTCCGTGCTCACCCCGCACCCGCGCGTCCTCGTCCTGGACGAGCCGACCTCGGCGCTCGACCCGGGCGCGGCCGAGGAAGTCCTCGCCGTGCTGCGCCGCCTCGTCGACGACCTCGGCACGACGGTCCTGATGGCCGAGCACCGCCTCGAACGCGTCGTCCAGTACGCGGACCGCGTGATCCTGATCGAGGCGCCCGGGGCGCGGCCGGTCACCGGCACCCCGCGCGAGGTCATGGCGGTCTCGCCGGTCTTCCCGCCGGTCGTGGCGCTCGGCCGGGTGGCCGGCTGGGAGCCGCTGCCGCTGTCGGTACGGGACGCCCGGCGCATGGCGGGCGACCTGCGCGAGCGGCTGAGCGGGATGGACCCGGGCGCTGCGGGGGCCTACGGGGGGACGGCGGGCCCGTACGGCGCGACGCCCGTTTCGCGACCGCTCGCCCCCGAGGACCCGCAGGCCCCCC
>NZ_JAAGLR010000930.1 GCF_010548245.1 Streptomyces sp. SID11385
AAGAGGGCCAAGGCCGCGAGAGTCAGCCGGACACGCCGTCGTCGCTGATCCGTCCGATCACGCTGCGCACATGACCGTTACGCACCGTTTAATGGGTGTATCGGGGATGCCTCGCACGGGGAGGTGTACGTACCCCGCGCGGAGTGTCGTGCCCCTGTAGCTACGCTGCAGGGGCATCGTGTTTCACGTGAAACGTCGCTCTCTGCTGCATGGAATTATCAGCCGCGGTCGTGCGGCTGCCGCGCCTCGCCATCGCAGGCCCGTTAGGGCTACGGAGTTGTCCACAGAAGTGGA
>NZ_JAAGLR010000961.1 GCF_010548245.1 Streptomyces sp. SID11385
CGCGCCCGGCCCCGGTGCCCCGCGTCAGGGGCGCGGCCCTGCCGCTGCCCGGCCCCGGGGCGGCGACGGACGACTTCTGGGCGGAGGTCGCCCGGCGCGGCACCCCCGTCGTGGGACCCGACCCCGAGGGCGATCCGGGGCACAGGGCCGTCACCTTCCTGTGGCGCGGCGGCACGGCGACCCGGGCGGTACAGGCCGTGCCCAACAAGCTCGCCGACCCGCGCGATCCGGGCGCCACGCTGATGGAGCGCGTGCCGGACACGGACGTGTGGCACGTCACGCTACGGCTCGGCGCGGACTGGCAGGGCACGTACGACCTGCTCGTCGACGAGGGCGGCGGCCCCGCGCCCGGCTCGCGGGAGTACGCGGCCTGGTTGCGTACGAGGCGCCGCGCCGACCCCTTCAACTCGCGCACCTTGCCGCGCCGTTGGGGAGGTGAGCCGCTGCACTGGGCGGCCCTGCCGCAGGCGCCGGCGCAGGATGCCTGGGCGCTCCCCTGCCCGGCTGCGGCGCGCGGCACCCTGAGCGAACACGCGGTGCCGAGCGCCCGGCCGGGCGGGACCAGGCGGACGTGGCTCTACACACCCGCCGCCGCGCACGCCGGGGCGGCCAATCCTGTCCCCGCCGGGACGTCGGCCGCCCCCGGCTCCGGGCTGCCGCTGCTCGTGCTGCTCGACGGGGAGCACTGGGGGCCGGTGCTGGGTGTCGCGGGGCTGCTGGACGGGCTGATCGCGGCCGGTCTCGTGCCCCCGATGGCAGCGCTTCTGCCGGACTCCGTCGACGCGGACACGCGGTGGGCGGAGCTGACCTGCCTTCCGGAGTATCTCGCCTTCCTGACCGAGGAGTTGATCCCGTGGGCGGCCGAACGGCTGCCGCTCACGACGGACCCGGCGCGGACGGTGATCGCGGGCCAGAGCCTCGGCGGTCTCACGGCCGCGTGGGCCGCGCTGGCCGCGCCGCACCGCTTCGGCAACGTCCTCGCCCAGTCGGGCTCCTTCTGGTGGCCCAACGGCCCCGGCGCCGAGTGGCTGACGCGCACGCTCGCCTCCGCCCCGCGCCTGCCCGTTCGCTTCCGTCTCTCCTTCGGACGTCAGGAATGGGTCGCCCTTCCGGCGGCGCGCCGCCTGCGCGCCGCCCTCGCGGAGGCCGGGTACGAGGACGCCGAGTACCGGGAGTTCAACGGCGGCCACGACTACCTGTGCTGGCGCGCGGAACTGGCGGCGGGGCTGCCCGAGCTGGTTCCCGGGGCGGCGGCACCGGCGGTGGGCGGGCGAGGTGCGGGGGTGCCGGGGGCGGCGGCCTAGAGGTGCCGGACGGTCCCGCGCTCGCCCGGGACCCCCACTCACCGCCCCCGCCCCCTCAGCCCCTCAGCTCCTCCAGCCGCCCCCTCAGCGCCGCCGCGATCGCCTCCAGCGGTCCCGCCGTGAGCAGTTGGGGGTGGGTGCAGGGCAGGTCATGGTTCTCGATCGTTCCGCGTACGTGCGGGAGCCAGGCCGTGTGGTGGAGCCAGTGCTGGTCGCGCGGGGCCGCCGCCGTGAAGAAGAGGACGTCTCCCTCGTAGGGGCGGCGGTGGGTGTGGGCGCGCATCAGGCGGGCGTGGTTGGGGACGACGTCGACGATGCGGGCGAGGGTGTCGTCGGCGAGGCCGGCGAGGGGGCTGCCGCCCTGCGCCAGGGTCGCCATGACGTCCTCCTTCGTGCGCTCGCCGGTCCGTTCGAAGCCCGCCATCCGGAGCACCGCCGTGAGCGCGTCGCCCTCCTCCGGGGCCGGGTTGTCGCGCCACTGCTCGGCGGGAAAGGCGTCGAGGAGCGCGAGCAGGTCGACCTTCTCGCCCGCCTCCTGGAGCAGCGTCGCGACCGTGTGCGCGAGCACACCGCCCACCGACCAGCCGAGGAGGCGGTACGGGCCGTGCGGCTGGAGGGCGCGGATCTCGCGTACGTAGTCGGCGGCCTCCTCCTCCAGGCTCACCGGGAGCGGGGCGGGCCCGTCGAGGCCGCGTGCCTGGATGCCGTAGAGGCGTCGGCCGGGGCCGAGGAGGGTGGCGAGGGCCGCGTAGCACCAGGCGAGGCCGCCCGCGGGGTGGATCGCGAAGAGCGCGGGGCCTTCGCCGTTCGCACGCAGCGGGAGCACGGTGGAGAGCGCGGCGCGGGCGAGGGGGCCCGTGGCGGTGAGGCGGGCGGCGAGCGTGGCCGGGGTGGGGGACTCGAAGAGGCTGCCGAGGGTCGGTTCGGCGCCGAGTTCATCCCGTATCCGGCCGACGAGCCGGACCGCGAGGAGCGAGGAGCCGCCGAGGTCGAAGAAGGCGTCCTCGGGGCCCGCGTCGGGGACGCCGAGGACCTCGCGGAAGAGGCGGACGAGGGTTTCCTCCTCCGGGCTCGCGGGGGCGCGCTCCTCTCCCGAGCCGGTGAAGACCGGGGCCGGCAGTGCCTTGCGGTCGAGCTTGCCCGCCGGGCCGAGCGGGAAGGCGTCGAGGCGGAGCACGGCGGCGGGCACCATGTGCGCGGGCAGGGTGCGGCCGAGTGCGCTGCGCAGTCCGGCCGGGTCGGCCGGGCCCGTCACGTAGCCGACGAGCCGCTGGTCGCCCGGCGTGTCCTCGCGGACGAGGGCGCACGCTCCGTCGACGCCGGGCAGGGCGCTCAACGCGGTCTCGATCTCGCCGAGTTCGACGCGCTGACCGCGCAGCTTGACCTGGTGGTCGGTGCGGCCGAGGTAGCGCAGGTCGCCCTCGGGGGTCCACTGCGCGAGGTCGCCCGTGCGGTACATGCGGGTGCCGGGCGGGCCGTAGGGGTCGACGGGGAAGCGGGCGGCGGTGAGTTCGGGGCGCGCGAGGTAGCCGTCCGCCACCTGGCGCCCGGAGATATGGAGTTCACCGGGCACGCCGGGCGGGCAGGGCTGTCCCGCGGCGTCGAGCACGTACAGGCGGGTGTTCCAGACGGGTCGGCCGAGCGGGACGGGTCCGGTGTCGCCGGGGACGCACGTGTGGTGGGTGACGTCGACGGCCGCCTCGGTCGGCCCGTACAGGTTGTGCAGGCGCGCTCCGGGCAGGACGCGGGCGAACGCGTCGGCGGACTCGCGCGAGAGCGCTTCGCCGCTCGCGAAGACGTCCCGCAGGCTCACGCACCGCGCGGACTCCCCCTCGGCGAGGAAGGCTTGGAGCATGGACGGCACGAAGTGGCAGACGTGCACGGCGTGTTGGGTGATCAGGTCGGCGATGCGGCGCGGGTCCTTGTGCGCCCCGGGCTCGGCGAGGACGAGGGTCGCGCCTTCGCGCAGCGGCCAGAAGAACTCCCACACGGAGACGTCGAAGGACGAGGGTGTCTTCTGGAGCACGCGGTCGCCCGGCGCGAGCGGGTACGTGCCCTGCATCCACCGCAGGCGGTTGTCGATCGCCGCGTGCGACACCACGACGCCCTTGGGACGGCCCGTCGATCCGGAGGTGTACAGGACGTACGCGGGGTGGTGCCGGGTGAGGGCACGGGGCGGGTCGCAGGCGGGGTACGCGCGCGTGTCGAGCGTGTCGAGCGGCAGGACGGGCACGGGGGCGTCCTGCGGCAGGCGCCCGCCCGTGTCGGTGAGCGCGCACACGGGGGTCGCGTCGGTGAGCATGAACTCCAGGCGTTCGACCGGGTATTCGGGGTCGAGCGGCAGGTAGGCGGCGCCGGTCTTGAGGACGGCGAGGAGGGCGACGAGGAGGTTCACCGAGCGCGGGAGCGAGACGGCGACGGTGGCGCCGGGGGCGGCGCCGAGCGTGGTGAGGTGGTGGGCGAGGCGGTTGGCGCGCGCGGTGAGTTCCGCGTACGAGAGGACCGTGTCGCCGAGGACGAGGGCGGGTGCGTCGGGGGTGTGCGCGGCCCGCGCCTCGATCGGGCCGATCAGGGTGGTGGGCGGCAGGGCGCGCTCGGTGGCGTTGAACTCTTCGAGGACGAGGTGGAGTTCGTCGTCGGTCGCGAGGGGGTGCCGGGCCGTGGGGGCCTCGGGGTCGCTCGTGGCGAGACGGTGCAGGAGGGCGAGGAAGCGGTCCTGGTGGGCGGCGAGCGCGCTCTCGTCGTGGAGGGCGGGGTTGGCGTCGTGGTCGATGCGCAGTCCGCGTCCGTCCGCGCGGTCGTAGACGTGCACGCTGAGGTCGTCGACGGGTCCGGCCGAAAGGTTCTCGGCGCGGGCGGGGGCGCCGGCGAAGGTGGCGCCGTAGTCGAAGGGCATGACGTTGACGAGCGGCCCGGTGAGCGCGCGGTCCGCGCCGAGCAGCCCGAGGTCGCGGCGCAGATCCTCGTACCGGTAGCGCTGGTGGCGGCGCGCCTCGCGCACCGCGGTGACGACGCGCCGTACGAGCCGCGCGAAGCTCTCCGCCGGGTCGACGCGCAGCCGCAGCGGTACGACGTTCATGACCATGCCCGGCACGCGCAGCGCCGCGGAGCCGAGGCGTCCCATGAGCGGCAGGCCGAGCACGACATCCTCGCGCGCGGTGGTGCGCGAGACGTGGAGGGCCTGCGCGGCGAGGAGGATGTCGGGCCAGGTGGCCTTGAGCGTGCGGGCGAGGGCGCGCAGGCGCGTGGTGTCCTCGGGGGTGAGGTGAGCGGTGCGGCGCAGGAAGGTGCGGGAGGGGAGCGCGGAGCGGCCCGCGAGGAGGGGTGCCTCCGGACGGTCGGCGAAGGCGCCCGTCCAGTAGGCGCGGTCGGTGTCCCTGTCGGGTCCCGTGCGGTACTCCTCGTCGAGCGCGAGGAGTTCGGCGAGGGTGCCGAAGGCGCGCGGCGCCGGTTCCTCGCCGGCGGCGAGCGCCGAGTACACCTCGGCGGTGCGGCGCACGAGGAGCGAGTAGCCGTAGCCGTCCATGACGAGGTGGTGCACGCACTGGTACCACAGCCAGCGTTCCTCGCCGACGCGGAGCAGGGCGTGCCGGAAGGCCGGCCCGCAGGCGAGGTCGAAGGGTTCGGCGAGGTCGGCGCGCAGCCACGCACGGGCCGCCTCCTCACCGCCGTCGTCGCGGAAGTCCCTTACGAAAAGCGGCGGTTCGACTTCGGCGGTCAGTTGCTGCCGGGGGCCTTCGGGCGTCTCGGTGAACCGCAGGCGGAGGCTGTCGGTCTCGGCGGTGACACGGCGCAGCGCGGCGCGGAAGACGTGCGCGTCGAGGGGGCCGTCGATCGTGAGGCACTCGGCGGTGTTCTGGGCGGGGCTGCCGGGGTCGAGGGCCTGCGCGTAGTACATGCCCCGCTGGGCGGCGGTGAGCGGGAGGAGGGCGGCGGCCGTGTGCGTCGTGGTGGTCACCGTGCCCCCAGGAGGTCGGCCCAGGCGGTGATGACGGGGTCCTCGGCGAGGTCGGCGAAGCCCGCGTCGACGCCGTGCTCGCGGCGCCAGCCCTCCAGGAGGCTCATGAGGCGCACGGAGTCGAGCCCGTGGTCGAGGAGGTTTTCGTCGAGGGGGATGCCGGCGGGGTCTTCGCCGAGCGCGTCGGCGACGTCGGCGCGGATCAGTTCGGGGGTGAGGGTGGGGAGCGGCATCAGAATTCCTTCAGCAGTGCGGCGGTGGGGGCGACGCGGGCGCAGCGGCCCGCCGCCCAGCGCAGCGCCATGTCGTGGTCCTCGCGCGAGAAGTCGGCGACCGCGTCGGCGGCGACGAAGGCGCGCAGGTCCCTGGACCAGGCGTCGGCCGCCGTCATGAGGACGCCGATGTGGGCGTAGACGCCGGTGACGACGAGCTGGTCGCGCCCGGCGGCGCGCAGCCGTTCCTCCAGGTCGGTACGGGCGAAGGCGCTGTACTTCCACTTGGTGAGCCGGATGTCGTCCGCGGCGGGGGCGACGCGCTCGGGGCTGCCGTGGGCGGCCGGGTCGGCGGGCATGCCGGGGCCCCAGAAGTCGAGCTGGAGGCCGCGCTGTGCGGCGGTCTGGCCGCCGCGCTGGGCCGTGTGGATGACGGGCATCCCGGCGGCGCGGGCGGCTTCGATGAGCCGGGCGGTGCGGTCGACGAGGCCGGTGAGGGGTTCGGTGCCCGGGGGGAAGCAGCGCAGGAAGTGGTGTTGCAGGTCGTGGACGAGGAGCGCGGCACGGGAGGGGTCGAGCCGCCAGTCGACGCGGTTCGCGGGCAGCTCGTCCGGGGTGGGGTGGGGGTAGGCGACGGCGCTGGGGAGGGGCATGGGGGCCTTTCGGGTGGGGGGTGGGGGGGTGAGGGGTGGGGACACGTCGCGTCGGGGAGGGGCGGGCTAGGCGGTGGGCCACCTTTGGCCAGGGCTCCGGTTATCCACAGGGCACCTGCCACTCTTTCGAGTGAGGCGCGTGGTGGCTTTCGCGGAGTTGTCCACAGATTTCGAGGGGTGGGCGGGGTGGGGGTGCGATTTGCGGGAGACTGGTATTGGGGTCGCCCCCCGGGCGGGAGGGGGCTGTTCAGAGCACCAGGAGGAGCCGCTGTTCAGCTCACCCCCGCACCCCC
The DNA here is from genome assembly GCF_010548245.1 of Streptomyces sp. SID11385. Classification (GTDB taxonomy): domain Bacteria; phylum Actinomycetota; class Actinomycetes; order Streptomycetales; family Streptomycetaceae; genus Streptomyces. The sequence continues at coordinate 6,421 of NZ_JAAGLR010000961.1, forward strand.
TCCCGCTGCCCCTTCTTGCTCACCTTCCCGATCCCCGTCTGCGGGAAGGCGTCCACGAAGGCGAACCGGTCCGGCACCTTGAACGCCGCGAGTCCCGACTCCCTTACGTAGCGCTTGAGTTCGGCGGCCCGCGGCACCTCCGCCCCCGCGCGCGGAATCACGTACGCGAGGGAGCGCTCGCCGAGGTAGTCGTCCGGCACACCGACGACGGAGGCGTCGAGCACGGCCGGGTGGCCGAGAAGCACGTTCTCGACCTCCTCGGGCGCGAACTTCTCGCCGCCCCGGTTGATCTGGTCCTTCGCGCGGCCCTCCACGACGAGGTGCCCGCTCGGCAGCCGTCGTACGAGGTCCCCGGTGCGGTACCAGCCCTCCGCGTCGAAGACGCGCGCGTTGTGCTCGGGCGCGCGCCAGTAGCCGCGGATCGTGTACGGGCCGCGCGTCAGCAGGTGCCCGACCGTGCCGTCGGGGACGTCCTCCCCCGCGTCGTCCACGACCCGTATCTCGTCGTCGGGCGAGATGGGGCGGCCCTGCGTCGTGAGCACCGTCTCCACGTCGTCGTCCAGCCGCGTGTAGTTGACGAGTCCTTCGGCCATCCCGAAGACCTGCATGAGCCGCGCGCCGAGCGCCGGGCGCAGGCGCCGCGCCGCCCGCTCGGCGAACTTCGCGCCGCCGACGAGGACCAGGTCGAGGCTCGTGAGGTCGTACGGGGTCGAGGGCGCCGCCTCGGTCCACACGAGGGCGAGCGGCGGCACCATGCCGGTCATCGTGATCCCTTCCCGCTCGATGAGCGGGAACGCCGTCCCGGGGTCGGGCGCCGGGCTCAGCACGACGGTGCCGCCCGCGAGCAGCACGCCGAGCCAGCCGGGGCTGCTCATCGGGAAGTTGTGCGCGGCCGGGAGGACGACGAGGAAGCGGGTGTGCGCGTCGACGCCGCAGATCTCGTTGGAGCCGCGCAGCGAGTAGGCGTAGTCGTCGTGGGTGCGCGGGATGAGCTTGGGGACGCCCGTGGTGCCGCCGGAGAGCTGGAGGAAGGCGAGTTCGCTCGCGTCGGGGCCCGGCGGGAGGTCCGCGGGGTCTCCCGTGACGTCGCGCAGCGCGGTGTGCTCGCCGGGGTCGCCCACGACGAGGACGTGGCGCAGCGCGGGGTGCCGGGCGCGCATCCGGGTGGCGAGCGCGCGGTGGTCGAAGCCCGCGTGGCGCTCGGGGACGACGTAGGCGACGGCTTCGCTGTGCGCGCAGAAGTGGTCGATCTCGCGCTCGCGGTGGGCGGGGAGCGCGTAGACGGGGAGGGCGCCGAGGCGGAAGAGCGCGAAGACGGTCTCGATGAACTCGCCGGTGTTGGGCAGTTGCACGACGACGCGGTCGCCCTTGCGGATGCCGAGACCGGCGAGCCCCGCGGCGAGGGTGTCCGCGCGGGCGTCGAGTTCCGCGTACGTCCAGGTGCGGCGTTCGGGCGCGGGGTCGACGAGTGCGAGGTGCCCGGGGTGGGCGGCGGCGCGGGCGCGCAGGAGGTCGCCGAAGGACTCGCCGCGCCAGTATCCGGCGGCGCGGTAGCGGGCCGCGAGGTCGGCGGGCCAGGTGGGCGCGTCGAGCCCGGGGGTGGTGGCCGGCGTAGTGGCCGGCGTGGTGGCGGGTGAGGTGGTCACAGGGCGGCTCCGACGGCGTCGAGGAAGGTACGGAACTTGGCGGCCGTCTCGGCGGCCTCGGCCTCGCCCGTCGAGGCGGCGACGACCCCGGCCCCGGCGAAGAGGCGCAGCGTGTCGCCCTCGGCCTCGGCGCAGCGCAGCGTCACGACCCACTCGCCGTCCCCGTCCGCGTCCTGCCAGCCGACCATGCCGGTGTAGGCGCCGCGGTCGAAGGGTTCGCTCGCCGCGATGACCTCGCGCGCGGTCGCGGTCGGGGTCCCGCACACGGCGGGGGTGGGGTGGAGTGCCTGGGCGAGGTCGAGCGCGGTCGTCGCGGGGGACGTGAGGTCCCCGGTGACGGTGGTCGACAGGTGCCACATGGTGGCGGTGCGGACGAGGGTGGGGCGCGCGGGCACGTCGATGCGCGCGCAGTACGGGGCGAGTGCTTCGCGTACGGCGTCGACGACGACGGCGTGCTCGTGGAGGTCCTTCGCCGAGTCGAGGAGCGCGGCGGCGGCGCGCACGTCGTCCGCGAGGTCGGTGCCGCGCGGGGCCGAGCCCGCGAGGGGGTTGGCGACGAGGCGGCCGTCGTGCCGGGCGACGAGGAGTTCGGGGCTCGCGCCGAGCAGCGTGCGTCCCGGGCCGCTGGGCACGGCGAAGGCGTAGCCGCCGGGGTCGCGGCGGGCGAGGCGGGCGAGCATGAGGGGCAGTTCGGGTGCGGTGCGCCCGGTGAGTTCGAGGGTGCGGGCGAGGACGACCTTCGCGAACTCGCCGGCGCGCAGTCGCTCCACGGCGGCGTCGACGGCGCGTGCGTAGGCGGCGGCCGGGGGCACCTCGCGCAGGTCCCAGCCGCCGGGCGCG
>NZ_JAAGLR010000107.1 GCF_010548245.1 Streptomyces sp. SID11385
GGTCTTCTGCGACGCCGCCGGGCGGCACGGCAACGCGCTCGGCGTCGTCCGCGACGGCGCGCGCGTCCCCGGCGACGCACGGCGCCAGGCGCTCGCCGCGCGGCTCGGGTACAGCGAGACCGTCTTCGTCGACGACCCCGAGCGCGGCGTGCTCGACATCCGCACCCCCGGCACCGCGCTGCCCTTCGCCGGTCACCCGCTCGTCGGCTGCGCCTGGCTCCTGGACCTGCCCGAACTCGCCCCGCCCGCCGGACGTGTCGAGACCCGCTCGGACGGCGAGTTCACCTGGATCACCGCCCGCGCCGCGTGGGCGGCCGAGCGCGTCCCCGTCCGCTACGGAAGCCCCGAGGAGGTCGACGCGCTGCCCGTCCCCGAGCCGGGACACGGCTGGCAGTACGCCTGGGCCTGGGAGGACGAGACGGCGGGACGGGTACGCGCCCGGGGCTTCCCGGGGCGCGGGGACGGCATCGACGAGGACGAGGCGACGGGCTCGGCGGCGATCGCGCTCACGGCACACCTCGGACGCGCGCTCAACATCCGCCAGGGCAGGGGCTCGCAACTGCTCACGGCGCCGGGACCCGAGGGGCTCGTGGAACTGGGCGGGCGGGTGCGGTTCGCGGAGGGGCCCCGGTGAGAGGGCGCGCGGACGCGGCGGGTGTGAGCACGCGGCGGGCGCGGACGCGGCGCGAACGCGGACGCGAGTAAAGGGGCGCTCAGGACGCGACCGGGCGGCGGCAAAGCCTTGGCGGGCCGAGGCAGGGGGCGCGCCCCGAACGGCCGCCGCACTCCCTGTGCGCCCGCCGCCGCCCGGGTGAAGGAGCCGTTTCGTTCTCGCGCCCGGCGCCCGCCGCGTGCGATCAAAGAACCAGACCGGGGTGCCGACGCCTCGGTCACGGCCCGGGACCCGCCCGGGCAACGGCACGGAGGAACTCAATGCGCGCAACCCGCACGGCCGCCGCTCTCGTGGGCGTCCTGCTGACCGGTACCGTCCTCGCGACCCCCGCGCTCGCGAACGACCAGACCGGCACCCAGACGATCACCAGCCCGGCCGCGGCCAAGTACGCCAAGGGCAAGGTCGTCTCCCGGATCGAGCTGAACGTTCGCGAGAAGCCGACCACCAACCACTCGCGTGTCCTGCGCACCGTCAAGCCGGGCCAGATCATCGAGCTGCGCTGCAAGATCATCGACGGCCAGTCGATCGACGGCAACAGCGTCTGGTACCGCACGGGCCACAAGGGCTGGGTCTCGGCCCGCTACGTGAAGAACCTGTCGTACGTGAAGCGCTGCGACGCGTGACACCCGCACAGGGCTGAACCACGGCGGCCCGGCACCCCCTCCTTCGGGCGGGGGCGCCGGGCCGCCGTTCTGTTCCGACGGGCGCGGGCGGCTACGCGGCGGCGAGCGGGAACTCCTCGCCGAGCGCGCGGAAGACGCCCGTGTTGAGCGCGAAGGCGCGTCGGCACTCGTCCACGACCCGCTCCCTCTCCACCGCGTCGAGCGGCAGCGCGTCGAGCCGCTCGCGGTAACCGCGCTTGAAGGCCGCCGGGTTCGGCACCGTCTCGAAGACGTAGAAGCGGACCCCGTCGCCCTTGCGCGCGAACCCCCACGTCCGCTCGGCCTTGTCACGGATGATCTGGCCGCCCGAGAGGTCCCCGAGGTAGCGCGTGTAGTGGTGCGCCACGTACCCGCCCGGCCAGCCCGCGGCGCACTCGGCGATCCGCGCCGCGTACGCCTCCGTGGCGGGCAGCGGGGCGAGGCCCGCGCGCCAGCCGGGCCCGCGCAGGTGCGCGAGATCCCGCTCCAGCTCGGGGAGCCGGGCCAGGCCCGGGTCGGCGAACGGCCCGGCGACGGGATCGCCCGCGAGCGCCGCCGTGTGCTCCTCCAGGGCCCGGTAGACGAACCAGAGTTGCTCGGTGTAGCGCGCGAAGGCGTCCACGCCGAGCCGCCCGCCGAGCAGGTCGCTCATGAAGGTCGAGTTCTCGGCCTCGGTGTGCTGGGCGTGCGAGGCGGTGCGGATGACGGTCGAGAAGGGGGTCTCAGCGGACCCGGCGTCACGGGGGAAGCCGGGGGAGACGTCCGTCGAGGTGTCCAAGGAGGACCTCCAGGGCGTGGAAGAAGGACCGAAGCGTGGGGGAACCAGGCACGATCATCTAACTTAGGTATGCCTAAGTCAATGGGTTCCCGACGGGCTGTCGGCAAAACTCCGCGCGGCGCGCACCGCCGCCGTCCGGCTCAGGGCGTCGTCAGGATCTCCGCCCCCGTCGCCGTCACGACGAGCGTCTCCTCGAACTGGGCGGTGCGCCTGCGGTCCTTCGTCACGACGGTCCAGCCGTCGTCCCACTGCTCGTAGTCGTAGGTGCCGAGCGTCAGCATGGGCTCGATCGTGAACGTCATGCCCTCGCGCATCACGGTCGTGGCGTGCGGGCTGTCGTAGTGCGGCACGATCAGGCCGGAGTGGAAGGACGTGTTGATGCCGTGCCCGGTGAAGTCCCGTACGACGCCGTAGCCGAACCGCTTCGCGTACGACTCGATGACGCGCCCGATGACGTTGATCTGCCGCCCGGGGCGCACGGCCTTGATCGCCCGGTCCAGCGCCGCACGGGTCCGCTCGACGAGCAGGCGCGACTCCTCGTCCACGTCGCCGACGAGGTAGGTCGCGTTGTTGTCGCCGTGCACGCCGTCCTTGAAGGCGGTGACGTCGAGGTTCACGATGTCGCCGTCGCGCAGCACCGTCGAGTCGGGGATGCCGTGGCAGATGACCTCGTTGACCGAGGTGCACAGCGACTTCGGGAAGCCGCGGTAGCCGAGGGTCGAGGGGTAGGCGCCGTGGTCGACCATGTACTCGTGCGCGACGCGGTCGAGTTCGTCGGTCGTGACACCGGGCGCGATGTGCTTCGCCGCCTCGTCCATCGCCCGCCGCGCGATCCGCCCCGCGACGCGCATCTTCTCGATCGTCTCCGCGTCCTGCACCTCGGAGCCGGTGTACGGCGTGGGCCCCGGCTTCCCGACGTACTCGGGGCGCGGGATGTCCTTGGGGACACCCCGGACGGGGGAGATCTTTCCGCTTACGACAAATGACTGGCCAGACATGGGGTGAGTCTATGGCGGCCGGACGGCGGGGGCGGGGGCGCGTACGGAGCCGGGCGGCGGGCGCGTACGGGGTGGGGCGGCCGGCTCGGTCCCGACTGAGGGGCCCGATCTCGGGCACGATGGGAGCGGAGCCCGGGGCAGCACCCGGCCGGACCGCGGAAGGACGGAGCGCATGGCTCTCTTCGGCAGGAGCGACAAGCAGGGCAGCGGCAAACCGGGCGAGTGGTACTACTGCCTGGACCACGCCAAGGTCGAGGAGGGCCCCCAGTGCCCCTCCAAGAACCGCATGGGCCCCTACGCCACCCGGGTGGAGGCCGAGCACGCGATGGACCGCGCGGCCGAACGCAACCGCGAGTGGGAGAACGACGAGCGGTGGGGCGACGGGGGGCGACCGGAGGAGCAGTGAGGGCGGGCGGCGTACCGCGGGCCGGGAACGTCGTGACGCCGGCGGCCCGCGCGCTCTCGTGTTCCGCCGCCGGCGCCACGTCCGGCTCGTTCACTCCGTGTCGCTCGTCGGCGGCTCCCCCCGCGTCCACACCACGCGCACCGACATCGTGGTGAAGCGCCAGCCCTCCGCCGTGCGGCGCAGCACGGCTTCCCAGCGGCCGCCCACGACGAAGAGCGGGTCGGCGACGGGGGAGTGGTGGACGTGGACCATGTACGCGTTCCACGAGGCCGTGGCGTGGTCGGCACCGAAGGCCGCGTCCGTCACGACGCCCGAGGCGAAGTGCTGGGTACGGGCGAAGCGGAGCAGGGCGGTCTCGGCGGCGCGTACCGCCTCGGCGCCCCGCGTCGAGCCGACCGGGGCCTCCATGCTCGCGTCGTCGGTGAGGTAGGGGCGGGCCCACCCGGGGGTGAACTCGCGGGTGTCGAGCGCCAGGAAGAAGCGGTCGACGAGTGCGGTGATCTCTGCCTGATCCGTTCGCGCGGTCATGGGCAGAGTCTGGGCCCTCAAGCCCGCTTGAGGTCAAGAGGCGGTAAAGGGCGGTGCCCGCCCGGCACTTGGGCTCAGGCCGGGTCCTCGGCGGGGGCCGTGACCGGCGGCGGTACGGGGAGCTGCCCGGCCGCGTGCTCCCCGGCCCGCGTCTCGGCCTGCTTCTCCGTACGGCGGCGCGCCGCGTCCGGGTCCGTGTCCGCGTCGTAGCGCACCATGCGGGGCAGCGCGGCTGCGAGCAGTCCGACCGCCGCCACGCAGGCCACGCCGCCCGACCACAGGGCCGTCCGCGTGCCCGTCCAGCCCGCGACCGTACCGCCGCGCACCTGGCCGAGCTGCGGTCCCGTGCTGAAGGACAGCACCTCGATGCCCGCGAGGCGGCCCCGCAGACCGTCCGGGATCGTCTGGTTCCAGATCGTCGAGCGGCCCAGCCCGCTCACCATGTCCCCGGCCCCCGCCAGCACGAGAAAGAACAGCAGCAGCCACACGTTCGCGCTCCACCCCGCCGCGGCGATCGCGAGCCCCCACGCGGCGGCGCCGCCCACCACGAGCAGGCCGTGCCTGCGCACCCGCGCGACCCACCCGCTCGTCAGGCCGAGCAGCAGCGAACCCAGCGAGATCGCCGCGTACATGAACCCGAGCGCCCACGGCGCGCCGAGGTCGTCGGCGAGGAAGGGGAAGAGCGCGTCGGGGACGGCGAAGAGCATCGCGGCCATGTCCACCGCGTACGTGCCGAGCAGGACGGGCCGCGACCACGCGTACGCGGCGCCCTCCGCGATCCCGCGCAGCGAGGGCCGCTCCTTCGGGCCCCGCGCGGGCGCGGGCGACAGCCGGCGGCACAGCACCACCGAGACCGCGAAGCCCGCCGTCGTCAGCGCGTACGCCGTCGCCGTGCCCGCCGAGGCGACGACGACGCCCGCGAGGGAAGGGCCCGCGATCGCGCCGAGGTTGCCCCGCAGCGAGTTGAGCGCGGCGGCGGCCGGGACCTGCTCGTGCGGGACGATACGGGCGATGAGCGCGTCCAGCGCCGGGCGCTGAAGGCCGCTCAGCCCCGAGACCCCGGCCGCGACGACGTACAGCGGCCACAGCAGCGGGTGCGGCAGCAGCGCGTCGACGAGCAGTACGGCGGCGAGCACCCCGAGCCCCGCCTCCGTGAGCAGGATGACCCGGCGCCGGTCCGCCACGTCCGCGAGCGCCCCGCCGTACAGCCCGCACACCACGAGCGGCACCAGCTCCACGAGCCCCATCGCGCCGACCGCGAACGGCGAGCCGGTCAGCTCCTTGATCTGGAGCGGCAGCGCGACCACCGCCATGAAGCTGCCGAGCGAGGTGACGACGCCCTGGACCCACAGCCGCCGGAAGTCCGGCAGCGTCCGCCAGGGCGTGCGATCGGGCAGTACCCGGGAGAGGAAGCTCACGGCGGACGACTATGAGCGACGAAAACGAGGCGTGCCAGCGATTTTCGGCACGGAACGCACCCCTACTTGCCAGTAGGCTGCGGCCATGACTACCACGGACGATCACGCGCAGAAGCCGCCCCGCAAGGACCCCTGGGAGCTCCCCGACGTCTCCGGTCTCGTCGTCGGCGTGCTCGGCGGCACGGGCGACCAGGGGCGCGGCCTCGCCTACCGGCTCGCGCGCGCGGGGCAGAAGGTGATCATCGGCTCGCGGGCCGCGGAGCGGGCCGCCGGGGCCGCCGCCGAGATCGGGCACGGCGTCGAGGGCGCGGAGAACGCGGAGTGCGCGCGCCGCAGCGACATCGTGATCGTCGCGGTGCCCTGGGACGGCCACAAGGCGCTCCTCGGCTCGCTGCGCGAGGACCTCGCGGGAAAGGTCGTCGTCGACTGCGTCAACCCGCTCGGCTTCGACAAGAAGGGCGCCTACGCCCTCACGCCCGAGGAGGGCAGCGCCGCCGAGCAGGCCGCGTCCCTCCTCCCCGACTCGCGCGTGACGGCGGCCTTCCACCACCTGTCCGCCGTGCTCCTCCAGGACCCGGCCGTCGAGAGCATCGACACCGACGTCCTCGTCCTCGGCGAGGCCCGTGCCGACACCGACCTCGTCCAGGCCCTCGCCCAGCGCATCACGGGGATGCGCGGCGTCTTCGCCGGGCGGCTGCGCAACGCGCACCAGGTCGAGTCGCTCGTCGCCAACCTCATCTCCGTCAACCGCCGCTACAAGGCCCACGCGGGCCTGCGGGTCACGGACGTCTGAGCTGGCTGCCCCAAGCGGGGCGGGTGCCGGGACACGCTCCGGGGCGAGCCCCCGGAGCCGGGCGGACCGGGGCATGGGGGACACTGGTCGGGCAGCAGGCCCGCCCGTCCACGACAAGGAGCCACCCCCATGCCCCGCCTCGCGCTCTACGCCCTCGTCGTCTGCGTCCTCGCCGTCGCCGCCGCGGTGGTCTCCTTCACGCAGGGAAGCTGGCTCGGGATCGTGTGGGTGCTGCTCGCGGGGGTCTCCTCCAACATGTGCTGGTACTACGTGCGCCGCGCGCGGGCCGAGCGCGAGGACGCAGCCCCCGTCGCCGGCTGAGCGCCGCCCCTCATCCGCCGAACGCGCAGACCGGGTCCCGCTCCACCCAGAACCGGTACAGGTTCCGGCCGCAGTACGTGTCGAACTCCGGCACCCCGAGCGCCCGCAGCAGGCCGTTCATCGCGTCGAAGAACGCCACGTTCACCTCCGGCACCCACAGCAGCGCGAAGACCGCGATCAGCCCGAACGGGGCGAACGGCTCCACCTGCCGGCGCACGCTCCGCGAGAGCCACGGCTCGATCACCCCGTAACCGTCGAGACCCGGCACCGGCACGAAGTTCAGGAGCGCCGCCGTCACCTGGAGCAGGGCGAGGAAGCCCAGCGCGTACCGGAAGGAGCGCGGCACCCCGTCGAGCGCGTGCAGCCAGAACGGGGCCGTGCACACGACGGCGAAGAGCACGTTCGTCAGCGGCCCCGCCGCCGAGATCAGGCTGTGCCGCCAGCGGCCCCTGATCGCGCCCCGCTCGATGTACACCGCGCCGCCCGGCAGGCCGAGGCCGCCGAGGATCACGAAGACCACGGGCAGCACGACGCTCAGCAACGCGTGCGTGTACTTCGCCGGGTTGAGCGTCAGATAGCCCTTCGCCGCCACGCTCAGGTCCCCGCTGTGCAACGCGGTCCGCGCGTGCGCGTACTCGTGCAGGCACAGCGACACGACCCACATCGCGGTGACGAAGAGGAACACCGCGAAGGCCGTCGCGTCCGCGTAATCCGTCCACACCGCCCAGCCGGAGACGGCGGCCACCGCGACGATCCCGAGGAAGACGGGACTGACCCGCCGGTCCGAACGGCCGGGGCGCGCACCTCGCGCGTACGGGGTCGCCATGGGGGCTGCTCCAAAGCTGGGGGTCGGTGCCCGGCTCGCGGTCCGGGCCGGGTGGGGTTCGGGCAAGAGTACGAGGACGGTACCCACTGCGGGCGAACTGCCCCGTCAACGGGCCGCACCCCCCGCCGGTTCCGCCCGGGCCGCGCCACCACCCGGAAGACTGACGGCATGACACGGTGGCAGGTCTTCTACGAGAGCTGGCAGTTCGAGTGCTGCGGCGAACCCTTCGCGGTGGGCGACACGGTGCGGTGGCCGCTCATGCTGACGGTACGGGCCGAGGGGCCGGAGACTGTGGAGGGGCGGGTCCAGGAGGGGGTCGCGGCCCGGCACGTGGACTCGGAGGAGGACTTCGACGAGGAGGACGACGAGGACGAGGACGACGACTACGATCCGCCGCTCGAACTCGTCACGTCCTGCGGTCCCGTCAGCCTCGCCCTCGCTGACACGGACTCCCGCCCCGAACCCGGTCCGGAGCCCGTACGGCTACGGGGCGAACTCCACTTCGGCGGCCACGGCACCGGCGGCGACCCCCTCCCGCTCCGGGTGCGCCGCATGTGGGTGAGCTGCGAGCCGCAAGTGCCGGACGGGAAGGACAACACCATGCCCGACCCCGACAGGCCCCCGTACCTCCGCGAGGTCACCGCCTCACCGGACGGCTTCGCCTCCCCCGAGGCGCTGCGCGGCGTCCCCGACAAGGCCGACACGCAGGACGGCTTCGTCATCGTCCCCGTCATCGGCTACCTTCCCGGCCTCCGAGAGAACGGCATCCTGGCCGAGGTCGAACCCGTCCCCCCACCCGGCCCCTGACCTCCGCACGCGCCCCCGCCCCCCGCCCCCGCCGCCCGCCCCGCGCGGCGGCGCGTCTCCCGTACACAATGGTCCCCGTGTACTACCGCGTCCTCGGCACCACCGCCGCTCACCGTCCCGACGGCAGCGCCGTTCCCCTCGGCGGGGCGCGGTTGCGTGCGCTGCTCACCGTGCTCGCCGTGCGGGCCGGGCGGAGCGTGTCCGCGACCGTGCTCGCCGACGAGGTGTGGGGCGCCGATCCGCCGGCGGAGCCGCAGGCGGCGCTGCAAGCGCTCGTCGGGCGGCTGCGGCGGGCACTCGGGCCCGGCGCGATCGTCTCGGAGCCTCCGGGGTACCGGCTCGACGTCCCGCCCGAC
>NZ_JAAGLR010000991.1 GCF_010548245.1 Streptomyces sp. SID11385
GCTCGCCGCGCCGCACCTGCTCTCGCTGCTCGCGCTGCGCGAGGCGAGCGGGCGGGCGGGGCTCGCGGACCGGGCGGCCTGCGAGGAGGCGCTGGCGCGCGCCCACCGGCTGTACGCGAAGGGGCCGGGGCCCGACGACCCCGAATGGCTGCTCTGCTTCTACAGCGAGGCGGAACTCGACTGGCTCGAAGCGCAGTGCTGGGGCAGCCTCGGCGACTGGCCCCGCGCGATCGCCCACGCCCGCCGCGCCGCCTCCCACGCCGCGACCCGCACCCCGCACCTGACGCGCAACCAGGCCCTCTACACCGCCGAACTCGCCCAGAACCTCAGCGCGGCCGACCACCCGGAGGAAGCGGCGACCACCGGCCGCGCCGTCCTCCACCTCCTCGACCGCCAGGTCCGCTCCTCCCGCGTCGACGCCCTGCTCCGCACGACACGGGGGCGCCTGGCCCGGTACGGGGGCCGCGGAAGCGGCGAGGTGGAGCGCTTCCTGGCGGCGGCCTGACCACCCCGAGGCCCGCAGGGCCGACCGGCGTCGGCCGAGCCGAAGGGAGCGCGACGGTGTCGAGGCGCCCGTCGCGCGCAGGTCGCGAGGAACGAGTGACCGAGCACGTCGGGTGACTCGACACCGGCACCGGCGCTCCCGGAGGCGAAGCCGACGCAATTAAAAGAGGTGCGCGGTGTCGTTCCAGGTGTCGATCGCCGGGCGGCCGTACGCCCAGTCCAGTACCGACAGCGACGCCGGGGCCAGCCTGATCCGTGCCCCGAAGTCCAGCGGCTCGCCCAGCCAGCGCGCGCACACCGCCCGCAGCACGTGCCCGTGCGCGAAGAGCACCACCGTGCCGCCCACCGCCCGCGCCCACTCCACGACCGAGTCCACGCGGTCCGTCATCTCCGCGACCGACTCGCCGCCGGGCGCTCCGTCGCGCCACAGGAACCAGCCGGGGTTCCGCTCCTGGATGCGGGCCGGCGTCAGGCCCTCGTACTCCCCGTAGTCCCACTCCATGAGCGCGTTCCACGGCTCGGCGCGTCCGCCGAACCCGGCGACCTCGCACGTCTCGGCGGCCCGCGCGAGCGGCGAGGTCCGCACCACCGCGTCCGGGAGCCCGGCGAAGGGCTCCCCGCGCAGCCGCTTGCCGAGCAGCGCCGCGTCACGCCGGCCGTCGTCGAGCAGCGGGATGTCGGTGCGCCCGGTGTGCTGCCCGGAGCGGGACCAGGCGGTCTGCCCGTGGCGGACGAGCAGGACACGGGCGGCGGGCGACGATGACATGACGGGGTCTCTCCTGTACGGGTGCGAAACGGGGCGCGGGGCGTACGGCTCGACGGCGCGCCGCCCCATCATCGCGCAGTCCCCGGCGCCCGCTCCGCGCGGGTTCGTCCCGCTTGGGCGGGGTGCCCGGGTTCTTCGCGGGCGGCGTGAGCTTTTGAAACCCCGGGAGAACCGCCCCGAAAGCCCACGTGACGCGCGAGGATCACACGTCACAGGGACCGGCCCCGGCACAAGGGCGCATCCGTACGTAAAGTGGGCCGCCGCGCCGTAGCGAGGTCTGGGTGCGGCGGGCGCGGGCACCCGGCCTGGAACGGCGGAGCGAGGAGAACGAGCGGATGCAGCAGACGGAGGCCCCGGCCCCTCTCGGGCCCGGCCCTGTACGCCGGAAGCCGGAAGGAGCGCCCGCCGATCCCGCGACACCCGCGGACTCGGCGACGTCCGCGGACCCCGCGATACCCGCCGGTCCCCCGCCGCCCGCGCGGCCGGTCCGGCTGCGCTGGTGGAGCGAGATCTGCCTGCTGGCCCTGCTGTACGGGGTCTACTCGGCGGGCCGCCTCTTCGCCCGCGGCGGCGTGCGGGACGCGATAGGCCACGGCCTCGCGGTGCTCCGCGTGGAGAAGTTCCTCCACATCAACCTCGAACACCCGCTCAACCGCCTCTTCACGCGCGAGCCCTGGCTCGGCATCCCGGCCGACTTCTGGTACGCCTCGCTGCACTACCTCGTCACCCCGCTCGTGCTGATCTGGCTCTTCCGCGCCCGGCACACCGTCTACCGCGCCGCCCGCACCTGGCTGATGACCTCGACGCTCATCGGCCTCATCGGCTTCACGTTCCTGCCCACGTGCCCGCCCCGGCTGCTCGCGGCGGGGCACGGCTTCGTCGACACCATGGCGCAGTTCAGCGACTGGGGCTGGTGGGGCGGCGAGGCGAGCGCGCCGCGCGGCCTCGGCGGCATGACGAACCAGTACGCGGCGATGCCGAGCCTGCACGTCGGCTGGGCGCTGTGGTGCGGCTACCTGCTGTGGCGGCACGCGCGCCCGCGCTGGATGCGGGCCGCGGGGATCGCGTACCCGACGATCACGGCGCTCGTCGTGATGGGCACGGCGAACCACTACCTGCTCGACGCGCTCGCGGGCGCGGCCGTGATGGGCGCGGGCGCGCTCCTGACCCGCCCGGTGCTGCGCGGCGCCGCGCGGGTACGGGAGTGGCTGCGGCCCCGGCTGCGCCCCGCGCTGCT
>NZ_JAAGLR010001039.1 GCF_010548245.1 Streptomyces sp. SID11385
GGGGTCGCCGTACCCCGGGGGTTGCGCCGCTGTGCTCCGGGGGAGTCGGGGCGAGCGCCCCCCCTGGGGGCGGGGGTTCGGGCGGGGGCGAGCGCCCCCCCGGGGGGCCGGGCCGGGCTGGGCTTGGGGGCGGGGTGGTGGCGATCACCGTACGGGGTACGGGGGGTGGGCGTCCGGCGGTTGGTGGTTTCGGCGGGCCGTGGGCGCGATCCGTTGGGGGCGGCTCGGGGGGTGGGCCGGCTGCGGGTGGGGAGGTGGCGCGGGGCGGGCGCTAGGCTACGGGCGGTCCGAAGGACGCGCGCCGAACCTTTCGTCCGAAAGGCCGGACTCTCTACTTCTTGCTGCACCAGCCCCGTGGCCAAGGAAAAAGCGCTGCTCAGGCAGCTGCTCCCCGCGCGTGCGGGGATGGTCCCCCGACGTACCACGTGGATCGGTGGCTGATGGTCTGCTCCCCGCGCGTGCGGGGATGGTCCCGAGCCCCCTTGCCGCAGGAGACCTTCACGGTGCTGCTCCCCGCGCGTGCGGGGATGGTCCCACAGCGGTCACCTGGGCCGAACGCACGGAGCTCCTGCTCCCCGCGCGTGCGGGGATGGTCCCACAACTGCCGGATTCCAAAGGGCGGATAGGGCGACTGCTCCCCGCGCGTGCGGGGATGGTCCCAAGCGCGAACGCCCGGCCGACTTTCACGGCCTCTGCTCCCCGCGCGTGCGGGGATGGTCCCTACGACGAGTCCTGGCGGCCCTGACCGCACGCCTGCTCCCCGCGCGTGCGGGGATGGTCCTCCGGGCCTCGCGGTGGCCCGCTGCCCCGACCACTGCTCCCCGCGCGTGCGGGGATGTTCCCCGGCTCGTGCCCGTCTTCGTGGAGCGCGAGTACTGCTCCCCGTACGCGCGGGGGTGGCCCCAGCCATCTGGGCGCCTCCGCTCACCAGGGGCCGACTGGCAGTTTGTGATGTGCGCGGATCGTGTATCCGGATCGGGTGTCAGCCGCGCCGCGCTGTGGAAGCTGTGGACAAGCCGCAGCCCGAGCACACGCGGACCTGTGAGGTGGGTGAGGTCCGGGGTGTCTCGGGCGGCGAGTGCGTGGAGAAGGTCAGATGCGTGCGCTGTCGATGAAGCGGTGCCACGCTGTCGGGCTGAATCCGAGGTGTGGGGAGGCGGGGTCCTTGGAGTCGCGAACGGCTGGGCGCCCCCCGGGCGTGGCGACCTCGACGCAGTTGCCCTCGGTGCCGGAGTAGGAGGACCTGACCCACGCGGGATGCTGTGGATCGTCGTGCTGGTGGTTCACTCGCCTGCCATTTCGTTCAGGACTCTGCGGATGAGAGCCCGCGATTTCGGGGGGTCGAGCGCGGCCATGTTGAGACGCCGGAACAGGGCGGCGAATCGCTCCGTGTCGCCGGGCTCCTCGTAGTAGACCGTGCCGTTGTTCAGCTCCCCGTACACGAGATCTTCCGCCGAGGACGGCGAAAAGCTCATGATGACGAAGGGCCCGAAGAGTGCCGCGTTCATCGGGCTCTCCTTCGGCAGGATCTGCAACTCGACGTTGGGCAGGTCGCTGTCCGTCAGGAGTGATTCGAGCTGCTCCCGCATCACGCCTGCACCACCTACCGCGTGGTACAGGGCCGATTCGGACACGATCGCCCATAGCTGCAACGGGTCCTCGCGCGTGAGGGTCTTGCGCCGGTCCTGGCGGACCTGGGCACGCGTCTCAAGCAGGTCCTCGTCCGCGCTGGGAATGTGAATTCGGGCGAGCGCCTTGGTGTACGCGGGGACTTGCAGCAGGCCGGGAATGAGGATGGGTTCCACGTCGTACATCTCGACGGCGTCCCACTCCACCGCTATGTACGCCGCGTACGACGGGCTGACGCTGCCCGCGTACTGCGCCCACCACCCCTTCTTCCGCGCGTCTTTCGCGAGCTGTTCGATCTGCGCCCGCTCGGCGGGGTCCGTCACGCCGTACGCGTCGAGAAGAGTTCGCAGGTCCACGAGGCGGATGCCGGACTTGGCGTTCTCGATGCGCGTCATCTTCGACTCGGCCGAATCGAGCACCCGCGCGGCGTCCGAGTGCTTCAGTCCGGCCGCGATGCGCAGGTCCTTGAGCAGTCGCGCCAAGCGGCGCTGACGGATCGACGGACCCGCGTTCGTGCTCGACATTCCTCCACCTCCAGGCGACGGAAGACAGTGTGCCTGGTGGGGCGAACAGCGGCAACGAAACTAGCGACTCACCATTTTGGGTTATTGACAATGTGGAGGCATCCTCATGCATGGTACTCATGGCGAGGTTGCTCAACTCGCGCTCACGACAATGGAGATGAGGGCGCTCGTATGTCCGAAAACCAGGGTGGGGCGGTGCGCCGCGCGCGGCTTCCGCGTCGGCGAACCAGCGTGCGGAAGGCGCGGGACTTCGCCCGGGAGGTGGCGGGAGCGTGGGGGTGCCGGGAACTCGCGGACGCGCTCGCGCTCGTCGTCTCCGAGCTGGTCACGAACGCGGTGGTGCATGCCCGTTGTGGGGCGGGGCGGCAGGTGGCGCTCACGCTCGTACGGGGGGACGGCGCCGTGCGGGTCGAGGTGCGGGACAGCGGGCGCGGGGCGCCGGCGCCGCGCGGGGCCGTGCCGTTCACGGAGGAGAGCGGACGGGGGCTCGCGGTCGTGGACGCGGTGGCAGCGGACTGGGGTGTGCGGGACGAGGTCGTGGGCAAGACGGTGTGGGCGCTGCTCACCCTGGAGCGGGAGGTCTCGAACGCATCCGCCAACGGGCGGGAGGTGGCGGCCCGTGCGACCCCTGGCGCGTGACGCGGAACGGCTGCTGTACGAGGACACGGCGGTCCCGGGCCTCCGCGTCCGGAGCTGGTGCCTGATGTGCGGGACGTACTCGCCGGAGGGGGTGACCGCGGACTCGGTACGGACATGGTGCCTGGAGCACAACCGGACGACGGGGCACGCGAGTTACCGGGTGGCGGAGACGCAGTACTTGGTGGTGACCCGGGAGGTGGGCGAGCCGGGGCGGTGCCGGTGCGGGCGGGGCGAGCCGGAAGGCTGAGGGGGAGTGGGGGGCTGATCCGGTAGCGGGGGTGTCGCTGGTGGCGGGGGAGCCGTGGCGCGCCGGAGCGGGGTGCCCGGGGACTACGCTTCGAGCGGTCCGCGCCTTACCTTCCTGGATCGCTACGCCCGAAAGGTCCGGGTCTTTGATCCTTGCGCAACGGAGGCCACGCGCCGACTAAACCTGCTGGTCACGGAGCCTGCTCCCCGCGCGTGCGGGGATGGTCCCCGTTCGGCCGGGGTGAGCGGGACGCGGCTGGACTGCTCCCCGCGCGTGCGGGGATGGTCCCGGGTAGGGGCGGGGCCAGTGCGCGTCTGCGTCCTGCTCCCCGCGCGTGCGGGGATGGTCCCGAGTATGGCGAGTCCTTGCCCAGCAGGTAAATCTGCTCCCCGCGCGTGCGGGGATGGTCCCCTCCGATCCCGTCCGGCAGTTGGGGCTGCCGACTGCTCCCCACGCGTGCGGGGATGGTCCCCTCCCCGAGGTGCGGCTGCACGCCGACAGCTCCTGCTCCCCGCGCGTGCGGGGATGGTCCCGACTTCGGCGAGCGGCTCCTGGACCCCGCGATCTGCTCCCCGCGCGTGCGGGGATGGTCCCGGCGGCGGCTCAGCCGTCACGCGGCACCGTCCCTGCTCCCCGTGCGTGCGGGGATGGTCCGAAGCTGTGGACGACCGAGGACCCCGAAGTGAACTGCTCCCCGCGCGCGAGGGGATGGTCCCGCCACCAGGCCGCCGACGGCGAGCGCGCTCGGTTCCCCGCGCCTGCGGGGACGGTTTCCGCTCGGCTACGCGTTGTCCCCGGTCGTGGCCCCCACGTCCTGCCCGCCCCCGCAACCGGTGCGTACTTCCGGTTGCCTTCGGGCAGGAACACCCTCGTTGATGTCCGCCCGTCTTCGGGAGCCGCCGTGGTCTCCGTCTCCTCCCCTCCCATTGACACCCTTGTTCTCGGTGCCGGTGTTGTCGGTGCCTCACTCGCGCATCAGCTCGGGGTGCTCGGGCTCGGGGCAGGGGTCACCGTGGTGGACCGGCGTCCGCCGGGGCGGCATCCCGGGTCCAGTGGGCACGCTCCTGGGTTTGTGGGGCAGCTTTCGCGTACGCCTGAACTCGCCTTGCTCGCACGGGAGTCCGTGCGGCAGTACGTCGGGTTCGGGGAGAGCGTCTTTCGGCAGGTCGGGGGGCTTTCGCTGGCCACCGATCCGACGCAGCTCGGCCAGCTTGCTCAAGACGCCTAGCACGCCGCCCGGTTAGGGATTGACGCCCACCTTGTCGATCCTGAGCGGGCTCGGTCGCTCGGGGGCGCACTCGTGCCCGGTGACGGAGTCGTCGGCGGGCTGCACGTGCCTTCCGATGGGCTCGCCGAGGCCGTACCGCTTGTCGATGCTCTCGTCTCCTCCGCCGAGCGGAGCGGCGTGCGGTTCCGGTTCGGGGCCGAAATCACGGGAGTTGAGGCGGACGGGAGGGTGCGGCTCGTGGGCGGGGAGGTGCTGCGGGCTCGGCGCGTTGTGGTCGCGCTCGGGATCTGGGGCGCCTCGCTGCTCCGTCCGCTCGGGGTCGTACTCCCGCTCGTACCCGTGGAGCATCCGTACGTGTACACCGAGGACGTGCCGGACGGCGGCCCCGACGACCCTCCGTACGTGCGGTTTTCCGGTCAGCATGTCTATGTGCGACGGCACGGTGAGCGGTACGGGTTCGGGACGTACGACCACGACCCCCATCCCGCACGCACCGGACCGGTTCGGCCTTCGCGACGCCGACGCCGAGCGGCCGTTCAGCGACGCCGCCTTCGGGCCCGCGCTCGCCCGCGCGCAGGCCCTCGTACCCGCCCTGCGCGGGCGGCGGATCGGGCGGCGGCTCAACGGGGTCTACGCGCTCACCCCCGATGCCCTGCCGCTCGCCGGGCCGCTGCCCGGGCTGCCGCGCGTGTGGGTCGCGGAGGGCTGCTGGGTCACGCAGGCCGGGGGGCTCGGGGCGCAGCTCGCGCGGCAGCTCGGCGGGGAGGGGGAGCCGCTCGTCGATCCGGCGCGGCTCGATCCGGGGCGGTTCGAGGGGTGGGACGTCGATCGGGTCCGTACGGCGGCGCTCCGGCACTACCGGGGGGTGTGACGCGCCCGTCCGCCTTCGCGATCCGTCCCGCTATGCTCCACCGCATGTCCACCAGCACCCCCGAGCCCGCCCGCCGTGGCCTTCTCACCGAACGCATCGCACGCGAGCTGGAGCACGGGATCAGGACGGGGGAGTTCGCACCCGGGGACAAACTGCCCTCCGAGCGGGAGCTTTCCGTACGGTTCGGGGCGAGCCGGAACGTCGTACGGGAGGTGTTGCGGCGGCTGGAGGCGCAGCAGCTCATCGAGGTGGCGGCGGGGCGCGGTTCCTTCGTACGGGAGCAGACGTCCGCGCAGGCGCGGGGGTACGACGCGCTCTACCGGGCCGGGCGGCCCACCGTGCGGCAGCTCATCGAGGCGCGGCTCCCCCTGGAGACGGAGATGGTCCGTCTCGCGACGGAGCGGGCGACGGAGCGGGATGTCGACGTGATGCGGGCTGCCGTGGTTGCGCTGGAGTGCGCGGACGAGCCGGTGAGCAAGGCGCGGGCGGACCTGGAGTTCCACGAGGCCATCGCCGTCGCGGCGGGGAACCCCGTACTGCGGATCATGCTCTCGTCCATCAGCGGGATGATGTTCGAGATGATGCTGCGGTCGAATTCGGACCCGAGCATCGCGGAGCCGGGCGTCCCGCATCACCCGGAGATTTTCGAGGCCATCGAGCGGCGTGATGCGGACTTGGCGGTGGAGCGGATGCGGGCGCACCTGCGGCTCGGGCTGCGGACGTACGGGCGGGACTTGGACGTCCAGGTGGACGTGATGGCGAAGCAGCACATCGAGATGTTGTTGGGGGAGGGGCGGGGGTGAGGGGGGACGGGGGTTCGGCCGCTATGGGTTGTATGCCGGATATGGCGGGTATGCCGGAATCCGCGATTGTTGCGCGAACGGGGCTGGGACGGGGGTAAACCCGCAGGTCGGAAAGGCTGCTCCCCGCGCGTGCGGGGATGGACCCGCGATGTTGAGGGTGGTGTGCGAGGCCCCGGGCTGCTCCCCGCGCGTGCGGGGATGGACCCTCCTCAAGGCCCCGCGCCGTCTCCCCCCACAGCTGCTCCCCGCGCGTGCGGGGATGGACCCGTGAAGCTGGAGCAGCTGCCGCCGCTCGCGGGCTGCTCCCCGCGCGTGCGGGGATGGACCCATCGGGCCGTTACGAGGCGCGGAACTTGACGACTGCTCCCCGCGCGTGCGGGGATGGACCCGTCCTGGCCGCCGCCCACAGCGCGCCCGGACGCTGCTCCCCGCGCGTGCGGGGATGGACCCCTCGGCCTGCGCCCTCAACTGCTCTGCTTTGGCTGCTCCCCGCGCGTGCGGGGATGGACCCGGCGGCCGACGTTCTGCGCACGTTCGCGACCGCTGCTCCCCGCGCGTGCGGGGATGGACCCGGAATTGCCTTCAGCCGTGGTGGTGGTCCCGCCTGCTCCCCGCGCGTGCGGGGATGGACCCCCGAGCTGGAAGGCCAGCTCGCTGCTGGTCGACTGCTCCCCGCGCGTGCGGGGATGGACCCACCCAGTGGCAGGAGCGGAGCGGCAAGGTGCTCTGCTCCCCGCGCGTGCGGGGATGGACCGCCCTCCTGCTACATGTGCGGGGATTCCTTCTGCTGCTCCCCGCGCGTGCGGGGATGGACCCTCCTGCCCGCTGCCCCGGTGCGCGGCGACGAACTGCTCCCCGCGCGTGCGGGGATGGACCCCACCCACCGTGCTCGGGCAGATGATTTCCGTCCTGCTCCCCGCGCGTGCGGGGATGGACCCCGCACTGCCTCCCATTCGCTGCGACGAACGTGCTGCTCCCCGCGCGTGCGGGGATGGGCCCGAGGCCGACACCCTCACAGACGATCCGTGGGCCTGTTCCCCGCGCGTGCGGGGATGGACCCCGCGCCGCCCCGCTCCCCGGCCCAGCGCTCCGCTGTTCCCCGCGCGTGCGGGGATGGACCCTTGCGGGTTTCAGAGGGTGGTGGTCGGGTCGACTGTTCCCCGCGCGTGCGGGGATGGACCCCTCCACATGACGCCCGAAGCAGCGGAGGAGAGCTGTTCCCCGCGCGTGCGGGGATGGACCCGTCACGGCGACGACTGCGGCCTGCCCCGCGAGCTGTTCCCCGTGCGTGCGGGGATGGACCCGCCTCGGCCTGCTCCAGGTGCTGGATCGCGATCTGTTCCCCGCGCGTGCGGGGATGGACCCCGCCGGTCCCCAGCGCGGTGGCGGCCGCGCGGCTGTTCCCCGCGTGCGGGGATGGACCCAAGAAGTCGACGAAGGCGCAGCGGGCGGCAGCCTGCTCCCCGCGCGTGCGGGGGATGGACCCCACCGCCAGGTGGACTTCCGCCCGGATCGGTACTGCTCCCCGCGCCTGCCGGGATGGCCCCTTCTCGTCGCGGCCCCTGGTGCGACTCACCGACCCCGGGCAGTGGTTCCCGCTGAACTCGGTTGCGAACACCGCACGTACAGCGCTACCCGATCGCGAGGGCCCGTGCCGAGGGGCGCAGGGCCGGGTTCGTGGTGAGGCATGCGGTGATGATCTCCTCGAACTCGGGGAACGACCAGGGCCGTTCGGCGGCGAGGTCGAGTGCGTCGCCGCTCGCGATGCGGCCGAGCTTGTCGTTGAAGGGGGCGTCGCTCTCGTACCGGATGGGGCGGCGGCCGGTCCAGCACCAGAACAGCGACGCGCCGAGTCCCCAGACATCGGAGGGAGGGGCGGCCTGGACGTGGTGGTCATCCGCCGTGGCGAGGAGCCGGCCGGCGACCTCTGGGGCCAGGGTGTGGACGAGGGCGCCCCGGTAGGGCAGGCGGAGGGGATCGGCGGGGCCGCAGGCGAGGGCGTAGTCGATGACGGTGGCGGTCCCCGTGCCGGTGATGAGGGTGTTCGTGGGCTGGACATCGGCGTGGGCCCACCCGGCCTCGTGAAGGCCGGAGAGAGCGGCGGCCCAGGTCCGGGCGACGGTCAGCAGCAGGGCCCGCAGGGCGGGGGTGTCGCCGTCAGCCTCGCGGGCGGGCGCGAGCGCGTGCCACAGCAACGCGCCCTCGACCCACTCGACCGCGAGCCACTGTCCCGCGTCCCACGTCCCGCCGCCGAGCCGGTACCCGGCGCCGACCGCACCGGCCGCCGTGAGGGCACGCAGGTGCCGGTCCTCCTGAGCCGTCTCGGCGGCCTTGTCCCGCTCTCCCCCGCCGGGAGCGTTCGCTTTCACGGCAGCCGCGCCGCGCGGCCCGCGCACCTTCCAGGCCCGCGAGCCGCGCCGGTCGCTCACGAGTCGCGCTGAGATGGGCCCGCCGAGCCGGTCTCCGAGACAGGTGAGGGCTTCCGCGGGGGGATGAGGGTCGTGGCCCATGCGCGTACGGTCTCCCAGTCGTCGGTGCCGATGGCGGCGAACACGCCCCGCCCATCGTCCTCCCCCGAGGCGAGCGCGGAGGCGAGATCCGGAGTGCCGGCGCGGAGGAAGCCCGGATCGCGACGGCGGATCGCGGCCCGTACCGGGAGGGAGGAACGGGACGGGCCGCAGGCGGGAGTGGACCCGGGCGCCAGTGCGACTTCAGGAAGGGGCTGGCCCTGCGCCCCGCCCCTGCGGGCCGCACTCCCCTCACCCCTACCGCCCCCCACTCCCCTCCTGCTAACCTCCTCCCCACTTGGTCCAACTGGTCCTACCAGTTGGACCGCGCCCACACCTCACCCCGATCCGCCCCCGATCCGACCCACCCGCCCCCGCCCCCGTCCCCCTCCTCCCCCCAGAGAGGTGGCACAACGATGTCCACCCCCCGCCCCCCAGCCGCCACCCCCG
>NZ_JAAGLR010001074.1 GCF_010548245.1 Streptomyces sp. SID11385
GGATGTCGTGATCGCCGCGCTCGGGGACCGCGCCGGGCTCTTCGGCCGGGGCACGAGCGGCGAGGGCTGCGACGCGCCCTCGCTCCGACTCCCCGGCGTGCAGCAGGAGTTGCTGGACGCGCTGCTCGACACGGGCACGCCGGTGGTCGGGGTGCTGCTCGCGGGGCGCCCCTACGCGCTGGGGCGGGCGGCGGCGGAGGCGGGGGCGCTCGTGCAGGCGTTCTTCCCCGGGCAGGAGGGCACGCGGGCGATCGCGGCGCTGCTCAGCGGGCGCGCGGCGCCCTCGGGGCGGCTCCCGGTGAGCGTGCCGCGCACTCCGGACGGCCAGCCCGGCACGTACCTGCGTGCCCCGCTCGCGGGCCCGAGTGACGTCTCGGCGCTCGACCCGAGCCCCGCCTTCCCCTTCGGGCACGGCCTCACGTACACGTCCTTCGCCTGGACGGACCTGACGCCCGGGACCCCCGGGCAGGTGCCCACGGACGGCACGGTCCGCCTCGCTCTGACGGTCACGAACACGGGCGAGCGGGCCGGGACGGAGGTCGTGCAGGTCTACCTCCACGACCCGGTCGCCTCCGTCGTGCAGCCCGAACAACGTCTCGTCGGCGCCCTCCGCGTGCCGCTCGCCCCGGGCGCCTCGGCCCGCGTCCACGTCGAGATCCCCGCCGACACGGCCTCCTTCACGGGCCTGGCGGGCCGCCGCGTCGTCGAGCCGGGCGACCTGGAGTTCCGGCTCTCCGCGTCGAGTACGGACCACCGCCTGCGCTGCGCGGTCCGGCTGACGGGGCCGGTGCGGGAGGTCGGTCACGGGAGGGAGCTGGGGGCCCGGCTGCGGGTGGAGTGAGACAGGCGGGCGGGCCCGGCACGGGGGTCAGTCGCCGTGCCAGGCCCGCCAGAGTCCCGCGTACGTGCCGTCCGCCGCCACCAGCTCCTCGTGCGTGCCGAGTTCGGTGAGGGCGCCGTCCTCCATGACCGCGACGCGGTCGGCGTCGCGGGTGGTGTGGAGGCGGTGGGCGACCGTGATGACCGTGCGGCCCGCGAGGACGGCGGCGAGGGCGCGTTCGGTGCGGCGGGCGGTGCGGGGGTCGATGAGCGAGGTGGCCTCGTCGAGGACGAGGATGCCGGGGTCGAGCAACAGGGTGCGGGCGAGGCTCAGTTGCTGGACCGCCGCGCCGTCCGGGGACAGACCGCCCGGCCCCAGCACCGTGTCGAGCCCGGCGGGCAGTTCCGCCGCCCAGTCCGCGCCGACGGTGGCGAGCGCGCGTTCCAGGTCCGCGTCGCTCGCGTCCGGCGCCGCGAGGGCGAGGTTCTCGCGGAGGGTGCCGAGGAAGACGTGGTGCTCCTGCGTGACGAGGACGACGCGGCCGGGCGGCAGCGTGTGCACGGGCACCCCGTCGAGCGTCACCGCGCCGCCGCTCGGGGTCTCGGCGCCGCTCACGAGGCGCCCGAGCGTCGTCTTGCCCGCGCCGGACGGGCCCACCACGACGAGGCGTTCGCCGGGGCGCACGGTGAGGCTGACGTCGCGCACGGCGTCGCGGTCGCCGTCGTAGGAGTGCCGGACGCCGTCCAGCCGCAGGGTGCCGTCGCCGGTGGGCGCGCGGGGCGCGGGCACGTCGACCGTGACGAGGCCGAGGCCCTCGACGCGCGCGAAGGACGCGCTGCCGCGTTGCAGGAACTCCAGCCACTGCAACAGGATGTCGACGGGATCGGAGAGTTTGCGCAGGTAGAGCGCGCAGGCCAGGACCGCCCCCAGGCTCGCGAGGCCGTGCGCGTGCAGGAGGCCGCCGAGCAGGAGTGCCGCGGCGACGGGCAGGAAGGCGCCGAAGTCGACGGCGGGGAAGAGCACGCTGCGCAGCGCGAGGGTGCCTTCGCGGGCGCGGTGCGCGGCGGCGACCCGGTCGAGCACGCGGGCGAGGCGGCGTTCGGCGAGGCCGTACACCTCGGTCGTGCGGGCCCCGGCCGCCGAGGCCGTGACCTCCTCGGCGAGCGCGGCGTTC
>NZ_JAAGLR010001105.1 GCF_010548245.1 Streptomyces sp. SID11385
GCTGAGGCGGCGCGGGCGGCGGCGGGACGGCCCCGGCGCCGCCCGGCCGCCGCCCGCCCGCCTTCGCCCGCTCCGCGTTTCGCAGGGCCACGCTGCCCGATTCATGGCATTTGTCTTCGTACGGTGTGCCCATGAACCACCCCACCCCCACGCCGCTCGCCCCTCCCCGGGCCACCCCGCCCGCGCCCGTCGACCTCGTCCTCCCCTGCCTCAACGAGGCCGCCGCGCTGCCCTGGGTGCTCGGCCGCGTCCCCGAGGGCTGGCGCGCCGTCGTCGTCGACAACGGCTCCGACGACGGCTCCGCCGAGATCGCCGCGGCGCACGGCGCGCACGTCGTCACCGAGTCGCGGCGCGGCTTCGGCGCCGCCTGCCACGCCGGGCTCGAAGCGGCGACCGCGGACCTCGTCGCCTTCTGCGACTGCGACGCCTCGCTCGACCCCGGCCTCCTGCCCGCCTTCGCCGACCGGGTCTCCTCGGGCGCCGCCGATCTCGTCCTGGGCCGCCGCAGGCCCGCGCGCGGAAGCTGGCCGCTGCACGCCAGGCTCGGCAACGCCGTGCTCGCCCACAGCCTGCGCCGCCGCACGGGGTACGACCTGCACGACCTCGGCCCGCTGCGCCTCGCCCGCCGCGCGGACCTGCGCGCACTCGCCCTGAGCGACCGGCGCAGCGGTTACCCGCTCCAGATGGTCGTGCGCGCGGCCGAGGCCGGCTGGCGGGTCGAGGAGCGCGACGTCCCGTACCTGCCGCGTACCGGCACGTCGAAGGTCACGGGGACGTGGCGCGGTACATGGCAGGCCGTGCACGACATGCGCCGCGTGCTCGCCGCCGCCGGGACGGAGGCCCGGTGAACGCCGCCGTACCCGCCGCCCGCCCGGTTCCCCCGGACCTGACGCTCGCCGTCATCGCGAAGGAACCGCTGGCCGGGCGCGTCAAGACGCGGCTGTGCCCGCCGTGCACGCC
>NZ_JAAGLR010001141.1 GCF_010548245.1 Streptomyces sp. SID11385
CTCGTCGCCGAGGAGTCCGACGATGTCGATCCGCTCCATGACGATCCGGCGGATTTCGGATTCCTTTTTTCGGGTGTGCTCACGCAGCGGAAAGGCGATGTTGTCGAAGAGGGACATCGATCCGAAGAGCGCACCGTCCTGGAACATGAGACCGAAGAGCTTCCGGGTCTCCATGATCTTCCGCTCGGGACTGTTCACCATGTCGACGCCGTTGATGAGCAC
>NZ_JAAGLR010001163.1 GCF_010548245.1 Streptomyces sp. SID11385
CACGAGGTGTCCAGCGCCGCCGCGGCCGGGACGAGCGCGTCGATCATCGTCTTGTCGCCCGGCTTCGCACCCCCGAGCGCCGAGACCGCGTCGATCCCGGCGCGCAACGCGGCGGCGAACTCCGCGCGGTCGGGGTCCGTGCGCTCGCCGAGCGCCTCGCCCAGCGCCTTTCCCGTCCGGCGCAGCAGCGTCCCGTACAGCGGGCCCGAGGCCCCGCCGACCGTGGAGACGAGCCGCCGCCCGGCGAGCGCGAGCACCGCCTGCGGGCTCGCCGGCTCCTCGGCGGCGAGCGTCTCGCGCACGGCGGAGAAGCCGCGCCGCATGTTGGAGCCGTGGTCGGCGTCGCCGATCGCCGAGTCCAGCGCGGTGAGCCGCTCGGCCTCCTCGTCGATCAGCGTGCCCGCGGCGTCGAGCCACCGCCGGAAGAACGCCGCGTCGAGCGTGCCCGGACCCCCGTCGCCACCCTTGTCCCTGCCGTCGTCGCCCATGTCCGTCCCGTCACCCCTTCGTGCCGTGGTGCGCGCCTGTCGCGCCGCGCCGCCGATCGTGCCCCATGCTGCCGCGTGTCGTGCCGCTCCGCGTGGACCCGTGGTACGCGTGTGAGCCGGTCTCAACGCCCCCAGCGCAGCCCGGACGTGGCGACGGGCGCGTCCCACAGGCGCAGCAGCTCCTCGTCCGCCCGGCACACCGTCACCGAGGCGCCCGCCATGTCGAGCGACGTGACGTAGTTGCCGACGAGCGAACGCGCGACCGGGACACCGCGTTCCCCGAGGACGCGGTGCACCTCCGCCGTGAACCCGTACAGCTCCAGGAGCGGCGTGCCGCCCATGCCGTTGACGAGGAGCAGCACGGGTCCCTCGCCGCTGAGGTCGTCGAGCACGGCGTGCACCGCGTGATCGGCGATCTCGCCCGCGGTCATCATCGGGCGCCGCTCGCGGCCGGGTTCGCCGTGGATGCCGACGCCGAGCTCCAGCTCGCCGGGCGGCAGGTCGAAGGTGGGGCCGCCCTTGGCGGGGGTGCTCACGGCGGAGAGCGCGACGCCGAAGCTGCGCGAGGCGGCGTTGACACGGGTCGCGAGACCGGCGATCTCGGCGAGCGGGCGGCGTTCGTCGGCCGCCGCGCCCGCGATCTTCTCCACGAAGAGCGTCGCGCCCGTCCCGCGCCGCCCCGCCGTGTACAGGCTGTCGGTCACGGCGACGTCGTCGTCCACGAGGACCTTCGCGACCTCGATGCCCTCCTCCTCGGCGAGTTCGGCCGCCATGTCGAAGTTGAGGACGTCCCCGGTGTAGTTCTTCACGATGAAGAGCACCCCGGCACCGCTGTCGACCGCGGCGGCGGCGCGCACCATCTGATCGGGCACCGGCGACGTGAAGACCTCCCCGGGGCAGGCCGCGTCGAGCATCCCGGGCCCGACGAAACCGGCGTGGAGCGGTTCGTGCCCCGAGCCGCCCCCGGAGACGAGCGCGACCTTCCCCGCGACGGGCGCGTCGCGGCGCACCACGACCCGGTTCTCGATGTCCACCGTCAGTTCGGGATGCGCGGCGGCGAGGCCGCGCAGGGCGTCGGCGACGACGGTCTCCGCGACGTTGATCAGCATCTTCACGGTGCCTCCGATGGCGTGGGCGTCTCCGTCGCGCGGTGCCGCCCACCACGGCAGGGGGACCGGGGCGGGCACACGGCGCAGGCACAAGTGTGGGACGCGCGGCGCGATCGCGCACCTGTGAGGACGGGATCTCCCGCGGGGACACGTACGGCGGCCGGGCGGGTGGCCCCCCGCCGCACGACGGCCCCGCCTCGGCGCACTGCCGGAACGGGGCCGTCGCGGGGCGCGCGGCGAG
>NZ_JAAGLR010001199.1 GCF_010548245.1 Streptomyces sp. SID11385
ACCCCGTGCCGCTGGAGGTGCCCGGGGTGGGCGGCAGGCCCGTCACGCTGCTGCGCTCGGGCGGCCGGGGCCCCGCCGCCGCGCGCAACACCGGCTTCGCGGCGACCGGCGCGCCGTGGGTGGTCTTCCTCGACGACGACGTACGGGTCGGGGCCGAGTGGGCCGGGCTGCTCGCCGAGGATCTGACGCGGGCGGGGCCGCTGACCGGCGGGGTG
>NZ_JAAGLR010000142.1 GCF_010548245.1 Streptomyces sp. SID11385
CGCCGCCGCCCGGCGCCCGCCCCGTCCTCCTCTGGCCCGACACCTTCGGCCGCCACCTCGCCCCGCACATCCCGCGCGCCGCCCGCCGCGTCCTCGCCGACGCGGGACTCCACGCGACGACCCCGCGCCCCTGGCTCAGCGGCGCGGGCGTCTGCTGCGGCCTCACGTACGTCTCCACAGGCCAACTCGACGCGGCGCGCCGGGTGATGCGACGGACGCTGGACGCGGTGGACGCGGTGGCGGCTGGAAGCGGCCGTCCACGCTCGGGTGCGGGTGCGGGTGCGGGTGCGGGTGCGGGTGCGGGTGCGGGTGCGGGTACGGACACGACGCCGGGCGAGCCGTCCGCCTCCGCCCCCGTCCTCGTCCTCGAACCCAGTTGCGCCGCCGCCCTCCGCACCGACCTGCCCGAACTGCTCCCCGACGACCCGCGCGCCGCCCGCCTCGCCGCCCGCGTCCGCACCTTCGCCCAGGTCCTGGAGGAGGAGGCCACTCCCGGCTGGGAGCCGCCCCGTGTCGCGGCCTCCGTCGTCGGTCAGACGCACTGCCACCAGCACGCCGTACTCGGCGACGCCGCCGAACGGCGCCTGCGCGCGCGGGCCGGCCTCACCGGTGAACTCAGCGGTGGCTGCTGCGGACTCGCGGGCAATTTCGGCTTCGAGCGCGGCCACTACGCGACCTCTGTCGCCTGCGCCGAGGACCAGCTCCTGCCCGCCGTCCGCGCGGCGGGACCCGACGCCGTGGTCCTCGCCGACGGCTACTCCTGCCGCACCCAGCTCTCCCACCTCGCCCCTCACCCCGGCCGCCACCTCGCCGAAGTCCTGGCAGACGCCCTCCCCGCCGGCACCCCGTAGCCTCACGGCTGCGGCCCGGCGGACGGGGCAGACGAGGGGAGCCGGGGCAGCTCCACGCGCCCCCGGCGGACAACCGGGAGGGGACGAGGATGACGACGAGCACGACGGAACGGGACGGGGCGAACCGGGCCGAGGGGACGAGCGGGACCCACGACCTCACGGGCGCCCCGGACCTCGCGGCGCGCGGGGTCGAGCTGCGGAGAAGGCTTGAACGGCTCCTTGGCATCGCGATGTCCGAGGGCAACGGGCTGCACGCCCTGCGCAACGGTGACGAGATCTTCCCCGCCATGCTCCAGGCCATCGCGTCCGCCCGCCGCACGGTGGACATGATGACCTTCGTCTACTGGCGCGGCGAGATAGCCCGCGACTTCGCCCGTGCCCTCGCCGAACGCGCCGAGGCGGGCGTCCGCGTACGTCTCCTCCTCGACGGTTTCGGCGCCCGCACGATAGAACGCGAGCTCCTCGACCTCATGGAGAACGCGGGCGTCGTCCTCACCTGGTTCCGCAAACCGCTCCTCATCTCCCCCTTCAAACAGAATCACCGCTGCCACCGCAAAGCCCTCGTGATCGACGAGTCGGTCGCCTTCACGGGAGGCGTCGGCATAGCGGAGGAGTGGTGCGGCGACGCCCGCGACTCCTCCGAGTGGCGCGATACGCACGTCGAGGTGCGCGGCCCCGCCGTGGACGGCATCGCCGCCGCCTTCGCCCAGAACTGGGCCGAGTGCAACCCCGAACTCTTCGACGATCAAGACCTCTTCACCCCGCAGGAACCGGCCGGCGACGCCGTCGTCCAGGTCGTACGGGGCTCCGCGAGTTTCGGCTGGCAGGACATGCAGACCCTCCTCCGGGTCACCCTGGAATCGGCCCGCGAACGCATCCGCATCGCCACCGCCTACTTCGCCCCCGACGACTACTTCATCGACCTCCTGTGCGCCGCCGCCGCGCGCGGAGTCCGCGTCGAAATCCTCCAGCCCGGCCCCCACACCGACAAACGCGTCTGCCAACTCGCCGGCCAGCGCCACTACTCCCGCCTGCTCGACTGCGGAGTCCACGTCTGGCAGTACCAGCCGACGATGCTCCACACCAAGATCCTCACCGTCGACCGCACCCTCGCCCTCGTCGGCTCCACCAACTTCAACCGCCGCTCCATGGAGCACGACGAGGAAGTCATGCTCGCCGTCCTCGACCCCTCCTTCGTCGCCGGTCTCGACACCGACTACGACCACGACCTGAGCCGCAGCACCCGCATGCTCCCCACCCGCTGGTCCCGCCGCTCCCTCACCCAACGCGCCCGCGAATCCCTGACGCGCCCCCTCGGCCGCTTCCTCTGACCCCGGACGGAGCCGACACGGCGGGCCGGGCCCGGGACGCCGCAACGCGACGGGGCGACGGCATGGGCTCGGGACGCCGGAACACGACGGGACGCGACGGGACGCCGGAACGCGACGGGGCGGAACGTGACGGAGCGGCGGCACGGGTCCGGAGCGGCGGTACGGGGCCGGGCACCGCGAATCCGTACGCTCGCGCTCATGACGCACGCCTCCGACACCCCCGCCCAGCGGCCCGACATCTTCGACCGCATGCGCGCCGGTGAGCAGTACCGCGCCGAAGACCCGGAGATCGAAGCCCGCCAGCGCGCGGCCCGTCGCCTCGCCGCCCGCTGGGCGACGGCCTACCACGAGGACCCGGACACCGCCCGCCCCCTGCTCGCCGAACTCCTCGGCTCACTCGGCGAGGACGCCGAGGTCCGCCCTCCACTCCACCTCGACTACGGCTCCCACCTCCGCATCGGTCCCCGCACCTTCGTCAACTACGGCCTCACCGCCCTGGACGTCGCCGACATCACCATCGGCGCCGACTGCCAGTTCGGCCCCCACGTCCAGCTGCTCACCCCCACCCACCCCCTGGAGCCGGAGCCGCGCCGGGAGAAGTGGGAGTCCGCGCGCCCCATCACCATCGGCGACAACGTATGGCTCGGTGGCGGCGTCCTCGTTCTGCCGGGCGTCACCATCGGCGAGAACTCCGTCGTCGGCGCCGGCAGCGTCGTCACCAAGGACATCCCCTCGAACACGGTGGCCGTCGGCAACCCGGCCCGCGTCGTCCGCACCCTGTAGCCCCGCACCCTCACCCCGCCTCCCCGCCCCGTGCCACCGCCGTCACCTCCCGCGCGAGCGCGACGAACTCCCGCACCTCCTCCCGTTCCCGCCCCGCCCGCCGCACGAGCGAGACCGAGAGCGGCGGGGCATCGCTCAACGGGACGAAGGCGACGCCCGGATAGGCATGCATCGCCGCCGTCGCCCGGGCCGTCACCCCGAAGGCCTGCCCCGCCGCGATCGCCGCGAGCCAGTCGTCGGTATTGCCCACGGTCAACGTCGACACCGGCCGTGCCCCGGAAGGCCACAACTCCGGAGTCGTCGTGCCCGAGACCGTGTTGAGCGCGAGCGTCTCCCCGACCAGCTCCCCCAACCCGATCCGCGCCCGCCCCGCCCACACACTGTCCTCCGGCACCGCCGCCACCCTCGGCTCCGCATACAACTCGACCGCCACGAGCCCCGGTTCCGTGACCGGCCCGCGCAGCAACGCGAGATCCACCGCCCCTCGCGACAACCCCGCCGTCCGGTCGTCCACCCGCAACAGTTCCAACGGCACATCGGGCCGCCGCTCGCGCCACCGCCGCAACAGCGGCGTCGTGAACCGCCCTGCCGCCGACCAGGCATGCCCGAGCCGCAAAGCCCTCGACGCCCCGACGAGGCACACGGCCTCGTCGAAGGCGGCGACAGCCGCCCGCGCCCGCACCCGGAACGCCGCCCCCTCCGCCGTGAGCACGAGGTGATGCGTGGACCGGTCCACGAGCCGTACACCAAGCCCCCGTTCCAGCGCCGCCAGCGTCCGCGAAACCGCGGGCTGCCCCAGCCCCAACCGCGCCGCCGCAGCCGTCACCGACCCCTCCTCGGCCACCGCGAGAAAACACCGCAGGTGCCGCACCTCCACACCGCCCCGCGCCCCGGCGACTCCGTAACCACCGCCACGCGAAGGCTCGGCACCAGGCCATGGCTGGCGTGAGCGGGGGCCTGGGCCGGGGGAGCGCGACCCTGAGGCGGTGGAGCCGGGGCGTGGGCCTGTGGAACGAGACCTTGGGGAGGCGGAGCCGGGGCTCGACTCGGGGGAGTGCGGCCTGGCCTCGGGAGAGCCGGTCCCGGAGTCGGACCGGACTGTCTCGGAAGCGGGCCGAGCGGTCCCGGAACGGGCAGGCCGGGCTGCTCGGGAACCCGAGCGGGCTGCCCCGGCGCCGGAACGCGGTCCGCGCTCGGGGGACGGCCCGGAGCCTGCCTCCGAGCTGGATTCGTGAACGGACATGGCACCTCCCTCTCCTCTCCCGCGCCTTCTCCACGCTGCGGCGCTCTGCCTGGCGCACGGGTGCTGTCATCAGCCTGCCGGGCTGTCATCCATCTGCCCGGTCGGACGAACCGAGCCCGCCTCGCCGCCCCCGGCCTGCTGCGATCAGGCAGCCCAGCGGCCTGATCGGCGGGGCGCGGAAGGCGTGGGCCCCACCAATGCAGGCACGGCGCGGCGACGATCCACGTTCGCCCTGCTTATGCGCGCTGAGCATAAGCCCGCACCTGGCGCATTTCACGGCAGCCACCACCGGGCCTACCGTGGACGGGACCACGCCGAAGGCGGGCTTCGGCGCAACCGCACTGCGGCAGGCACTGGAGGCAGCCGCCCCCCGAAGATTCCGTGCGCCTCCCGGCGCACGGACGCACCTTCCCGCGCTCGCGCGGCGACCGGTGCGCGATGCGGAGGGCCTGCCCGCCCCGGGCTCTTCGGGCGCCCGTTGTCACTGCGGAACTCGCAGCGGCCTGCACCTCGGCCACCGGGCGACGATCGGTGACCGGACAGTTCATTTGAGCGCAGGCTTCGGTGCATCGGGCTGGTCGGTGCGGCGGTTTGATCCTTCTGGGCGACTGACCTCCTGAGTGGCGTGGACGTGGACGAGAAGGAGCGGGCTGACGGTGGCTGAGTGGGGCGAAGCGGGAGCGGTGGCGGGTACAGGGCGGTCGGCCGGCTCCGGTCTTCCTGTCCCGCAAGGTGCCGCCGATGCGACGGCTCCCTCGCTCTCCGCCTCCTCGGTCCCCGCGACCGAGGGCGGCGCCCCTCCCGGTGGCACCCGGCGCACTGCCCCGCGTGGCCGGCTCGGACCGGTCGGCCTGGTGCTGGCCGGGTGCGTGTCGGTGCAGTTCGGCGGAGCGCTCGCGGTGAGCATCATGGGGCGCACCGGACCCCTCGGCGTGGTGGCGATCCGGCTCGCCGTCGCCGCGCTCGTGCTGCTGCTCTTCTGCCGGCCGAGGCTGCGGGGGCACTCCCGGGCGGACTGGGGCACCGTGATCGCCTTCGGAGTCGCCATGTCCGGCATGAACGCGCTCTTCTACCAGGCCGCCGACCGTATCCCGCTAGGTCTCGCCGTGACCTTCGAGGTGCTGGGTCCGCTGGTCCTGTCGGTTGTCGCCTCCCGTCGTCTCGTGAACTTCCTGTGGGCGCTCCTCGCGCTGCTCGGTGTCTTTCTGCTCAGTGGCACGGGGCTGAGCGACATCGATCCCGTGGGCGTCGTCTTCGCCCTCGGCGCGGGCGTCATGTGGGCCACGTACATCGTGTTCAGTGCCCGGACCGGTCGCCGCTTCCCGCAGGCTGATGGCCTCGCCCTCGCCATGGCCGTGGGCGCTGTCCTCATCCTGCCGTTCGGTATCGCGCAGGGCGGCGCGACGCTCGTCGTGCCCTCCACGCTCGCTCTCGGTGCCGGTGTCGCTCTCCTCTCCTCCGTGCTCCCCTACACCTTGGAACTCATCGCACTGCGCCGTATCCCCGCCGCCGCCTTCGCGGTGCTGATGAGTCTGGAACCGGCCATCGCCGCCCTCGCCGGCTTCCTCGTACTGCACCAGGACCTGAGCTGGATCGAAGGGCTGGCCGTCGCCCTCGTCATCGGCGCCAGCATGGGTGCGGTGCGTACGACGAGTGAACAGCACGGCTGACGCCCAAAATGCCCAATCGGCGAAATCTTCACTCTCAGGAGTGAAGATAGGGCTGTTCGGGTGTGAACGCCCGTTCTGTTGGCCACGCTCCGTCATGAAAGTGATGGCTGTGTGTCACCAACGGAGGTCTTCATGTTCACGCGTTCGCTACGGTCCGTGTTCGTTCCCGTGTCGGCGGGCTGGTTGGCGCCCTTGCTCGCAGCGGCATGCGCGCCGGCGTGCGGAAGGCGTTTTGCCACCGTCCTGCGCCGCGTTCGGGCGAGCCTCCGGCGGGCCGGCGTACGCGGCACCGGGGCCGTGGGCGTCGGGCCGCCGGCCGGGCCCCCGCCCGCGCGAAGTGCACGATGGGCGGAGGCCGATGGCTGGGCGGGGATGCCGCGATGGTCAGACGACGCACAGCGTCGTGTGTGCGGCGGTGGTCGAGTCGGTGCCCGCGTAGATGTCGAAGGCGCCTGTCTCGACGCGGTAGTTCCCGGCCGGGTCGTTGTCCCAGAAGCCGAGGTCCTCGGAGTTCAGCCGCAGTACGACGTTCTCGCTCTGTCCCGGCGCCAGCTCGACCCGGGCGAACCCACGAAGCCGCCGGACCGGCTGCACGATCGAAGCGGCCCGGTCGTGCACGTAGACCTGCACGACCTCCGTGCCCACGACGTCCCCCACGTTCCTGACCGGCACCGTCACCTCGACCGAGCCGCCTTCACCGAGTTCCCGCAGCGAGATGTCGGTCCGGCTCAGGACGGGCGCGCCCGTCTCGAAGCGCGTGTAGCTCAGCCCGTGGCCGAAGGCGAAGCGAGGCCCGTGCTCCACATCCAGGTAGAAGGAGCGGAAGGGCACCTTCGGGTCGGCCGGGTCGGCGGGACGGCCGGTGTTCTCGTGGTTGTAGTAGAGCGGGATCTGCCCGACCGAACGCGGGAACGTCACAGGGAGCTTGGCGCTTGGATTGACCTTCCCCGTCAGGACATCCGCGACGGCGTGACCGCCCTCCAGCCCCGGGTGCCAGGCGAAGAGAACGGCGGGCGCCTCGTCGATCCACTCCTCCATCGTGAGCGGCCGGCCGCCGAAGACCACGACAGCGAAGGGTTTGCCCACGGAGGCCACCTGGCGGATCAGTTCCGCCTGCCCCTCCGGCAGCGAGATGTCGGCGCGCGTCGAGGCCTCGCCGCTGATCTCTCCCGGCTCACCGACCGCGACCACGGTCACCTCGGCCTCGCGCACTGCCGCGATCGTCTCCGCCTCCCCCTCGGCGTACAGCACCTCGGCTGCGGGAAGTGCCTCGCGCAGCCCCTCCAGGACCGTGGTGGCCGTGAACCGAGCCGCACCAGGCCCGGCCCACGTGCCGTGCAGGTCCGTCGAGTGCGCGAACGGCCCGACGACGGCCACCGAAGCGGCCGAGGCGGGCAACGGCAGTACGGAGGCTCCGTCTGCGGCGGGCTCGTTCTTCAGGAGCACAAGGGTGCGCGCCGCGGTCTCGCGGGCCGCCCGCCGTGCCTCCGTACCGGGCTCGGTGATCTCCGCGGACTCGTCCGCGTACGGGGCGGTGAAGAGGCCGAGGCGTGCCTTGAGCAGCAGGACACGGGCCACGGCCTCGTCAAGGCGTGCCGGGTCGATCGCCCCGGCCGCGAGGAGCTTCTCGCCGTGCTCGGTGATGTGCGTGCTCACCATCTCCATGTCCACGCCCGCACCGAGGGCCTGCCGGATGGCGTCGGCTCCGTCCTCGGCGAGCCCGTGCGCGATGAGTTCCTGCACCCCGGTCCAGTCGCTCACGACCATCCCGTCGTACTGCCACTCCTCCCGCAGCACCTCGGTGAGCAGGTGGGAGTTGGCGTGCGCGGGGACGCCCGAGACGGTGTTGAACGAGGCCATCACCGTGGCGACGCCGGCATTGAGCGCCGCCTTGAAGGGCGGCAGGTAGACATTGCGCAGGCGCTGCTCGGAGACGTCCACCGTGTTGTAGTCGCGTCCACCCTCGGCGCCACCGTAGGCGGCGAAGTGCTTGGCGCAGGCGGCGACCTTGCGGGGGTCGGCCGACAGCGCCTCCCCCTGGTAGCCGCGAACCTTGGCTGCGGTAAGGACGGAGGTGAGGTAGGGGTCCTCGCCGGCGCTCTCCGCGATGCGGCCCCAGCGCGGCTCGTGGCAGACGTCCATCATCGGGTTGAACGTCCAGTGCACGCCGGCCGAGCGCGCTTCTTCGGCGGAGACCTCGCCGTCGCGCTCGGCGACCGCCGGGTCCCAGGAGGCGGCCTGGGCGAGCGGGATCGGGAAGGTCGTCCAGTAGCCGTGGATGACGTCGAGGCCGAAGACCAGCGGGATACCCAGGCGCGACTCCTCGACGGCAAGCCGCTGAAGGGCGTTGGTGTGCGCGGCTCCCGTGATGTTCAGGACCGAGCCGAGGCGCCCCTCGCGGGCCGCGATCTCGATCTCCTCGGTCTCACCGCCGCCAGGGCCGGTGGCGCTGTTCCAGGAGAGCTGCTGGAGCTGACCCAGCTTTTCGGCCACGGTCATCCGGGAAAGGAGGTCTCGGACGAGTTCCAGGTGGTCATCGGCGGTGTGTTCGACAGTCATGGCGGTACACGCTAGGCGTTGTGCCCGGGGTTTTCCATATCGTCCTGTCGCTGTGGGCATGACAGCGAGCACGGGCGGCCGAAAGCGGGGCGCGTGGTGAAAGGCGTGGAGGCAGCAACGACCCGGCTCGTGCATGGAGCAGCAGGCCAGCCGGCTCGGGCCGAGGCCGGCCAACGGCTCCTGCGCAGGCCCGAGCCACAGTTGCGGAGTGACGCACCCCGCAACCAGCGGAGCCCGCATACCGAGCTGCGCGAAGCCCCGGGCCTCGCAGAGCCGGGAGCCCGCGAGGCCCCGGGCCCGGCTGGGCCGCAGGGCCGTCAGCCGTCGAGGCGTACCGCGTCCCCGTACCCCTCGATGTCTTCCGGCGCGCGGCTGCCGGGGCCGGTGTAGCGGGCGGAGGGGCGCACCAGGCGGCCGGTGCGCTTCTGCTCCAGGATGTGCGCGGACCAGCCGGCCGTACGGGCGCAGGTGAACATGGAGGTGAAGAGCGGGGCGGGGACCTCGGCGAAGTCGAGCATGATCGCTGCCCAGAATTCGACGTTGGTGGCGAGCACCCGGTCGGGGCGGCGCGAGTGCAATTCTTCGAGAGCTGCCTTCTCCAGGGCCTCGGCGACTTCGAAGCGGGGAGCGCCCAGCTCCTTGGCCGTACGGCGCAGGACGCGGGCGCGCGGGTCCTCGGCTCGGTAGACGCGGTGGCCGAACCCCATGAGGCGTTCGCCGGAGTCGAGGACCCGGCGGACGTAGGCCGTGGCGTCGCCCGTGCGCTCGACCTCCTCCAGCATCCCGAGGACACGGGACGGCGCTCCGCCGTGGAGCGGCCCCGACATCGCGCCGACCGCTCCCGAGAGCGCCGCGGCGACATCGGCTCCGGTGGAGGCGATGACGCGAGCGGTGAAGGTCGACGCGTTCATGCCGTGCTCGGCCGCCGAGGTCCAGTAGGCGTCCACGGCCTTCACGTGGCGGGGATCGGGTTCGCCGCGCCACCGGATCATGAACCGCTCGACGATGGAGCGGCCTTTGTCGATCTCGCTCTGCGGGACCATTGGCGACTGCTGGCCGCGCGCGGCCTGGGCGACGTAGGAGAGCGCGGTGACGGCGGAGCGCGCGAGGTCGGTGCGGGCCTGCGCGGCGTCGATGTCGAGCAGTGGCCGCAGGCCCCAGATGGGCGCGAGCTGCGCGAGCGCGGACTGGACGTCGACGCGGATGTCACCCGTGTGGACCGGCAGCGGGAAGGGTTCGGCCGGTGGGAGGCCGGGTGTGAAGGAGCCGTCGACGAGGAGTCCCCATACGTTGCCGAAGGAGACCTTGCCGACCAGGTCCTCGATGTCGACGCCGCGGTAGCGCAGCGCGCCGCCTTCCTTGTCGGGTTCGGCGATCTCCGTCTCGAAGGCGATGACCCCTTCGAGGCCGGGCACGAAATCGGACATCTCGCTGCTCCTCGTCTCACAGTGATCTTGCGGCGACCGCGTTCCTGACCGGGACGACCCGGCCTCGCGGCCCCGACGCTCCTGGTGGCCCTCGCGACCGTACGCCCCGGCCGGAAGAGCCGCGCCACGAGGACGGACCCGCCCGCGGCGGCCGTCGCCCACCGGGCGCGTTTCTGCGTCATGCCCGGTACGGGGGCGGGTCACCCCTCCCGGCGGCGGATGCTCTCGTGACGAACGCGACACATGGGTGGGGGCGGTGCGGCAGGATGGCGCCGTGAGCGAGGAGCAGAACGCGCCGGGGGCGCGAGGCGGGGACGCGGAGTGGGAGCCGGCCGGGAGCGCGGGGCGGGCGCACGTACCGCACGTACTCGATCCTGCGGCGATGCGTGAGCAGTACCGGGCTGAGGGCATTGATGCCGAGGGGCTCGCGGCGGGCCCGATGGAGCAGTTCGGGCGTTGGTTCGCCGAGGCAGTGGCGGCGGGGATCTACGAGCCCAACGCCATGGTCGTCTCGACCGCGGACGCCCGCGGCAGGCCCAGCTCTAGGACGGTGCTGCTGAAGCAGTACGCGGCGCGCGGATTCGTCTTCTACACCAACCACACCTCCCGCAAGGGCCGCGAGATCGCGGAGAACCCGCACGTCGCGTTGCTCTTCCCCTGGCACCCGATGGCCCGCCAGGTCCTTGTGACCGGCACGGCGGCGCATCTGGACCGCGCGGAGACCGCCGCGTACTTCCACAGCCGTCCGCACGGTTCGCAACTCGGCGCCTGGGCGAGCGACCAATCACGGACTGTCGCGTCCCGCGAGGTGCTCGACGAGCAGTACGCGCGGCTTGCCGCCCGGTACCCGGAGGGCAGCGAGGTGCCGGTACCGCCGCACTGGGGCGGTTATCTCGTCACACCGGAGACGGTCGAGTTCTGGCAGGGGCGGGAGAACCGCCTTCATGACCGTTTGCGCTACCGCCGTGCGGGAGGGGAGCCGGGGACGGAGCCGGAGTGGATGCTCGAACGACTGAGCCCCTGAGGGGAGTGCGGAATCCATCGAAGGGCTGTGGAAAACAGCTGCTCAGTCGATGTACCGGCGGATTTAGTCACTCTGACGAGTGAGGCGTTGAGGGACTTCCGCGAAGTTATCCACAGATGTGGCGGGGTGGGGGTGAGCGGGGGTGGGGTTGCGAAAGAATGGTATTGGGGCCGCCCCCTGGGAGGGCGGGGGCTGTCCTGCGTGCGGCACGGGGCGGACAGGGCACGGACCCGGACCCGGACCCGGTCAGATCCCCACCCCCACCCCGAACCACCACCCCAGATCCCCCCAAACGCAGTCGACCCGCAAGCCGTGGTCTCCCTTGCGGGAGAGCCGGCCGGACATACCGGCGGCTTGCGGGTCGGGTGTACTGCTTGGATTGGGCCGGCGGCGACGTGAACGGGGCCGGTTTCCCGGTCCGGTTCTTCCACACGCTTCCGGCCACCGCACAAGAGTGCGGGGACAGGGGCCGCTAGCCCGCAGTCACCTCACGCGTCCGGTAGTCATACATTCTCCGAACCACCTCCCTTCTCATGTGCTCACCACTGTAAGAACGCTCCGGGCAAGAGGCAAAGGATTTTCGCCGGAAACGAAAACCGGCATTCGGCACCCCCCACCGGGAATGAACTCCGTCCCCTCACGCGACCTCGCCTCCCCGAACCGCAACCGCGCCCTCGCACCCAAGCGAGCCCGTCCCCAGGCTCACACCACGCCGCCCCCGGCCCGGCCCACCGAGCCCCCGCCCTGCTCCCCACCCCACCCCGCCCCGCACCACTTCCACTCGCCCCCCTCCGCAGTTCCACCCCTCACCACCTCGACCTCCCCGACCCACCACCTCGACCTCCGCGACCCTCCCCCCACCTCCGGCGCCCTGCCCCCCACCTCCACGCCCCCCCGTGCCACCTCGCCCCCGACCCCACCCCCTCCCG
>NZ_JAAGLR010000182.1 GCF_010548245.1 Streptomyces sp. SID11385
CCCCGCGCCGGCCACCGCACCCTCGTCCGGGGCCCCCGCTTCCCCGCCCGTCGGCTCCGCGACGCGCCGCAGCGACAGCACGCGCGCCGCGCGCCGCGCCGAGGGGCGCGAGAAGGAGTAGGCCATCGCGATCTCCTCGAAGTGGCGCATCGGCCACGCGAGCAGCGTCACCATGCTGTACACGGTGACCAGTTCCCCGACCGACACGGTGCCCTCGCGCGCGAGCCGCACCCCGTACCAGACCACCGCGATGAGCAGCAGCCCAGGGATGAGCACCTGCACCGCGGCGATGAGCGACCACAGCCGCGCGCTGCGCACGGCGGCCCCGCGCACCTCCTGCGAGGCCGCCCGGTAGCGGCCGAGGAACAGCTCCTCGCCGCCGATGCCGCGCAGCACCCGCAGCCCGGCGACGGTGTCCGAGGCGAGTTCCGTCGCGTGTCCCGCCTTCTCGCGCTGGACGTCGGCGCGGCGCACCGAGGGCGGCAGGAGCGGCAGGACCGAGAGCGCCACCACGGGCGCGCCGATCGCCACGACGACCGCGAGGTGCGGCTCGTAGAAGAACAGCCCCGCGCAGATGAGGACGACCGTGAGCGCCGCCGCCATGAAGCGCGAGAGCGCCTCGACGAACCATCCGATTTTTTCCACGTCGCCTGTGGAAACCGCGACCACTTCTCCCGCCGCGACCCTGCGGGTGAGCGTCGAGCCGAGCTCCGCGCTCTTGCGGATCAGGAGCTGCTGGATGCGCGCCGCCGCGGTGATCCAGTTGGTGACCGCCGTGCGGTGCAGCATGACGTCGCCGAGCGCGACACCCGCGCCGAGCGCGAGGAGGAGCAGTCCCGCCAGGGCGAGCCGGCCGCCCGCCCCGTCGCCGCCGTCCGTGACGGCCTGGACGGCTATGCCCACGGGGTAGGGCAGCGCCGAGAGCGAGCCGAAGTTGAGCAGCCCCCAGGCGAGCGCGCGCAACTGGCCGCCCCGCTGCTGCCGTCCCAGCCAGTACAGGAAACGGGGGCCTGACCGTACGTCGGGGGTTCCGGGGTCCGCGTACGGAAGATCCTTGATGCGCATGAGAGTCCAGGCGGAGAGTCGAACAAATGAGGCAAGCCTTACCTGTCGGTCCCGGAAGAGCAAATGACTTTTCGTCGATCGGCAAAGGAATCGGCAGGTCCCGGGCCCGGACGGCCTTCCGGCGCAGGACCCCGCGCGCTGGGTGGGAGTATGACCGTATGCACAGTACGGGTGGCACGGTGAAGGTCCTGATCGGTACGGCGGCGGTGCTCGCGCTGCTCACCTCCTGCTCCGGACAGGGCTCCGGCCAGGACGGCGGGGACGGCGCGAAGAAGGCCGCCGCGTCCTCGGCCGCCGCGCACCGCGCCCCCGAGGCCGACCCGACCCGCATCCCCGGCGTCGGCGCCCGCCTCCTGTCACGCATCCCCGCCCAGAGCCGCCAGGTCGTCGCCGTCTACGGCAAGGGCGTCGACTCCGCCGACTCGACCGTCGTGCTCTACACGAAGACCGGGAAGACCTGGAAGAAGTCCGCTTCCTGGCAGGGGCACAACGGTAAGAAGGGCTGGACCACGGCCCACCACGAGAACGACAAGCGCAGCCCCGTCGGCGTCTACACGCTGAGCGACGCGGGCGGCGTCCTCGCCGACCCGGGCGCCGCGCTCCCGTACACGCAGACCGCCTCGATCCAGGCGCCGCACTACTGGTCGAAGTCGCACTGGCACGACTTCGACTACGTCATCGCCATCGACTACAACCGCGTCAAGGGCACCGCGCCCAACGACCCCACGCGCCCCGAGGGCCAGACCAAGGGCGGCAGCATCTGGCTGCACATGGACCACGGCAGCGGCACCTCGGCGTGCGTGAGCATCCCCAAGGCGGGCATGAGGTCCCTGCTCACGACCCTCGACCCGGCCCAGCACCCGGTGGTGGTCATGGGCGACAAGAAGAACCTGGCGGCCTGAGCGGGGTGTTCCGGCGGTAGGGGAGTGAGCGGGGCAGTACGGGAACGGGAACGAGCGCGGCGGCAGGGGGACGAGACCCGCCAGTACGCAGCCGCCCGCGCCCGCCCCGTACCGCCCGGCCCCCCCCGCACCCCGCCCCCTCAGCCCCGCGGCGGTCGCGTCGCCCGCTCCAGCTGCATGAGCACCGAGGCGTAACCCTTGCCGCCCGTCGCGTGGTCCATCCCGACCTCGCACATACGGTTCGCCGAGAGGTACGCGTCGAAGTCCCTGGCGGTCACCTCGGCCGCCTCCGCCGCCGTCGCCGACTCCGTCAGCTCCCGGTGGAGCATCCCCCGGTCGCCCGCGAAGGCGCAGCAGCCGACGTCGTCCGGCAGGACGACCTCATGGGCGCACGCCCCGGCCAGCTCCACGAGCTGGTCGACGTCGCCGAGGTGCTGCATCGAGCACGTCGGGTGGACGACGGCGGACTCCACCTTGCGGTGGACGGTCAGCTCCGGAAGCAGTTCCTCGGCCGCCCACACGAGTGAGTCCACGATCGTGAGCGCCTCGTGCAGTTCCTTGTTCTCCGGCGTCAGGTACGGCACCACCTCGTGGGCGATCCCGAGCGTGCACGAGGAGGCGTCGACGACGAGCGGCAGCCGCCCGCCGCCCGTCCAGCCCCAGGCCGCCTCGACGATGCGGTTGGCCATGACGGTGTTGGCGTCCTCGTAGCCCTTCGAGTGCCAGATCGTCGAGCAGCACGTGCCCGAGACGTCCTCGGGGATCCACACCGGCTTGCCCGCGCGCCGCGCGAGCAGCACGACGGCCTGCGGCAGCGAGGGCTCGTAGTCGCCCTCGGGACCGCCGAAGATGCGGTTGACGCACGCCGGGTAGTAGACGGCCGTCGCCGCCGACTTCTCCGTGCGCGGCAGCCGCCGGGCCGCCGCGCCGGGGATCTCCGGCAGCCACTCCGGCACGAGGTCGGGGCGGACCGCCTTGCGCGCCGTGCGCGTCACCGCGGTGAGCAGCCGGTCGCTGATCTTCTCCGCCGAGGCCACCGCGAGCCGCGCCCCGCTCTCCACGAGCTTGAAGTCCTTCGCCGTGTACGTGGCGATCTTCTCCTCGCGGGGGCTGTGCCGCTGGTGGCGGAACTCCTTCATCATGGCGCCCGTGTCGATGCCGACGGGGCACGCGAGCTTGCACGTCGAGTCGCCCGCGCACGTGTCCACGGCGTCGTAGCCGTACGCGTCGAGCAGCCCGGTCTCGACGGCCGAGCCGTCGGGCTGGCGCATCATCTCGCGGCGCAGCACGATGCGCTGGCGCGGCGTCGTGGTGAGGTCGTGGCTCGGGCAGGTCGGTTCGCAGAAGCCGCACTCGATGCACGGGTCGGCGACCGCCTCGACCCGCGGGATCGTCTTGAGGCCGCGCAGGTGGGCCTTCGGGTCGCGGTCGAGCACGATGCGCGGGGCGAGCACCCCCTCCGGGTCCATGACCTGCTTGATCCGCCACATCAGTTCCGTCGCGCGCGGACCCCACTCCAGCTCCAGGAACGGCGCGATGTTGCGGCCCGTCGCGTGCTCGGCCTTCAGCGAGCCGTCGAAGCGCTCGACGGTGCTCGCGCAGAACGCGTCCATGAAGTCGGCGTAGCGCCGCACGTCCTCGGGCTTCGCGGCGTCGAAGGCGAGGAGGAAGTGGAGGTTGCCGTGCGCGGCGTGACCGGCGACCGCGGCGTCGAAGCCGTGCGCGGTCTGGAGTTCGAGGAGCGCCTCGCACGCCTCGGCGAGCCGCGAGGGCGGCACGGCGAAGTCCTCCGTGATGAGCGTCGTGCCCGAGGGCCGCGTACCGCCCACGGCGGTCACGAACGCCTTGCGCGCCTTCCAGTACCCGCCGATGACCTTCGCCTCGCGCGTGAAGGCATTGGTCACCGAGGCCACCGGGGCCACCAGTTCAAGGCTCTCCATCACTCCGGCGGCGGCCCGCTCGTTCGCCTCCCGCCCCGCCTCGTCGGACGCCCGGAACTCCACGAGCAGCGCCGCCGTGTCCTTCGGCAGGTCCGCCCAGTCCGCGGGCACCCCGGCGACGCTCGTCGAGGCGCGCAGCGTGTTCCCGTCCATCAGCTCGACGGCGATCGCGCCCGCCTCGTTGAACTTCGGCACGGCGGCGGCAGCCGCGGGGAGCGAGGGGAAGAAGAGCAGCGCCGTGGAGTTCAGGCGCTCCAGCGGCAGCGTGTCGAAGACGACCTCCGAGATGAAGCCGAAGGTGCCCTCGGAACCGACCATCAGCCCGCGCAGGATCGACACCGGGTCGTCCCCGTCGAGGAAGGCGTCGAGCCGGTAACCGTTGGTGTTCTTGATCTCGTACTTCGCGCGGATACGGGCCGTGAGCGCCGCGTCCGCCTCGATCTCCGCCTTCAGCGCCATGAGCCCCGCGCACAGCTCCGGCTCCGCCGCCGCCAGCTTCTCGCCCGCGTCGGGCGCACCCGTGTCCACGACCGTGCCCGAGGGCAGGACCACGGTGAGCGAGCTGACGAGGCGGTACGAGTTCCGGGTCGTCCCCGCCGTCATGCCCGAGGCGTTGTTCGCGACGACGCCGCCGACCGTGCACGCGATGGCGCTCGCCGGGTCGGGCCCGAGCACGCGCCCGTGCCGGGCGAGCGTCGTATTGGCCCGTACGATCGTCGTACCGGGGCCGAGGCGCACGCGCGCGCCGTCGTCGAGCACCTCGACGCCCGCCCAGTGCCGCCGCACGTCCACGAGGATGTCCTCGCCCTGCGCCTGCCCGTTGAGCGAGGTCCCGGCGGCGCGGAAGACGACCTTGCGGCCCTTGTCCCGCGCGTACCGCATCACCGCCGCGACGTCCTCGGCCGACTCGGGGACCGCCACGACCTGGGGCAGGAAGCGGTAGGGGCTCGCGTCGGACGCGTAGCGCACGAGGTCGGAGATGCCGGAGAGGACCTTCCCGGGCCCGAGCAGCGCGCCCAGCTCGGCGCGCAGGGGTTCGGGGGTGCCGCCGGCGAGCCCCGCGGGGACCAGGTCC
This sequence comes from Streptomyces sp. SID11385, assembly GCF_010548245.1. Classification (GTDB taxonomy): domain Bacteria; phylum Actinomycetota; class Actinomycetes; order Streptomycetales; family Streptomycetaceae; genus Streptomyces. The sequence goes on from NZ_JAAGLR010000182.1 coordinate 4,983, forward strand.
GGTGCGGTCTCCTCGCGCCCGGAGGGGCGCAGGGCGTTCGGGCTCGGTTCCAGCAGCGGCATGGGGCGGCACTCCTTCGTCCACGGTGCGCCGCCGGCACCACGGGGCGCCCGGCGGCGGAGGTCCCGCCTATTCTCGCTCCTCGCCCTTCCGCCCAGGCGTCCGGGGCGGCTGCGCGCAGTGTCCGTGCGCCTCCCCGGGCCCCCCGCTGACCAGCAGCTCCAGCAGGCCACCGAGCTGGGCGCGCTGTCCCGGGTCCAGCGGCGAGAGCACCTCCTGGGCCGCCTCGCGCCGCGCCCGGCGCAGTGCCTCCAGGGTCTCGCGCCCCTCGTCGGTCAGCTCGATGCGCGTCACCCGGCGGTTGCCCGGATCGGGCACCCTGCGCACCCGGTGGCTCGCCTCCAGGGCGTCCACGAGCGTCGTGATCGCGCGCGGGACGACGTCGAGCCGTGCGGCGAGGTCCGCCATGCGGGGCGGCTCGGGGAAGACCGTCACGGCGCGCAGGAGGCGGCTCTGCGCGGGGGTGATGCCGAGCGGTCCGAACTGGTGGCGCTGGAGGCGGTGCAGGCGGCGGTTGAGGCGGAGCAACTGCTCGGCGAGGGCGGCGTCGCTGTCGGGGGCGGCGTGAGGTGCGGCGTCGGGGGCGGGGGAGCGCATGGCGGAATATTATCAGGACAGCATTCATTGTGTACATAGGTAACAATGACTTATGCTCTCCGAGAGCCTTCTGCCGCTTCCCGGACGCGGGCCGCCGCTGCCCGAACGTCGTCCACGCCACCCCGCCACCTCGCTGAAGGAGCCCATGCGCCCGCCCGAGATCAACTGGACCCCGCCCGCCAAGCCCGCTCGCGAGGACCAGGAACCACGCCAGATCCGCCGCATCCTGCGGCTCTTCCGCCCCTACCGGGGCCGCCTCGCCGTCGTCGGCGTGCTCGTCGCCGCCTCCTCGCTCGTCTCCGTCGTCACCCCGTTCCTCCTCCGCGAGATCCTCGACACCGCGATCCCGGACGGGCGGACGGGCCTGCTGAGCCTCCTCGCGCTCGGCATGATCCTCAGCGCCGTCCTGTCGAGCGTCTTCAACGTCCTCCAGACACTCCTGTCGACCACGGTCGGCCAGCGCGTCATGCACGACCTGCGCACCGGCGTCTACGCGCGCCTCCAGCGCATGTCCCTCGCCTTCTTCACGCGCACGCGCACGGGCGAGGTCCAGTCCCGCATCGCCAACGACATCGGCGGCATGCAGGCGACGGTCACCTCGACGGCGACGAGCCTCGTCTCCAACCTCACGTCGGTGATCGCGACGGTCGTGGCGATGCTCGCGCTCGACTGGCGCCTCACGGTCGTCTCGCTCGTCCTGCTCCCCGTCTTCGTCCTCGTCAGCCGCCGCGTGGGGCGCGAGCGCAAGCGCATCACGAGCGAGCGCCAGCGCCAGATGGCCACCATGGCCGCGACCGTCACCGAGTCCCTCTCGGTGAGCGGCATCCTGCTCGGCCGCACGATGGGCCGCGCCGACTCCCTCACCCGCTCCTTCGCGCGCGAGTCCGAGGAACTCGTCGACCTCGAAGTGCGCTCCAACATGGCCGGCCGCTGGCGGATGTCCGTCATCAGCGTGGTCATGGCCGCGATGCCCGCCTTCCTCTACTGGGCCGCCGGACTCGCCCAGGCCAACGGCGCCGCGATCTCGCTCGGCACCCTCGTCGCCTTCGTCTCGCTCCAGCAGGGCCTCTTCCGCCCCACCGTGAGCCTCCTCGCGACCGGCGTGCAGGTGCAGACCTCGCTCGCGCTCTTCCAGCGCATCTTCGAGTACCTCGACCTCCCCGTCGACATCACCGAACGCGAACAGCCGGTCCACATCGACCGGGTCAAGGGCGAGGTCCGCTTCGAGAAGGTCGCCTTCCGGTACGGGGACGACAGCCCCGTCCTCGACGGCATCGACCTCACCCTCCCGGCCGGAGGGTCCCTCGCCGTCGTCGGCCCCACCGGCTCCGGCAAGAGCACCCTGAGCCAGCTCGTGCCCCGCCTCTACGACGTCAGCGGCGGACGCGTCACGCTCGACGGCGTCGACGTGCGCGACCTCGACTTCGACACCCTCGCCCGCGCCGTCGGCGTCGTCTCGCAGGAGACGTACCTCTTCCACGCCTCCGTCGCCGACAACCTCCGCTTCGCCAAGCCGGACGCGAGCGACGAGGAACTGCGGGCGGCGGCCCGCGCGGCCCAGATCCACGACCACATCGCGGGTCTTCCGCAGGGGTACGACACGGTCGTCGGCGAACGCGGGCACCGCTTCTCCGGCGGCGAGAAACAGCGCCTCGCCCTCGCCCGCACGATCCTGCGCGACCCGCCCGTGCTCGTACTCGACGAGGCCACGAGCGCCCTCGACACCCGCACCGAACGCGCGGTCCAGGAAGCGCTCGACACCCTCGCGGCGGGGCGCACCACGCTCACCATCGCCCACCGCCTCTCCACCATCAGGAACGCCGACCAGATCGTCGTGCTCGACGGCGGCCGCATCGCGGAGCGCGGCACCCACGAGGAACTCCTCGCCCGCGACGGCGCCTACGCGGCCCTCGTGCGCAGCGATTCCCGCAAGGGCGAGGCGCGTGGGGGCGAAGCTCCCGAGCAGGTGATCCTGCCTTCCGCGCCGCCGTCCACCGTCAAGGCGTAGAAAACGGGAGATAAGTGATTAACGTGCCCTTATGACCGACCCCTCGCGCCCCTCGCGCTCCCGCTCCACGCCCGCTCCCGGCCGCCCGGGCCCGCCGGGCGGCCGCCGGACCCGCATCACCCGCAGGGGCAGGCTCGTCCTCCTGACCACGGCCCTCGCCGCCGTCGCCGCCGCGATCGCCGCGCCGTTCGTCCTGGGCGGCGACGAGGACGAGGGCCCGCGGCACGCCGCCACGCTCACCGTTCCCGAGGGCTGGCGCGCGAGCCAGGTGTACGCGGCCGTCGACACCGCCCTGCACCTGAAGAAGGGCACGACCGGCAAGAAGGCCGCCGCCGCCGGGCTCGCGCTCCCCGGCGCCGCGGGCGGCAACCCGGAGGGGTACCTCTATCCGGCCACGTACCCGATCACGGAGAAGAGCACCCCGGAGCGGCTGCTGAGCACGATGGTCGACACGGCCAACCGCACCTACGCGGAGGGCACCGTCGCCGCCGGCGCCGAGCAGAACGCCGTCTCGCGCTACCAGCTCGTCACCGTCGCGAGCATCGTCCAGTCCGAGGCGGCCACCGACAAGGACATGGCCCGCGTCGCCCGCGTCGTCTACAACCGGCTCGACGAGGGCATGCCGCTCCAGATGGACTCGACCCTGAACTACGGACTCGGCCGCAGCACCCTGCACACCAAGACCGCCGAGACCCGCAGCAAGACCCCCTACAACACGTACGTCCACAAGGGCCTGCCGCCCACGCCCATCGCCAACCCGGGCGCCCAGGCACTGCGCGCGGCGACCCGCCCGGCCGAGGGCGACTGGCTCTACTTCGTCACGGTCAAGCGCGGCGACACCCGCTTCACGAGCGACTACGCGGAGCACCAGAAGAACGTGGCCGAGTTCAACAAGCTCCACAGCTCCCCGAGCCCGAGCGTTTCCTCCTGAGAGGGGGAGCGGGGGAGCGTGGGTGCGGCGCCTGCTCAGACGGTCGCCGGTACGGGTTGGGGCACGGGAGCGGAGCCGGACACGGCGGTGGGCGACGGCTCCTTGCCCAACAGGGCGCGGATGTCCCGTACGGCCGAGCGCCCCGCGCGGTTGGCGCCGATCGTGCTCGCCGAGGGCCCGTACCCGACCAGGTGCACCCGGGGATCGCGCACGACCTTCGTGTCCTCCATACGGACGCCGCCGCCCGGCTCGCGCAGGCCGAGCGGGCGCAGGTGCTCCAGGGCGGGCCTGAAGCCGGTCGCCCACAGGATGACGTCGGCCTCGAAGCGGCTCCCGTCCGCCCACTCGACCCCCTCGGGCGTGATCCGCGCGAACATCGGGTGCCGGTCGAGGGTGCCGTCGGCGAGACCCGCGCGGACCGCGTCGTTCAGCGGCAGCCCCGTCACCGAGACGACACTGCGCGGCGGCAGCCCGTCCCGTACTCGCGCGTCCACGAGCGCGACCGCGGCGCGCCCCTCCTCCTCGCCGAACGGCCCTTCGCGGAACACCGGTTCACGCCGCGTCACCCAGCGGGTCGCCGCCGCGTACGGCGCGAGTTCGAGCAGGTGCTGCGTCGCCGATATCCCGCCCCCGACCACGACGACGCGCTTGCCCGCGAAGTACTCGGGACCCGGGTACCGCACGGTGTGCAGCTGCTCCCCCAGGAAGCTGTCCTGACCGGGGTAGCGGGGCCGGAAGGGGCGGTCCCACGTGCCGGTCGCGCTGATGAGCGCGCGCGCCGACCACGTACCGTCCGAGGTCTCCACGCGCAGCCGCCCGCCCTCGCCCTCGCGCACCGCGCGCACGTCGACGGGCCGCCGCACCGCCAGCGCGAACCGCTCCTCGTACGCGCGGAAGTACCCCGCGACGACCTCGGACGAGGGCCGCGCGGGATCGGCCCCGGTCAGCTCCATGCCCGGCAGCGAGTGCATCCCGTTGACCTTGCCGTACGTGAGCGAGGGCCACCGGAACTGCCAGGCGCCCCCGGGCGCCGGCGCGTGGTCGAGCACCACGTACTCCATCCCCGTCCGCCGCAGGTGATACGCGGCCGAGAGCCCCGCCTGCCCGGCACCGACCACGACGACGTCCACCGCTCTGTCCTCACTCACACCCGCACCAACGACGCCGCGCCGCCGGATCTTCCCGCACCCGCTGCGCGAGGATGTGCGTCATGACCTTCCACACCGAGACCCTCGGCGTCCGTACCGGCGGGCACGAAACCGTCCACGACCTGACCGCCGACTGCGAACGCTTCCTCGCCACCCACGCCGCCGGCCGCGACGGCCTCCTCAACCTCTTCGTCCCCCACGCCACAGCCGGCCTCGCGATCCTCGAAACCGGCGCGGGCAGCGACGACGACCTCCTCGCCATCCTCCAGACCCTCCTCCCACCGACCCACCCCTGGCACCACCGCCACGGCACCCCCGGCCACGGCCGCGACCACGTCCTCCCCGCCCTCATCCCCCCACACGCCACCCTCCCCGTCACCGCCGGCCACCTGGCCCTGGGCACGTGGCAGTCGGTGTGCCTGGTGGACACGAACGTGGACAACCCGGACCGGCAGGTGCGGCTGAGCTTCCTCGGCTGAGCGAGATCGCTCATTTCCCTTTCAGAGCGATCCCTGCGCTACGTGAGTGTCCAGGAGAGTGTGACGGCGCCTCAGCCCTTCGCCTTGGGTGGGGCCAGGCTCGCCCCGGGTGATGAACGGGGCACCGTCCTGCTTGGACGAACCGTGGTCGTCGGCCCCGCAGGACGGCGTCGGAGACGACGTGGCAGACGAGGTGGGCAGGTCGTCGCGGAGATCGACAGCGGCCGGTGGCCGGACAGCCTGGTCGTAGCTCGTCGGTGCCTGCCGCGCCCGCTTCCCTTGCCGCACGCCGTCTCGCACGGGGCAGTGGTGGGCGGCCGGATGGGACGCGCGTCGTGACAGCTCGGGGCCGCGTATCAGGAGTCCCACGCGATCATGGGTGCCGGCATCGGGCCCGGGTTTCCCTCGCGGGCGAACGCGGCCCAGGCGGACCGTACGCGACGGCCGAACGCGTCCACTTCCTGCCAGGAGAGATCCCCCAGCATCGGGGCGTCCCGCCAGGCGTCCGCCGAGCCCAGGAGCAGGGGGATCTCGACGCAGTGGGTCGCTCCGTACGGGGAGCCGGGCGGACGCCAGTCCAGCCGGTATCCGTACACCTCGGCCCCGGCACTCTCCAGTTCCCGGCGCAGTGCCGTGAGCGGGATCTCGTAGGCGCGCCGGGTGCGCTCGGCAACGCTCCCGGTGTCCTGCGGGCCCTCGGGGAAGGCGGACATGTCGTCGGCGTTCCATCCGTAGAGAACATCCGGGGCACCCTCCGCGAAGGCGGGCGGGCCGGTGGTGCTGGACAGCGGTCCCCTTGCGCACACCGGTCCGAAGGGCGGAGCCAGGAAACTCCCCGTACGACGCCGCTGCTCGGCGGCGGTCAGCGCCTGCGCTGCCAGCAGCCGCTCCGGTGCGGCGGTGCGCGGGTCGGTGCCGAGGTGGGCTGCGAAGACACGCCCGAGCTCGTGCGCCTCGTCCGCGGTCTGGGTGGCGAGGGACAGCGGCGCGCTCTGCAGGATCGCGCGGCGGAAGAGGACGCGCGCCTCGGGCACGTCCATGAGCAGCCGGATCGACAACGCGCCGGCGGACTGGCCGAAGAGCGTTACATTGCCCGGGTCCCCGCCGAAACGGGCGATGTGGTCACGCACCCAGCGCAGCGCCTCCACCTGGTCCCACAGCCCGAGATTGCCCTCGCTGACCCCGTCGAGGAGGAGGTAGCCGAGCGCGCCCAGCCGGTAGCCGGCGCTGACGACGACCACGTCCTGCTCCGCTGCGAGGGAAGTGCCGTCGTACCAGTCGCGGATGCCCGCGCCGCTGCTGAAACCGCCGCCGTGGAACCAGACCAGCACCGGGCGGCCCGGCGAGCCGGGTGCCGGTCTGCCCTCCGGAGCGGTGACCGCCAGGTGGAGGCAGTCCTCGCTCTGCGGTCGCGGGTCGAGGGGTGGGCCCATCACCGCGTCCAGACGGGACGGTGGCTGCGGGCAGACGGCGCCGACCGGCCCGGCAGGGGCTTCGGACGCCGCGGGACGGGGCCGGGCGAAGCGCTCGGCGGTCGCGTACCGCAAGGGGCCGCTGCGGACGACGGGACGGTCGGTCATGCCTCACTCACCAGTTCCGGGGATGACGGTGCCCGCTCGGCCGGCGCCTCGGGAGCGATGCGGAAGAGAGCCACAACGCCGCCCAGGCTCAGGGCGCAGACACCCACCAAATACCACGTCACCCCGGCCGAGGAGCCGACCGAATCGAGGAGTGCGCTGGAGATCACGGGCGCCAGGCCACCACCGAGCACGGCACCGGCCTGGAGGATGAGAGAGGTGCCGGAGTACCGCACCCGCACCGGGAAGGTGGCGGCGATGATGGCGCCCTGCACGCAGTGGGTGGGCGCGATGATCAGGCCCATCCCGGCGAGCGCCAGCAGCGCCATGGCGGTGTTCCCGGTGTTCAGCAGCGGGAAGAACACCGCGCACCAGACGAGGACGGCCACGGAGCCGCCGATGGGACCCGGAGCGGGCCGTGTGCGAATCCCTCGCCACGGCCCGCGCGCTCGGGCTCGACCCCGACGCCCCGCGGCGCCGCCCGCACGCGCTCTCGGGCGGACAGCTCCAGCGCGCCGCGCTCGTGCGCGCGCTCGGCGCCCGCCCCGCCCTCCTTGTCGCCGACGAGTCGACCGCCGGGCTCGACCCGGTGACCGCGCGCCGGGTCCTCGACGTCCTCGCTGAAGCGGCGGAGCGGTACGGCACGGCGGTCCTGCGCGTCAGCCACACCCTGGGCCGGGACCGGGCACGGGCGACCGGGACGCTCACCATGGCCGGTGGGCGCCTCACTCCGGGCGCGAGCTCTCCCCTCCCGCCTCCGCGAGCGGAGGCCCGGCCCCGGCCAGCGGCTCCGCCGCGTACCGGAGCCGAATGACCCCGTCCGCGTGCCGCTCGGCACTCGCCCGCACGCCGAAGACCTCCCGCGGAAGGTCCGGCGTGAGCACGTCGAGGACGGATCCGGCGGCCACGAGGCGGCCACGAGGCGGCCGCGGTGGAGGACGGCGAGCCGGTCGCGGCGGGAACTCCCTGCCCCGTGTCGCGGACTCCTGAGTGGCGGCAGGTTTTCAGGTGTCGCCACGAGTGGAGGAGGAAACATGAGTCTGCGTGTCCAGATCCTGTTGTACGACGGCGCCGAGGAACAGGACTTCACCGGCCCGCACGATGTGTTCGGCTGGGCCGCCCACGCGGGCGGCGACGTCTCGGCCACCTACGTGCGCACCTCGGCCCCCGGCGAGGTGACCACGCTTTTCGGGAGCCGACACGTCGTACCGGACGTGTGGGACCCGGTGGCGGGCGATGTCGTGATCGTGCCGGGCGGGGAGGAGTGGCTGACAGGCGACGCCGCTACGCATCGCGCACTCGTGCGCGCCCAGGAGGCGGGAGTGACCGTCGCGGGTGTTTGCACGGGCGTCATCGTCCTCGCCGCGGCCGGGCTCACGCGGCGGCGCCCCTGCACGACGCACCATCTGGTCAAGGCCGAGCTGGCCGCGCACGGCGGCACGGTGGTGGACGCCCGCGTCGTGGACGACGGGAACCTCGTGACGGCCGGAGGTGTCACGAGCGGGATCGACCTCGCGCTGTGGCTCGTCGAGCGGGAGTGCGGGGCCGAACTCGCGCTCTCCGTCGAACGGATCATGGAGTACGAGCGGCGCGGCACCGTCTGGCGCGCCGACCGGGAAACCGGCTGAGGAAAGCGGGGCCCGCCGGTCGCGGCCCGTACCGGGGAGGCGGGCGTGGCGACCGCCCGAGACCGGCGGGCGAGGGCCGGGCCACGCTCGGGAAGGCGCATTCCCCGTGGCGCGGCCTGCCGATCGCACGTACTCGCGGGTAACGGGGTGCCTTGCCGCCCGGGTTCGCTCGTGAGGCGCGTCGCACTCCTCCTCGGGAACCAGTGGTGTCCGCGCGCCGACTTCCTGCCTTTGGTCCCTCCAGGCGCAACCGGTGCACACCGCATCTCGGCCACCTTCGATCCCAGGGCTGTCCTGCCGTCCCCGCACCTCCTACGCTCCTGCGTGATCCGCGTCACATCGTCTGCGCGGGAACTCCCGCACGCCTCGCACCGACTCCTGTACGTCACCGCCCCGCCGGTCCACGCACGAGGAAGAGCCGATGACCGAGACCACTTCCGCCGTTCCGCCACCGCCCGCGCAAGGCCGGTCCGGGGCGGCCGTTCCCCCCGAACCCCTCTCCCCGGACGAGGGCTTCGCGACGCCCACCCCCAGAAGCGGCGGCGCCTGGAGCGGACTACGCCCCCTCCTGCTCCGCCTGCACTTCTACGCGGGCATCCTCATCGGCCCCTTCCTTCTCGTCGCCGCCGTCACCGGGCTCCTCTACACCGCGACCCCGCAGATCGAGTCGGTCGTCTATCGCCACGAGCTCAAGGTCACCCCGCACGGCGAGGCCCGACCGCTCGACGCCCAGGTCGACGCCGCGCGCGCGGCGATACCGGGGGGCGAACTCGTCTCGATCACCAAGGGCGAGGGTCGCGAGGACACGACGCGTGTCACGTTCAACGTCAAGGGACTGCCCGAGGGCTACACGCAGACCGCCTTCGTCAACCCTTACGACGCGCAGGTGCGTGGACAGCTCCGCACCTTCGGTGAGTGGCTGCCCGTGCGCTCGTGGTTCGACAGCCTGCACCGCACACTCCACCTCGGCGACTTCGGTCGCAACTACAGCGAGATCGCGGCAAGTTGGCTGTGGGCCGAGGTGCTCGGCGGACTCGCGCTGTGGGTGGGCTCGCCCCGCGGCCGGGCACGACTGCGCAAGCTCTTCGTGCCGCGCCGGGGGCCGAAGGGCCGCAAGCGGACCCTGTCCTGGCACGGAGCGGTCGGCCTGTGGGTCTCGATCGGCTTCCTCGCCCTGTCGGCGACCGGACTCACGTGGTCCGCGCACGCCGGGATGAACATCGGTAAGATCCAGGATTCACTGGGTGGCGCGACTCCCGCTGTCTCGACGGCTGTCGGACGAGGCGACGGCTCGAATGGCTCGGACGGTGCTCCGGGTGCTTCCGCCGCGCGGATCGATCTCGACGAGGCCGTTCGCATCGCCCGTGCCGACGGTCTGCGGGGCAAACTGGTCATCACCCCGCCCGCCGACGCGAAGAGTACGTACGTCGTCGGCGAGAACACCCGGCACTGGCCCGAACAGCAGGACTCGGTCGCCATCGACCCCACCACTGGAAAGATCACCGACAAGCAGCTCTTCGACGACTTCCCCCTCCTCGCCAAGCTCACCCGGTGGGGCATCGACGCCCACATGGGGCTCCTCTTCGGCCTCGCCAACCAGATCGTCCTGGCCCTGATCGCCGTCGCCCTCATCGGGATGCTCTTCATGGGCTACCGCATGTGGTGGTTGCGCAGGCCCACCCGTGCGAGCGGGCGCAGGTTCGGCAGGCCACCCGCGCGCGGCGCCTGGCGACGCGTGCTCGGCAAGGCCATGGCTCCACTCGTCGTCGTCGGCGCCGTACTCGCGTACTTCCTGCCGCTGTTCGGTCTGCCGCTCGTCTGCTTCCTGCTCATGGACCTGGGGCTCGCCGGGACCCGCCGCGCGCGCAGCGCCCCGCGTCCCGCGCCGGCTACCGCCCGCGAGGAGACCCCTCGCGACGACAACCCCCGTGACGAGAACCCCAAGGAGCTGGCCCGATGATCGCCGCCACCGGGCTGCGCTGGATACTTACGCTGCTCTTCGTCGCCCTCGCCGCGTACGGCCTCTGGCGCGCCGTCACCGCGCGCTCGCACCCGTGGACCGCGCGCCTCGCGCACGTCCTGCACGCCGTCATGGCCCTCGCGATGTTCGCCATGGCCTGGGAGTGGGGCATGGACCTGCCCGCGACCCCCCAGGTGCTCTTCTTCTCCGCCGCCGCCGCGTGGTTCCTCCTGATCGCGCTCGCCCTGCCGAACGCGGTCGAATCGCGCGGCCGGGCGCTCGCCGCGGCCCTGCCCCATGCCGTCATGACCGCCGCCATGGCCTGGATGGTCGCCGCGATGTCCTCGGGCATGTCCATGGACGGCATGGGCGGCGGCCATGCCCACGACATGCCGGGGATGGACATGTCGGCGCCCGGCGCGCTCGCCGCGATGACACTCAGCGGAACCGGCGATCGCTGGAGCGCGGGCCTCTTCGCGCTCGCTCTCCTCGCCCTCGCCCTGTGGTGGCTCGCGCGGGGCTTCGATGCCGGGCGCTTTGTCCCTCGTACGGCGAATCCCGGCCGCGCGGACGGCGGCATCGGCGGCGGTACGGCGGCGGGCGGCGCGGTCCACGCGGCCTGGGACCTCGGCTGCCACGGTCTCATGGCGCTCGGGATGGCGGTGATGTTCGTCGTCATGGTGTGAGCCGGTACGGCGAGCGGACGGACTCCTGCCGCACGGCCCAGGGAGCGCGGTGGTTCCTGGGCCGGTGTGACAGGAGTCCATTGTGTGACGCGGGTCACGCGCGGGCCGGGGAACTCACCGTGCCGGGCGTCCGACTCCTGGACCGTACACATGCCCCACGCGCCCCACGCGCTCTCACGCCGGAGCCCCGCTCATGGACCACTCGGTGACGCCGCCCGCAGGACGGCGTGCCACCCCCGTGCCGTACGCGCTGCTCGGGGGCTTTCTGCTGCTGCTCGCCGGCCTCTTCACCGTCTCGTACGGTGTCGGGCACCTCGCCGGGCCCGTCGCCCCCGACCTGCGCGGAGTCTCGCACCACGACGAGGACCCCGACCCGCACCACGGTGGCATGGACGGCATGAACGGGATGGGGCACTGATGGGCTCCGCCTCCGCACCCCGTACGGCGCCCGCATCCGGCCTCGACACGACCGATCTCCTGGTCGGCGGCATGACGTGCGCGGCGTGCGTGCGCCGCGTCGAGAAGAAGCTCGCCGCGCTCGACGGCGTCAGCGCCACCGTCAACCTCGCCACCGGCACGGCCCGCGTGAGCCACCCGGAAGGGCTCGCCCCGGGCAAGCTGGTCGCCGCCGTCGAGAAGGCGGGCTACACGGCCCGACTGCCCGCACCGGCCACCGCGGGGGAGGAGGAACCGGTGTCGCCGCTCCTGCCGCGCCTCCTGATCACCGCCCTTCTCGCCGTCCCCGTCCTCGTGCTCTCGATGGTGCCCGCCCTCCAGTTCCGCAACTGGCAGTGGCTGTGCTTCATGCTCGCCGCGCCCGTCGCGGTCTGGAGCGCGCGGCCCTTCCACGAACGGGCCTGGCGCGGGCTGCGGCACGGCGCGGCGACGATGGACACCCTCGTCTCGCTCGGCGTCCTCGCCTCCTTCGGCTGGTCCGCCTACGCGCTCTTCCTCGGCGGCGCGGGCGACCCGGACATGCGCATGGCGTTCACGCTGCTGCCGACCGCCTCGGACGGCATGGCACACGTCTACCTCGAAGCCGCGGTCGGCGTCCCGCTCTTCGTCCTCGTCGGCCGCCACCTGGAGGCCCGCGCCCGGCACGGCACCTCCGCGGCCCTGCGCGCACTGGCCGCACTCGGCGTGAAGGAGGTGACGATACGGGACGGGGGCGTCGAACGGGTCGTCGCGGCCGACCGGCTCCGGGTCGGCGAGGTCTTCCTCGTCCGCCCCGGCGAGCGCGTCGCGACGGATGGCGAGGTCGTCGAGGGCAGTTCCGCGCTCGACCTGTCCCTCGTCACGGGGGAGACCCGACCGGTCGAGGCCGGGCCGGGCTCCGCGGTGACCGGGGGCGCCGTCAACGCGGGCGGCATCCTCCTCGTCCGCGCGAGCGCGATCGGCGCGGACACCCAACTCGCCCGGATCACCGCGCTGGTCACCGAGGCGCAGGCGGGCAAGGCCCGCGCGCAGCGCCTCGCCGACAGCGTCGCGGGCGTTTTCGTCCCCGTCGTCCTCGCTCTCGCCGTGACCGTTCTCGGCTTCTGGCTCGGCGCCGGCGCCGAGCCGCAACCCGCCTTCACCGCCTGCGTCGCCGTCCTCGTCGTCGCCTGCCCCTGCGCCCTCGGACTCGCCACCCCGACCGCGCTCATGGCGGCGACCGGGCGCGGAGCCCAGCTCGGCGTCCTCGTCAAGGGGCCCCAGGCACTCGAAGCCCTCCGCCGCATCGACACCGTCGTCCTCGACAAGACCGGCACCCTCACCACCGGCCACCTCATCGTCACCGCCCTCACCGCCCGCCCCGACGGCGTGGGCACCGCTGAGGCCCTGCGGCTCGCCGCGACCGTGGAGACCGGCTCGGAACACCCGCTCGGCCGTGCGCTCGTCCTGCACGCCGAACGCACGCTGCCCGAGGGCGCCGTCAGAGCTTCCGCGCTCAGCGACTTCGCCGCACGCCCGGGCACCGGCGTACGCGGGCACGTGGAGGGGCGTCTGGTCGAGGCGGGCACGGCAGACGGCCTTCTGCCCCCCGAGTTGGACGCCGCCCGCACCGCCGCGCTCGACGCGGCCCAGACCCCGGTGCTCGTCCGCGTCGACGGCCGGCCCGAGGCGCTCCTGGCACTCGGCGACGTCGTCCGTCCCGGCAGCTACCACGCCGTGGACCGGCTGCGCCGCCTCGGCGTACGCCCCGTCCTCGCGACCGGCGACGAGGAGAAACCCGCGCGAGCCGTCGCCGCCGCGCTCGGCATCACCGAGACCTACGCCCGCTGCACCCCCGAGCGCAAAGCCGGACTCGTCCGCGCGCTCCGCGACGAGGGCCGGCGCGTCGCCGTCGTCGGCGACGGCGTCAACGACGCGGCGGCACTCGCGGGCGCCGACCTCGGCATCGCGATGGGCACCGGCACGGACGTCGCGATCGGCGCAGCCGACGTCACCCTCGTACGGGACGACATCGAAGCGCTCGCCGACGCCGTCCGCCTCTCGCGCCGCACGCTCGCCACCATTCGCGGAAACCTGCTGTGGGCCTTCGGATACAACGTCGTCACGATCCCGCTCGCGATGGTCGGCCTGCTCGACCCGATGCTCGCCGCCGCCGCGATGTCGCTCAGTTCCGTCCTCGTCGTGCTCGGGAGTCTCCGGCTGCGCCGCTGGCAACCCGCGCCCGCCGCCGCCCGGCGGCGCCCGTCCCCGAGGGCGGCCTTCTGATGCCCGGCACCTTCGCGCGCTTTCGCGCCCCGCTCGCCGCTGTCGGCGTCCCCGTCCTCGCCTCGGGCCTGGCGCTCGCCGGTCTCGGCGCCTGGACGGCGAGCGGACGCGCCGGCAGCCCCGCGCGTGTCACCGTCACGAAGGCGTACGTCTACCAGCCGCTCGGGACGACCCCGGAGACCGCCGCCTTCTTCACCCTCGGCAACGACGGCGGCTCCGCCGACCTGCTCACCGGCCTGACCTCGCCCGACACCACCACGTCCCCCCTGCTCAGCCGCCACCGCATGACGACCTCCGGCGCCGCGTACCGGCAGCCCGTGGACTCCGTACGCGTACCGGCCGGGGACGGGCTCACCATGGCCCCGCACGGCATCGACGTGACCGTACGGCCCAAGAGCGCGTGGCGACCCGGAGACGAGGTTTCCTTCACTCTGCGCTTCGCCCATGGCGCGCCCCGCACGGTTCACGCCGTCGTGGTCCGCCCCGGCGCGGACACGGACGGGCTGCCCCGCCCGTAGCCCGTCCGTGACTCCTGAGAAGGCCGAACGTCCCGGCCGCACGCGCGCCGAATATCGCCCTCGCATATGCCCCAACTCCCCGCCGTACACGACCTTTCCGGCAAAGGTGGCGAGCCGGACACCCCGCCGTGTTCTCCGGTGCCGTGCGATGGGAGGATGAGGCGCCATGGAGGCCGGGCCGGTGGGACGCGTGCTGAGAGCGGCGATGTTCGCCGCCGTCTCCGTGACGCTCGCCGCGACCGGACACGTCCTCATGTCGGCCACCCCGCTGCCCCTCTGGGTACTCGCCGTCGCCTTCGTCTCCCTCGCGCTCCCCGGCTGGTGGTTCGCCGCCCGCGAGCGCGGCCCCTGGCTCGTGACCGCCCTCGCCGTCGCCACCCAGGGCGTCCTGCACAGCGCCTTCACCGCCGCGCAGTCCGCCCTCGGTCCGGCAGGAGGCCCGCCAGGCGGTACGACGACGGCCGCGCTCACCGCGTCCCCGTACGAAAACCTGTGCTCCATCGACGCGGGCGGCCCCGTGAGCGCCGGTGGCGGAGCCGGGGGAGCCGACCTCATGGCGGGCATGGACCACTCCGGCATGGCCGGGATGGACCACTCCGCCATGGGCCACATGGCGGGCATGGACCACTCGGGATCGCTCGCGCCCATGGCCCACATGGGCCACGACATGGGCGGAATGTCCTCGACCGGCATGCTCGCGGCGCACGTCCTGGCCGCCCTCGTCTGCGGCATCTGGCTCGCCCACGGCGAGCGCGCGGTCTTCCAGGTCCTGCGCGCCGTCACCGGCTGGCTGCGCGCCCCGCTCCACCTCCTCCGCACAGCCCCGCTGCCCGCGCCCCGCCGTCGCCTGCGCCCCCGCAAGGGCCTCAGCGACCGGCTGCCCCAAGGGCTGCGCTGTGCCCGCGCCCTGGAGCGGCGCGGGCCACCGGGGGTGCTCGCCGCGCCCTGACGACGCGGCAGGCATTCCGGAGGACGCATCCAGCCGCACGCGACCGGTCCCCGACCGGCCGCCCGGTGGCGTACCCGCACGGAGCGGCGGCCGGCCGCACCGGCGTCGGCACGCCTCATCCGTACGAGGAGTCCTCCGGCACACCCGGCCCCCGAGGGCCAGGGTGCCCCCTTTCACCGGAGACCCGGAACCGCGGGCAGGCTTCGGCCCGCCCTGCCGCGTGTCCGCACGCCGCCCGTGTGTTCCGTCGTCCCCGGACCGATCCGTGAAGGACTCACCTGGCGATGAACACCACGCTGCCCGCCCCGCGCGGGCCACAGCGCGCCACCGTCCCCCGGGACAGAACGGCGGAGGACTCCGCCGCGACCGCCTGGGCACTCGCCGCCCGCGCCGGCGACCGCGAGGCCGCCGACGCCTTCGTACGGGCCCTGCACCGCGATGTCGTGCGGTACGTGGCCCACCTCTCGGCCGACCCGCAGGCGGCCGAGGACCTCGCGCAGGACACCTTCCTGCGTGCGCTGCGGACACTGCACCGCTTCGAGGGCCGCTCCTCGGCCCGTACCTGGCTGCTCGCCATCGCGCGCCGCGCAGTCGTCGACGACTTCCGCAGGGCCGCCGCGCGCCCCCTGCTCGCCGACACCGACGACTGGTGCCTGACCGTCGAGCGGAACCAGCCGACCGGACTGCCCGGCTTCGAGGAAGGGGTGGTGCTCCAGGACCTCCTGGCGGCGCTCCCGTACGACCGCCGCCAGGCATTCGTGCTCACCCAGCTCCTCGGGCTCTCCTACGCGGAGGCCGCCCGCGAGGCCGGCTGCCCCATCGGCACCGTCCGCTCCCGGGTCGCACGGGCGCGCAGCGCCCTGACCACGCGACTGGAACAGGGAGAGGAGGAGACCGAAAGCCGGGCCCTCGCGGCATAGCCCGGCCGCATTCCGGAAGCGTGCGGACGGGACGGGAAGCCGCACCCCGTCCGCACGCACAAGGATTGGGCTGGACGCGCGCCCGCTCCGTCCTCGTCCCGGCGGGCGCACGTCCCCCTCGGTAGTCGGCGCGGTACCGAGGGGAGTTCCCCGGTTACGCGGAGGGACGACAAGAGTGAACTCCCGGCCATACGCGGGTACATCCGCCTCGTCCAAGGCCGCCACCAAGAGCGCGGCCCCGGCGGAAGGTGCCCCCATGACCCACGAGCCCAGCGTCCTCGACCTGACCTCCCTCGAACCGGTTGCCACGTTCTGCGGCAACTGCAATTGCGGCTGCCCCCAGCTCTTCGTGGACCCCGCCGCCACCGAGGATCGCCGGATCGTCCTCACCGACGACTTCGGCCAGCGCGTCCAGATGAGCCCCACCCAGTTCGCCGACCTCGTGAACGAGGCGAAGGCGGGCAGCCTGGACGGGCGGTTCGGCGCCTGACGGCGCGTCGGCGCGAAGCCCCGGCCTCCAGGCGGAGGGACCCGCCCGAACGTGGGGCACGACGCCGACCGGCGAATGACCGGACGACTTCGCGGATGGCCGGGTCCAGCGGGTAAGAGGGAGCCGGCCCTCGACTGCCGAGAGGTGACGCGGACCGCCTCGATCGCGGGGCGCTCCGTGCGGAAGGCGCGGCCCGTCAGGTCCGGGACCGGCCCCGCCTTCGCGTCCAGCCCGCCTCTGCCCAGCTCCCGGGCGACGGCTGCGACCGTCTTGCCCGGTGAGCCGACAGGCGCGAACGCGTATCCGCTCGGATTCCTCCGGCGGCGTCGCGGCGGTGGCTGTTCCGCGGGAGACGCCGAGTTGCCGGATCGCCGGCCGTCGGTCGCCGGCCGACGGCCGGCGGGTGTCGTCGGCCGCACGGGGCTGGATCGACGAGGGGTGTATCGGTAATGAAAATCATTGTCGTATGCTGTCTCCCGACCGCTGCGGAGCAGTCCGCGCGGGAGCCCCGCGAGGCGTGGGAGAGCACGTCCGCGCACGTACGAAGGACAGAGATGAAGACCGGTATCCACCCCCCGTACGGCCCCGTCGTCTTCCGCGACCGCGCGGCCGGATTCGCCTTTCTGACGCGGTCGACCATGACGAGCGAACGGACCGTCGAGCGGGAGGACGGCCGCACCTATCCGGTCGTCGATGTCGAGGTGTCGTCCGCGAGCCACCCCTTCTACACCGGCACCGCGCGCGTCATGGACACCGCGGGGCGGGTCGAGCGCTTCGAACGGCGTTACGGGCGCGGGACCGGCCGATGAGGCCGCGGGACAGCTCGCCCCTGCCGGTCGTGCTCGTGGCCGGGCTGCACGCCGAGGCGCGGGCGAGGACCGTCGACCACCTGCTGAGCGTCGTACCCGGCAGCGTCGCACTCCACCACGACCTGCGCGACGCCCTCTCCGGAGCGGTCGTGCGCGAGGTGCGCGATGCCTCCGGCACCCGCGCCACCGGTGAGACGCCCCTCGTCAACGACTGCGCCTGCTGCGCCTTGCGCGAGGACCTGGTCCCCGAGCTGCGGCGGCTCGCGGAGGACGGCACGACGCGCCTCGCCCTCGTGGAGTTGTGGGACTCCGTCGAACCGCGCGCGATGGCCGAGGTCGTCGTCGCGCACGCGGGGGAGTCGCTGCGCCTCGGCACCGTGCTCACCGCCGTGGACCCCGCCCTCGTCCTCGCCTGCCTCGGCAACGGAGACGACCTCGCCGAAGCCGGTCTCGCCGCCGCGCCGACCGACGAACGCACCGTGGGCGACACCTTCGCCCGGCAACTGGAGTACCCGCGCGTCCTCGTACTCGCCGGACAGCAGGAGGAGTGTGACCCCGACGACCTTGCCCTGCTCGCCCAACTGCACCCCACAGCAACGCGCCTGCCGCTGGGCTCCCCCGAACTGCGCGGCCTGCTCCGGGAGGGCTTCGACACCGAGGCGGCGGCAGCGGCCCAGCACCCGGCGATGGCACTCCTCCCGCAGGAAGCCCACGAGGCAGGGATCGGCACCCTCGTATGGCGCCACCGTCGGCCCTTCCACCCCGGGCGCCTCTTCGAGGCGCTGGAGGAGTTGTGCTGCGCGGCGGTACGCAGCCGGGGCCGTTTCTGGCTCGCCGACCGGCCCGACACGCTGCTGCACTGGGACGCGGCCGGCGGCGCGCTGTGCGTGGAGGCCGCCGGACCCTGGCTGCGCGGACTCCCCGACGCCGCCTGGGACCTCGTACCGCCGCTGCGCCGGGCCGCCGCGGCGCTCGACTGGCACCCCGAACACGGCGACCGCGAGCAGCACCTCGTCTTCACCTCGCCCGGCCTGGACCGCGAAGGCATCGCCGCCGTCCTCGCCTCCTGCTTGCTGACCGACGCCGAAATGGTCGGCGGCACGCAGGCGGAGCCGGACCGTACGTTCGCGGGACCGCGCGCCCGGGCCCGGCGGGCACGAGGCCGGGGGAGGGGGTGAGCCGCTCACGTCGGAATTCGGGGCGCTTTGCCCTGGTGAGTGGGGTTCCTGAGGGGAGGTGGGCGGCGGCTTGGGGCCTCGCGGCCCGTCGCAGTCCTCGACGCCCGGGGAGGCAGGCGCGGGAATCCGTGCCCGCGCTCGGACGGCCTCGGGTGCGTGAGGCGGCCCCCCGCTGGAACTGCTTGTCGGGGGGGCTCCTCGACGTCGTCCACAACGCAACGGGCCGAACTCACCCGGCGCTGGCAGGTGCTGGAGCTGGACGGCTCCGTGCGGCTCTCCTCCTTCGGCACCCTGGAGCCGCCATCCGCCTCGCGAGTACCTCCTCACGACCGTTGCCCTTTGCGGACAGTGCCACCCCTCGCCGTTGAGCACACAACATCCGGGGCGTCGGAGGCGGCGCGGAGAGCACGTGCGAAGAAGCGGCGGTCCGCCCGTGCCCGGAGGATGGACGCGGTTCGCCCGCCGCGTTCTCCGGCGCCTCGAAGGGAATGGACACATGACCGCGATGCAGGACGTGTACGCAGATCTGGCGGTGGAGGGTGCTGAGATCGGAGATCTCGTGTCGGAACTGAGCCCCGAGGAATGGGCGACGGAGACCCCCGCAGCCTCCTGGACGGTCCGTCATCAGGTGGCTCACCTGGCGTACGTCTCCCGCATGGTCCGGCTCGCGGTGAGTGACGCGGACGCCTTCGAGGCCGAGATCGCGCCGGTCCGGGAGGACTTTCAGTCCGGAATGGACGCCAGGCTCGCCGAGTATCTCGCGGAGCCTCTTCCCGGACTACTGCGTCGCTGGGCCGAGGAACGGTCCGCCGCCGAGAAAAGGCTGGCCGCACTGGAACGGCGTGCCCTGGTGCCGTGGCCGGCGGCCGGGCCGTTGCCGGCCAGTGTGCTCGCCGCGGTCGCGTTGACGGAACTGTTCGCGCACGGCCAGGACATCCGCGACGGCCTCGGACGTTCGCGCGTGATCACCGACCGGATCGGCCACATCGTCTTCCTCGGGACCCGCACCCGGGACCTGGCCTACCGTGCCCGCGGTCTGCGACCTCCGGCCGAGCCCTTCCGCTTCGAGCTGACGGCCCCGTCCGGAGAACTGTGGGCCTTCGGCCCGCCGGAGGCCGGGCAGCGGATCACCGGCCCTGCCCAGGACTTCTGTCTGCTCGTCACCCGGCGCAGACACCGCGACGACCTCGCCCTGCGCGCGGTGGGGACGGAGGCCGACCAGTGGCTGGACATCGCACAGTCCTACGTCGGACCGCCCGGCACGGGCCGGGCACCGCAGTGAGCAATATGGCGTATAGAGCGCCGGCCCGGTGGCTGCTTTCCTAGCTGGCGGGCCGTCTTCGGTCCGCCCGACACGAGGGATCTGGGGTTGCCGTGCGAGAACAACGGACCAGTTGGTGGCTGCTGCCGAAGCGTGCCTGTGCCACCGTCCTGATCGTCACCGGACATCTGATCGCCGCCCTGCCGCACACGGTGACCCGCGGCGGCCGGACCCGGCTGGCGCACCGCGCTCCCCGGCTGCTGACCGCGCTGGGGCCGTTCTTCGTCAAGGCGGGGCAACTGCTCAGCACGCGCCGGGACCTGGTCCCCGAACGCTGGTGCGACGCCTTGGGCGAACTGGCCGACGAGGTACGGCAGCCGAGACGCGCGGCGGTGGCACGCACCCTCGCCGAGGCCGGGTTCTCGGATGCCTTCGCCGAGTTCGACTGGCAGCCGGTGGCCTGCGGCAGTATCGCCAGTGTGCACCGCGCACGACTCGCCGACGGCACCGAGGTCGCCGTCAAGGTGCAGCGGCACGGCATCCGCCCAGTGCTGGAGACCGATCTGCGGCTGGCTCTGCTCGGCGCGCGGGCCGGCCGGCTGCTGCCGAGCATGCGGGACCTGCCCGCCGAGGAGATGATCGGACAGCTCGGCGGCGCCGTCCTGCGCCAGCTCGACTTCACCGCCGAACACGATTCCCTGCTCGCCCTGCGCGGCAACCTTGTCGACCACACCGAACTGCGCATCCCCGCGCCCGTCGAGGGACTGTGCGGACCGACGGTGCTCACCATGGAGTTCGTCCCGGACATCGGCCGGTTCCGACCCCACGGCATGTCGATGGCCCGCCGCCGGGAGGTGGTCCGCGATGTCCTCCGGGCGGTCTACCGGATGCTCTTCGTGGACGGCCTGGTGCACTGCGACCTGCATCCGGGCAACCTCTGCCTGGACGGTGAGGGACGGGTCGTGATGCTCGACGCCGGCTTCGTGGTGCGGCTGCCCGACGCGGTGCGGCGTTCCTTCGCCGGCTTCTTCCTCAACATGGCCCAGGGCAACGGCCCCAAGTGTGCGGACATCGTGCTCGACAGCGCCGCGCGGCTCCCCGCGGACATGGACCGGGAGGGATTCCGCGGCGCGGTGACGGAGCTGGTGGACGAGGTGGCCGGGGCACTGTCGAAGGACTTCGACCTCGGGGCGTTCGCGCCGCGGCTGTTCAAGCTCCAGAAGGATTTCGGCGTCTTCGCCGCGGCCGAGTTCGCCTTTCCGCTGCTGTCGCTGCTGGTGCTGGAAGGAATGATCAAGGAGTTCGACTCCGAGGTCGACTTCCAGGCCGAGGCGGTTCCCGTGCTCATGGCCTCCTTCGCCAAGGACGTCCAACTGGACTCCGAGCGCCGCGAGGACGGCCCCTCCGGCGGGTGGGCCGCTTGAGGACCGTGCCGGCCCGCCGCACCTCGTACCGTCCGCGGTCGCCCGTCCCCGCCTTCGTACGGACCGGGACGGACGGTACGAGCCGGCGCGCGGCGGGCATCACCCGACAGTTCCTGCCGGACCGGCGGCGCACGCCCGCGGACCGGCCGCGCCGACGAGCGAAGCGACCGGTCGAGCAGGGGACGGAAAAGGAGGAACGACATGTTGGTCTGTGTGACAGGAGGCACCGGCTTCCTCGGCTCGCACACGGTCGCCGCGCTCGCGGCCGGCGGAGCACGTATACGGCTGCTGACGCGCGACCCGTTACGGCTGGCGCCCGCGCTCGGCCCGCTCGGCATCGACCCGGACACGGTGGAGACCGTCACCGGCGATGTCGCCGACGAGGCGGCGGCGGCCCGCGCGGTCCGCGGCGCCGACGCCGTGATCCACCTGGGTTCGGTCTACTCTTTCGACCGTCGGCGCCGTGACGACATCACCCGCACCAATGTGGCGGGTACCGATGCGGTCCTGAATGCGGCGGTTAGGGCCGGGACCGGCTCGGTCATCTACGTCTCGACGGTCGGCGCGCTGATTCCCACCACCGCAGCCGAACTGCGCGCCGACAGCCCGGTGGGGGACCCCGACGAGCCCTACCTGGCGAGCAAGGCGGCCTGTGAGACGCTCGCCCGGCGGCACCAGGACGCCGGGGCGCCGGTCCACATCGTCTACCCACCGGCCCTGCTGGGCCCGGACGACCCCAGGCGCGGTGACCAGACCGGCCGGCTGCGCGACGTGCTGCGCGGCCTGATGCCGCTGTGGCCCACCGGCGGCTTCCCGCTCGGCGACGTGCGAGACACCGCCGCCGTGCTCGGGGGGCTGGCCCTCGGCCCGCCGCCGGACAAGCCGGTGCGGGTCTTCGCGCCCAACCGGTACGTGACGACGGCCGACTATCTGGCGGAGCTCCGCGCGGCGACCGGCCGCCGGCTCACGACGCTGCGGCTGCCGGGGCGGGCCATGCTTCCCGCCGCCCGGGTCGCCGATGAGGTCCAGCGGTGGTGGCCGTGGCACATCCCCGCCGAGTTCGGCGCCGCCTACACCTGCGTGCACGCGGTGCCGGTGGCCCGGGCCGCCACGGCCGACGTCCCCACGGCGCGGCCCGTCGCGACGACGATGGCCGACACCGCTCGCTGGCTGCACCGGGCCGGCCTGCTGACGCGGCGGCAGGCCGGGAGCGCCGCCGGGCGGAGCGGGGCATGACGGCGGCGGGGACCGGACACGATCCGGCCGAGCAGCACCACGCCTACCGGCGGGCCAGGGAGAACATCACCGGCCTGGTCACCCGGACGCCGGACACGGCCACCGCCGGCGTGCCCGCCTGCCCCGAGTGGACCGTGCGCGACCTGATCGGACACCTCGTCCACATCTGCGAGTCGTTCGCCGCACTGGAGGACAACCAGATAGATCTGCGTCCATCGGAGGGCGTTGACCTGCCCGGTCTGCTGGACCGGTGGGACGCCCTGGACAGCGAGTTGCGCGAGGCACTGGACCACACCCCCGAACTGCGGCGGCGCATCCTGTTGCTCGACGTGTTCTCGCACGAGATGGACCTGCGCGCCGGTCTGGGCGAGACGGTCGCGCCCTCCGGCCATCCGGCGTTCCCCGGCGCGCTGGACCTGGCCACCATGGGGTTCGGCCTCGCGGTGCACGGCGGGAATCTGCCGGCGCTGCGGATCGACACCCCGGAGCGGGACTGGGTGGTGGGGGAGGGGCCTCCCCTCGCCACTGTCCACGGCCCGGCCTTCGACGTCTTCCGGTCGCTGACCGGCCGCCGCACCCGGCGCCAGATCGAGGAACTGCGCTGGTCCGGGGGCGCGTCGGTGACCTGGATGCCGGCCTTCGCCTGGGGACCGTTCGCGCCGCCCGCCTACGAGGTGGAGCCGGTCCGCGGCTTCTGACCCACCGGACCCCGCGGGAGACGCGGCAGGACCGCCCGAAGCCGCACGGGCCGGTGCGGGGCCCGGCCCGTGCGGATGGGCCGTTCCGCTGGAGAACGCCCGACCCGCCGTACGACGGGCCGGGCGTTCTCCTTCGCGTCCACGGATTCAGGTGCCGGTGATGGCGGGCAGCTCGAAGGGAGCATCGCCGGCCTTCGGCAGGCCCGAGAAGTCCAGCTCCGGCAGCGCCAGAAGGATCGGCAGGTCCAGGGAGGTCAGCGGACGCCCGAGCAGGTTGACCCGGGTGTTCTGGCCCCGTCGTACGTTCAGTACCTGGCTCGAAGCCACCAGCAGCGGGCGCCGCTGACCGAGCGCCGAGGGCGGGTCGTCGATGGCGAGTACGGCCGCCCGGATGTACCAGGCGCCCTCCGGCAGGCGCAGCGAGAACGGACCGGGCCCGTCCAGGATCGCGCAGGAGGCCGGGCGGCCCTGCACGATGGACTCACGGAACGCACCGATGTAGATCCGTACCGGCTGTGCGGTACTCGGGAGACGAATGGTGCCCTCGAGTTCACTCGTGGGCCGGCCACCGTCGAGGAGCTGCTGCGGCCCCGTGACGGCCCCGCCGCTCGGCGTCAGCAGCCCGGCACGGGCCAGCGCCCGATAGCGGGCCGGGGAGTGGCTCACACTGCGGGTGAAACGACTGGTGAAGGTGCCGAGACTGTTGTAACCGACGCGGTAGGAGATCTCGGTGACGCTGAGATCGGTCTCCAACAACAGGCTCTTCGCCCGGTGCAACCGGACCACGGAAAGGAATCGGCCCGGAGAGGTCCCGGTGAGATTGCGGAACACCCGGGAGAAATAGAATTTGCTGAGAATCGCGGTGTTGGCGATCTCGTCGAGCGAGAGTGGTTCCTCGTATCGGTCCCACATCGTCGCTATCGCGCGCTCAACGGCGACCTGCATGGCAGTGCTCCAAGCTTGTCGATGAATCGAATGCGTCCTGACGGAAATGGCCGAGCGACATCTCAGAACTGACGCTCTGTCGGTGCGATAATGTGTACCGCAGAGATGTGCACGGTATTTCTCCGAGCGTGCCGATGAAGCGAGTGCGTCCTGACCGGACGCGCAGGGCAGCGCCTGTCGACGCGGGGCGGCGGGAAAGAGGTCCCGCTTTCGGGCGACGACATAAAAATGCCGGACCCCGCCGTGCCGCATCGGGTATCAATACCCGGAGAATTTAGGGCGCACGGACCCTATATCGGAACACCACCGCAAGGCGGTGGGCGGAACAAAGGCTGCCTACGCGAAGGGAGCGGGGTATTCAGTTGACGCGGAGCAATTGTCCGATGCGCCGCTGTGCCGCCCGCTGAGCGGCCCACGACGTGACCGCGAGGATCTCCCGGTCACCCCCGCCGTTCTGCCGGAAGGCCGCGATGGCCTTGTCGTCCACGCGGTAGGAGGCCAGGGCGGTGAGCAGTGCGAGGTTGCCCGCCTGCCGGTCGGCCGGCGGCAGTTCCCGCAGCGGCGCGTCCAGCCAGGCCCGGCCGAGGCCGGGGTCGCCGCCGTCCCAACGGGCCAGTTCGGCGGCCACCATGTCCCGGACCGACTCCGGCACCAGTTCGGCGGCTGTCAGCTCGACGGCCGCCGTGCCGCGGGCCAGCGCCCCGGCGATTCGCGGATCGGCCGCCGCCCAGCCCAGGTCCTCCGGCAGCGGGGCGTCGGGCAGTAGCGACAGCGACGTACCCGGTCGGGCCCTGGCTCTGACGGAGCCGCGCATCAGGCCGGTCAGCACCCGCAGCACGGGGCCCACCGCCCGGTCCGGGGCGTGCGGCGGCAGCGGTTGTGCGCCCAGGAAGACGTTGACCATCCGGTTGAGGTACTGGAGACAGAACGCGGTCCCGGCCAGTTCCGGAATGAGTTCGGGTGCGAACGGAGGCCTGCCCGCCGAGCCGATCCACGCCGTCAACTGGCCCGGCGTCGTCCCCGCGCCGCCGTCCGGTCCCGCCTTCGCTCCCCGACCGGACGCAGTGGGCCGGGCAGTCAGGGAGTCGTGCATCGTGGAGTGCATGGTGGTGCAGAAGGGACACTGGTTGTCCCGGGACACGGCGGCGGCCACCGCTTCTTTCGCGGCCCGCTGTACCAGCCCGTCGACCAGCATCGTCTCGCGCAGTGTCATCCAGGACGCCGCGAGCAGCGCCGGCACCGGGGCGTGCAGGGCTATGGGGGGAGCCAGCACCCCGAAGTCCCGTTCGAGCTCCCGGTAGACCCGGGCGGTGTCGCCGGTCGCCTCGCCGAACGGCACGGTCGCGAGGTGCCGGACCTGGAGCAGGGACAGCCTCCGGAGCGGCGACTGGACGAGGAGTCTCGGGTCCTTCATGCGTCCGCTCCGGGGTCCGGACCGATGACGTCGCGCCGTGGTGGCTCCGCGTGGCCTTCATACATCGGTGGCACTTCCCTCAGCTCCTCGGCGGATGTCTTTCGGTGCGCCAGTCAATCGTCACACCGATGCGGGAGTTCCCTCTTCTTCGTTCTTGCGGTCTGACGGCCGCCCCTGAACGAGTCGCCGGCAAGGCCTGCCGCGGGGCTCGCGTCCGCGCCCCGCCCGGCCGCCGCCATCGGCGGGCCCGGGCGGGGCCACGGTAACGGCAGGCCTAGGGGACGGGGAAGAACGCCCGGACGAAGCGCTCGAACATCCTGTCCCCGATGGTCCACCGCATCCGCGGCAGCAACCGGGACGGCATCCCGATCCGGTACCTGATCCGCGGGTTGTCGCTGGTCACCGCCTTCTCGATGACCTTCGCCACGGTATTCGCGCGCACCGCCATCCGGCCGCGGCCGCTCGGCCTCTCCGTCTCCCGGTAGGCGCCGTGCCAGTCGACGAAGTACCGCCAGAAGTCGTCGTACAGACCGTTGTTCTCCTGCCCCCCGGACATCCCGAGGTCGGCGACCGACATCGGTACGAACCCGCCGAGCACTGGCGACGGCTCGACCAGCACCACCTTGATGCCGAACCCGTCGACCTCCAGGCGCAGCGAATCGCTGATGGCCTCCAACGCGTGCTTGGTGGCCTGGTAGTAGCCGCGGCCCGGGGTGGCGAACTGACCGAAGATGGACGACATCATGATCACCCGGCCGCTGCCCCGGGCACGCATGCCGGGCAGTACGAGCTGGGTCAGCCGGCACAGTCCGAAGACGTTCGTCTCGAACTGGCTGCGCACCTCGTCCATCGGGGTCTCGCCGATGGTGCCGTTGAGGCTGTAGGCGGCGTTGTTGATCAGAGTGCCGACCGAGCCGTGCTCGGCGGTGATCTTGTCGACGACGGCCCTCATCGAATCCTCGTCGTTGACGTCCAGCTGGGGGACCTGGATGCCCTCGGCCTCCAGCTCGGCCAGTGCCTCGGGCCGCCGCGCGGTCGCGTAGACCGGCCAGCCGGCCCGGTGCAGCCGCAGCGCCACGGCCTTTCCGGTGCCGGAGGACATGCCGGTGCTCGACGACGCCCCGGTGAGCAGGATCGCTCGCGAGGGGCTGCTCATCGGGGCTCTGCCAGCCGCTGCTCGGACACGGTGGCGTCCTCCGGCTGCGAGGCGATCCGGCTGCGGGCCACCGAGTCGCCCAGCCCCAGGCCGTCCACGAGGCGGTTGATGAAGGCGAAGAGTGAAGCGGTGAAGACCGCTTCCAGCATCTCCGCGTTGGTCCAGCCCGCGGCCTCGGTCCTGGCCCAGTCCTCGTCGGTGACACGGAACGCCCCCGTGCAGATCTGGGTGACCAGGCGCATGAGTTCCTTGGTGCGCTCGTCGATCGGCAGGTCCTCCACCGAGGCGGCGTCGGCGATCGCGTCGGTGAGTTCCTGATCGCCGCCGAACTGGGCCAGGAACCAGTTGTGGGTGCCCACGCAGTACGGGCAGCCGTTGACCTTGGAGCTCCAGGCGGAGATCATCTCGCGGGTCGCACGCGGCAGTACGCCGTCGTTGAACACGCCGCCGTAGCCGGCGATCACGACCTCCAGCAGATCGGGGCGGCTGGACACAAGGCGGAACATGTCCGGCACGAAGGGAATCCCCATCCGGGACTTGATCGCCTCGTACAGCTCCGCGGTCCTGCCCTGGGCCTCGTCCTCCCCCACCAGGGGGACGCGGACCGTGCTCAGCACATTCGGATCGGTCATGGGTGATCGCCTTTCAACCGATTGTGGGAGCCGCCCCGCGAACCAATCGAGAAAAACAGAAAAATATCCGGGTCTGCTGTCCGGCGGGTAATTGCGGCGTTGTTTTCTCATATGGTGGCAGGAATAGTGACGGCGTCTCGTCTTTCATATTGCCCTGTGTGCGCCTGCCGGCGGCCGGACCGGGACATACGGACGGCCGTCCCGGCGCGGCAGGCGCCGGAACGGCCGTCGGGGGAGGCCGGGCGGGTTCAGCTCACTCGGCGCGCAGCCAGTCCGCCAGCCGCTCACCGATCATGATCGAGGTGAGGTTGGTGTTGCAGTTGACGATGCTCGGCATCACCGAGGCGTCGGCCACGTACAGGTTGTCCGCCCCGTGCACCCGCAGCTGTTCGTCCACCACGGCGCCCGCGTCGTCAGCGGTGCCCATGCGGGCCGTGCCCACCGGGTGGTAGCCGCTGTCCAGGCTCACCTTCACGTACTGCTCGACCATCGCGTCCTTCTCGATGAGCTTGTCGTTCAGCACGATGAAGCCGTCGCCCCGTGCCGCGATTCCCGGGTGGTTGGCCAGCTCCCAGCAGGTCCGGACGCCTTGGACCATCTTCTCCAGGTCCCGTTCGGTGGAGAGGAAGTCGAGCTGGATGTCAGGCCCCGCCGCCGGGTCGGCCGAGGCCAGCCGCAGCCGGCCGACGGACTCCGGCTGCTGGTCCACCACCATGACACCGAAGATCATCGAGGCGCCCGCCAGCATCTGAAGCTCGGGGAAGAGCTCCAGATCGAAGTGGTTGACCATGTAGTACTGCATGTCGTTGAAGTCGGTGGAGCCCTTGGCCGTGGTCCGCACCATGGACTGCAGGAAGGGCACGTTCTCGTCCAGGGCCCCGTCCTTGGGCCGCATGAACACGCCGGTCCGCGGGTGGTCCATCAGGTGGGCACCGACCCCGGGCCGGTCCAGCCGGACATCGATTCCGAACCTGGTCAGGTCGTCGGCCGGGCCGATGCCCGAACGCATCAACAGCGTCGGGGTGTTGACAGCGCCGGCCGACAGAACGACCTTGTGAGCCCGCAGTTCCTCGGGCTCGCCGCCACCGGCCGACACCAGGACGCCCACCGCGCGGTCGCCCTCGAAGAGCACCTCGTGCACCAGCGTCCCGCTGCGCAGGGTCAGGTTCTCCCGTGCCCGACTCTCGCGCGTCAGGTACGCCATCGCCGTCGAGACCCTGTGGCGAGGGTCGCGCCGGTTGGACGGGATCGGACCGATACCGGTCGCCTCGGGGTGGTTGTGGTCGGAGACCTCGGGGAATCCGGCCGCCAGGCTCGCTTCGGTGAAGGCGCGCTGCATGGTGGTCATCTCGTCCGGCTGGAACCGGCGGATCGGCACCGGTCCGCCCTTGCCGTGGTACCGGCCCCCGAAGTCCAGGTCGTCCTCCAGCCGGCGGAAGTACGGCAGTACCCGCTCGTACGCCCACGCCGGATTACCCGCCGCCGCCCACTTGTCGTAGTTCTCGGGCACGCCCCGCAGCGCGATGGTGGCACCGACCGCGGACGAGCCGCCGGTGACCTTTCCGCGGGGAAAGAGGATGCGTCGGCCGTCCATGATCTCCGCGCGGTAGTGCCAGTCGTGCTTGCTCATCGACATGGCATTGCCATTGGTGATGTCGTGCGGGATGCCGGCCGGATCGGGAAAGTCCGGGCCCGCTTCGATGAGGAGTACCGAACGAGCCGGGTCCTCGCTCAGCCTGGCCGCGAGCGCCGCACCCGCGGAGCCCGCCCCGACGATGATCGCGTCATACGTGTGCGTCATGGATTTAAAACCTCGCCAGAGTGTGATGCGAAAGGGACCGATCTCACCCGAGTTTTTCAGGGCCGCCGGCATCCGGTCTTCTCCGAGACTGCTCAATGACGCGGCCCTGGATATCCCCCGCACCGACCGAAGGCGTTGCCTCAACGGGCTGAAACCGCCCCCACGAACCGTGGCAACGTCAGAGAAGCAGTCCTTGCCGGGCTGATAGATCCTCAAGTGCCAGGTGCTGCGGCAGTAATTCCAGGATTACATTCGCAGTGTCCTCGGTCAGCTTTTTATTTCTCGTTCACGGGAGGGAAATGGGATGTCGTACCGACAGCGATTCCGCAGGCTCATCCCAGGGGTGGTCACGATATTGGTGGCGACCTCGCTGTTCTTCGTCGTCCGTACCTCGGTATCCGTCGCGGGCGGTGATCAGGCTGCTGCCGCGTACAAGTTCAAGGAGATGCCGATCGCGATGCCGCCCGGATACGACGCGCAGCCGAAGAAGACGATCCGTGAGGTGAACCCGGCCTACGAGAAGATTCGTGCCTGGATCTCCTCGGTCGGCGCCAGCATCGCGGTCAACGATGTCACCGGCCACGGACTCGCCAACGGTATGTGCATCGTCGACACCCGTACCGACTCGGTCGTGGTCACCTACACGCCGACCGCTCGTACCGCCGACCGGTTCACGCCCTTCGTGCTGGACGGCAAGCCGCTGCCGATGGACGAGGCCATGGCGCCCACCGGCTGCACCCCCGGCGACTTCAACGGCGACGGCCGCAACGACTTCCTGGTCACCTACTGGGGACGCACTCCGGTGCTGTTCCTGGCGAAGTCCGACGCCAAGACCCCGTCCGCGTCCGCGTACGTCCCGCGTGAGGTCGTCGCCTCGCAGAGTCTCGACGGCAAGTACCACGGGCCGCGGTGGAACACCGACGCCGTCTACGTCGCGGACCTCGACGGCAGCGGCCACCCGTCGATGATCGTCGGGAACTACTTCCCCGACTCCGACGTGCTCGACCCGCACGGCCTCGACAACGTCGAGATGAACGACTCGCTCTCCAGCGCGAAGAACGCCGGCGGTGACCACGTGCTGCGCTGGTACAACGCCTCGGCCGGCACCGACCCGGACGTCTCCTTCGTCGAGGAGAAGGACGCCATCCCGTACGCCAGCTCCACCGGCTGGACGCTGGCCATCTCCGGCGCCGACCTGACCGGCTCCGGGCTGCCCGACGTCTACATCGCCAACGACTTCGGCCACGGGCACCTGCTGCACAACCGATCCACCCCCGGCAAGATCCGCTTCACGGAGGCCAAGGGCGAGCGCACCCCGACGACCCCGAAGTCGTTCGTGCTCGGCAACGGCTCCTTCAAGGGCATGGGGGTCGACTTCGGTGACGTCGACGGCAACGGCAGCTTCGACATGATGGTCAGCAACATCACCGTCGCCTGGGGCCTGGAGGAGAGCAACTTCCTCTGGGTCAACCAGGCCGACAGCCCGGCCGCCGCGAAGACCGAACTGCGCAAGGGCGTCGCCCCCTTCAAGCAGGAGGCGCAGAAGAACGGCGTCGCCTGGACCGGCTGGGGCTGGGACGCGAAGATGGGCGACTTCCTCAACAACGGCCAGCAGAACATCCTGCAGGCCGACGGCTTCGTCAAGGGCGACATCGACCGCTGGCCGTGGCTCCAGGAAATGGCCATGACCAACGACAACCTGCTCTCCAACCCCGCGATGTGGCCGCACGTCGGCCCCGGTGACGACCTGGCCGGCGACGAGGTGATGGCGTTCTACGCCCGGACCAGCAGCGGCAAGTACGCGAACGTGAGCGAGCAGCTCGGCCTCGACGTCCCGATCCCGACCCGCGGGATCGCCACCGCCGACACCACCGGCAGGGGCGCGCTGGACTTCGCGATAGCCCGCCAGTGGGGCCCGCCCGCGTTCTACGCCAACCAGGCCCCGAAGCTGGGCAAGGACCTGACACTGCGGCTGTACCGGCCCGCGCCGGACGGCACCGCCGGAGAGGGCCTGGCCGCACCCGGCTCGCCCGCGTACGGCACCACGGTGAGCATCACCACCCCGCAAGGGCGGCAGATCGCCCAGCTCGACGGAGGCGGCGGACACGGGGGCTTCCGCAGCTTCGACGTGCGCTTCGGCCTCGACACCTATACGGGCCCGGTGAAAGCGCACTTCACGTGGCGCGACAGCGACGGCGGCCTGCACACCAAGACCCGGCAGCTCTCCGCGGGCAGCCACACCCTCATGCTGACCGACGACATCCAGGAGGTGACGAGCCGATGACCGAGACCCGTTCCCAGACTGTCGAGGCGGCTCCGCACGACGCCCGGCCCCACGCCGAGAAGAAGAAACCCAACCGGGACCCCCGCTACCTGGCACTGCGCAACTTCGCCATCTCCATGAGCGTGTTCAACATCCTGGGCTACACGCTGCTCGGCTTCGAGCAGCCCTGGCTGTGGCCTATCATCTGCGCGCCGTTCGCCTACGCCGTCGAGATGGTGCTCGAGGTGATCAGCGCCTGGGCCCACAACCGCCGGGCCCGCTTCCTGGGCGGGGGGTTCCGCAGGGTGTACGAGTTCCTGCTGCCCGCCCACATCACCGCGCTCGCGGTGAACATGCTGCTCTACGGCAACGACCTGCTGCTGCCCATCCTGCTCGGTGTCTTCATCGGCGTGGCCGGCAAGCATGTCCTCCAGGCACCGATCAACGGGCGCATGCGGCACTACATGAACCCGTCCAACTTCGGTATCACCGTCACACTGCTCATGTTCGGCTCCTGGATCAGCATCGCCCCGCCGTACGAGTTCACCGAGAACGCGAACACGTTCTTCCGTGTCGGCATTCCACTGGTCATCGCCACTGCGGGCACGGTCATCAACGCCATGCTGACCAAGCGAGTACCACTGATCGTCGGCTGGCTCGGCGGCTTCGTCATCCAGGCGGTGCTGCGCCACTTCCTGTGGGACGTGGCGATCTGGTCCGCGCTCGGGCCGATGAGCGGCGTCGCCTTCGTGCTCTTCACCAACTACATGATCACCGACCCCGGCACCACCCCGTCCAAGGGCCGCAACCAGTTCATGTTCGGCTCCTCGGTCGCCATGGTCTACGGGCTGCTGATGCTCTTCAACGTCGTGTACACACTCTTCTTCGCCACCACGATCGTGTGTGCAGTCCGCGGTGTCGGCTGGTGGGTCGCCCACGGTCTGCGACGACGCCGGGAACCGGACGAGGCGAGCGGAACGGTGGCGCGGCCCGCCGAGCCGCGGCGCCTGGCCGACAACGAGGCGGTGGCAGCATGAGCGTGCGCGAACCGCGGCCCGTCACCACGGCCGAGAACGACGAGCGGGAACTGTCCGGCCGGATCGCGGTGGTCGGGATCGCCTGCCGCTACCCCGACGCGGAGAACCCCGAACAGCTCTGGCAGAACGTACTGGCGGGCCGCCGTGCCTTCCGGAAACTGCCCGACCAGCGGATGCGTGCCGCGGACTACTACTCACCCGACCCCACCGCGCCCGACCGCTTCTACAGCGCCAAGGCCGCGGTGATCGAGGGCTTCGAGTTCGACCGGGTCCGCTACCGGGTGGCGGGCAGCACCTTCCGCTCCACCGACATGACCCACTGGCTCGCCCTGGACACCGCAGCCCGTGCCCTGGAGGACGCGGGATTCCCGTTCGGCGAGGGGCTGGCGGACGTCAACACCGGCGTCATCATCGGCAACACCCTCACCGGGGAGTTCAGCCGGGCCAATCTGATGCGGCTGCGCTGGCCGTATGTCCGCCGCACCGTCGGCGCCGCGCTGCGCGAGCAGGGCTGGGAGAACGAGGCGCTCACCGCCTTCCTCGACGGCCTCGAACAGCGCTACAAGAGCGCCTTCCCGCCCATCGGCGAGGACACCCTCGCAGGCGGCCTGGCCAACACCATCGCCGGCCGCATCTGTAACCACTTCGACTTCAAGGGCGGCGGTTTCACCGTCGACGGCGCGTGCTCGTCCTCCCTGCTCTCGGTCTCCACCGCGTGCGACGCGCTGGCCCGCGGCACGATGGACGTGGCGGTGGCCGGCGGTGTGGACCTGAGCATCGACCCCTTCGAGGTGATCGGTTTCGCCAAGACCGGCGCGCTCGCCACCGGCGAGATGCGGGTCTACGACAAGGGCGCCAACGGCTTCTGGCCCGGCGAGGGCTGCGGCATGCTGGTCCTGATGCGGGACGAGGACGCCCGCGCGCAGGGCCGGTTCCGCTACGCCACCATCGCCGGCTGGGGCTACTCCTCCGACGGGAAGGGCGGCATCACCCGGCCCGAGGCCAGCGGCCACCGCCTCGCCATACGACGCGCCTACCGCGCGGCCGGCTTCGGCATGGAGACCATCGGCCTCCTGGAGGGCCACGGCACCGGAACGGCCGTGGGTGACGCCACCGAGCTGCGCGCCTTCTCCGAGGCACGTCGCGCCGCCGGCGCACTCGCCCCGGCCGCCCTGAGCACCGTCAAGGGCAACTTCGGCCACACCAAGGCCGCGGCCGGCGTCGCCGGGCTCCTCAAGGCGATCCTCGCGGTCCGCCACCAGGTGATCCCGCCCGCCACCAGCCACTTCGACCCGCATCCCGAACTCCTCGGCCCCACGCCCGCACTGCGGGTGCCGGACCGCGCCGAGCTGTGGCCCGAGGGCATGCCCATCCGGGCCGGGGTCTCCTCCATGGGCTTCGGCGGCATCAACGCCCACGTCGTCGTCGAGCACGCCGACGGCTTGCGGCGCAGCGCCGTGCCGAGCGTCACCCGCAGACTGGTCGCCTCCCGGCAGGACGTCGAGCTGTTCCTGCTGGACGGCACCGACCCGGAGGAGCTGCGGCAGAAGGCGACGCGCCTTGCGGAGTTCTGCGCCCAGCTCTCGTACGCCGAACTCGGCGACCTGGCGGCCACGTTGCAGGGCGAGCTGGACGGCCGGCCCTTGCGCGCCGCGGTGCTCGTCGCCTCGCCCGAGCAGGCCACCGAGCGGCTCACCGAGCTGGCCGGACAACTGGCCGCCGGAGTCCGTACGCTGCTGGACACCCAGAAGGGCGTCTTCCTCGGCAGCGCCGGGTCGGCCCCCCGGATCGCCTTCCTCTTCCCGGGGCAGGGCGCCGGAAAGCGGGGCGACGGAGGCGCGCTGCGTCGCCGGTTCGCCGCCGTGGACGAGCTGTACGACCGGCTCTCGCTGCCCACCGACGGCGACCTGGTCGCCACCGAGGTCGCTCAGCCCCGGATCGTGGCCGCCTCGGTCGCGGGCCTGCGAGTACTGGACATCCTCGGCATCGAGGCGGTCCGGGCCACCGGACACAGCCTCGGGGAACTGACCGCCCTGCACTGGTCGGGCGCCATGGACGAGCCGACCGTGCTGAGCGCGGCCGGCGTCCGCGGCCGGATCATGGCCGCGGCCGGCGACGGCGAGGGCACCATGGCGGCGCTCGCGACGACCCCCGAACTCGCCGAGACCCTGACCGCCGGCGAGCCGGTGGTGATCGCCGGCTACAACAGCCCGCGCCAGACCGTGGTGTCCGGCCCGGTCGCGGCGGTCGAACGAGTCTGCGCGCTGGCGGCCGGACAGGGCGTCGGCGCGGCGAGGATCAACGTCTCACACGCCTTCCACTCACCGGCCGTCGCTCCGGCCGCGGCCGGACTCGCCGAGCACCTGAGGACCGAGCGGTTCGGCCGGATCGGGGAGGGCCTGATCTCCACCGTCACCGGCGGACTGCTGCCCGCCGACACCGACGTGGTGGACCTGCTCACCCGCCAGGTACTGCAACCGGTCCGGTTCACCGAGGCGCTCCAGGAGATGGACGGCGAGGTCGACCTGCTGATCGAGGTCGGACCGGGCCACGTGCTCAAGTCGCTGGCCGCCGAGATCCTGCCGGACGTGCCCGCGGTCGCCACCGAGGCGGACGCCCTGTCACTGACCGGGCTGCTCGGCACGGTCGCCGCCGCCTGGACGATGGGCGCACCGGTCCGGCACGGTCAGCTCTTCGCCGGGCGCTTCACCAGGCCGCTGCCGCTGGACAAGGAGTTCCTGTTCTTCGCCAGCCCCTGCGAGTCCAACGACGAGGACTTCGTGCTGGAGCAGTCCGTACCGGCCGCGCTGCCCGAGCTCACCGCTCCCGCGGCCACCGCGGGCACCACGGCAGCCGACAAGGAGGACGCCTCCAGCCTGGGAGTGCTGCTCCGGCTTGCCGCCGAGCGAGCCGAACTCCCGGTCGAAACGGTCGATCCGGCGGCCAACCCGCTCGACGAACTGCACCTCAGCTCCATCACCGTCGGCCAGATCATGAACCAGGCCGCCCAGGAGCTGGGCATCTCCGCACCCATGGTCACCACCGCCTTCGCCACCTCCACGCTGGGGCAACTCGCCGAACTCCTTGACGAGCTGTCGGAGCAGTCGCCCGAGGACCACCAGCCCTCCGCCGCCCCGGGCGTCGCGAGCTGGGTGCGCCCGTTCGTGGTCGATCTGACGCCGGCCGAGCTGTCCGGCGGTCCTGCTGCCGGGCCCGGTGGCGACTGGCAGGTCTTCGCCTCCGACCGGCACCCGCTGGCCGGCCCGCTGGCCGAGCGGCTGCGCACGGCCGGGCCCGGCGGGGGCGTGCTGCTCGCTCTTCCCCGCGACTGCGGTCAGGAGCACATCGGCCTGATGCTTGCCGCCGCCCGAGCCGCACTCGACCCGGACCGGCGTGCCGCCGGC
Source organism: Streptomyces sp. SID11385 (assembly GCF_010548245.1). GTDB lineage: Bacteria > Actinomycetota > Actinomycetes > Streptomycetales > Streptomycetaceae > Streptomyces. The sequence goes on from NZ_JAAGLR010000182.1 coordinate 40,892, forward strand.
ACCCGGCTGGTCGCCGTCGGCGACCGCAGGGGAGCGGCGGGCCTGGCCAAGACGCTGCATCTGGAGGCACCGGACATCCCGGTCACCGTCGTCACCCTGCCGTTGCCCGGGGACATGACGGCCGAAGCCGCCGAACGGATCAGCCCCCGGATCGCCGCGGACGTGCTGGCCACCACCGGGTTCAGGGAGGTGCACTACGACCGCGAGGGCGTACGGCGGGAGCCGGTGCTGCGGGCGGTGGAGCTCACGACGGACTCCACCCACCAGGCGTTGGACGACGGCGACGTCCTGCTCATCACCGGCGGCGGCAAGGGCATCACCGCCGAGTGCGCCATCTCGCTGGCCGGGCCGAGCGGTGCGGCGATCGGGCTGATGGGCCGCTCCGACCCGGCCGAAGACGCCGAGCTCGCGGACAACCTGCGCCGCATGGAGGCGGCCGGTGTCCGGGTGCACTACGCGCGGGCCGACGTCACCGACGTCGACCAGGTCAAGGCCGCGGTGGGCGAGATCACCATGGCGCTCGGCCCGGTCACCGGCCTGCTGCACGGCGCGGGCCGCAACCAGCCGCAGGCGCTCGCCAACCTGGACGAGGACTCGTTCCGCCGCACGCTGGCCACCAAGATCGACGGTGTGGAAGCGGTGCTGGCCGCGATCGACCCGGCCGCGCTGCGGCTCTTCGTGACATTCGGCAGCATCATCGGCCGGGCGGGACTGCGCGGCGAGGCGGACTACGCCACCGCCAATGACTGGCTCACCGAGCTGACCGTCCGGTTCCAGCAGGACTACCCCGACTGCCGCTGCCTGGCGCTGGAGTGGTCGGTCTGGTCCGGTGCCGGCATGGGGGAGCGGCTGGGCGTCCTGGAGGCCCTGGTCCGCGAGGGCATCGAGCCGATCCCCGCCGACCAGGGCGTGGAACTGCTCGGCCGGCTGCTGGCCGACACCGGTACCCCGCCGGCCCTGGTGGTGATGGGCCGGGCCGGCGGCCTGCCGACGCTCACCCTGGAGCAGCGCGAAACCCCGCTGCTGCGGTTCCTGGAACGCGTCCAGGTGCACTACCCCGGCATCGAACTGGTCGCGGACGCCGAACTCGGCGCCGGCAGCGACCTCTACCTGGCCGACCACCTGCTGGACGGCGACCTGCTCTTCCCCGCCGTCCTCGGCATGGAGGCCATGACCCAGGTGGCCACCGCGCTCACCGGCCTCCAGCACACCCCGGTGCTGGAGGACATGCGGTTCCTGCGGCCCATCGTGGTCCCGGTGAGCGGCACGACGACCCTGCGGGTGGCCGCCCTGGTCACCGGACCCGGCACGGTCGAGGTGGTGGTGCGCAGCAGTGAGACCGGCTTCCAGGCCGACCACTTCCGCGCCGTCCTGCGCTTCGGCGGGCGGGAGCCGGCCGGTGATCCGGCGCCGGTCACAGAGCAGGTGCCGCGCGTGCCGCTGGCACCCGGTGAGCTGTACGGGCCGGTGCTCTTCCAGGGCGACCGCTTCCAGCGGCTGCTCGGCTACCGGGACCTGGCCGCCAAGCACTGCCTGGCCGAGATCGACGACACTCCCAGGGCCGACTGGTTCGCCGCCTACCATCCGGGCGAACTGGTACTGGCCGATCCCGGTACCCGCGACGCGCTCATGCACTCCATCCAGGCGTGCGTGCCCGACGCCACGCTGCTGCCGGTGAGCGTGGCACGGCTGCATCTCGCGGCCCGGCCGGCGCGACAGACCGGCCGGCTGCTGTTCCTCGACGCCCGCGAGCGGTCCCGGGACGGCGACAGCTACCTCTACGACCTGGACGTCCGCGACGAGGAGGGCCGACTGGTCGAGCGTTGGGAGGGCCTGCTGCTGCGGGCGGTGCGCAAGCAGGACGGTGCCGGCCCCTGGCTGCCGGCGCTGCTCGGCCCCTTCCTGGAACGGCGTGCCGAAGCGGCGCTCGGCCACCCGCTGCGGTGCGTCGTGCTCCCCGGAGGCCCGGTGGACGGGTCCTCGGTGGACGAGCGCAGGCAGCGCACCGCCCAGGCGGTGAGCTGGGCGCTGGGGCGGACCACCGAGGTGCGCCACCGGCCCGACGGAAGGCCCGAACTGGCCGAAGGCCGACGGATGTCCTCCTCGCACGCGGCGGGCGTCACCTTCGCCGTGGTCGCCGACCAGGCCGTCACCTGCGACGTCGAGGTGGCCGCCGAACGGTCGGCCGACGAGTGGGCGGCGCTGCTCGGCGCCGACGGCCTGGCACTGGCACGGCTGCTCGCCGAGGGGCGGGGCGAGGCACTGAGCCTGGCCGCCACACGGGTGTGGGGCGCGGTGGAGACACTGCGCAAGGCGGGCCACGCGGTGGCCGCGCTGAGCCTGGACGGCGACGCGGGACTGCCGGCCGGCTGGGTGGCCTTCCGCGGCGGCGCACACCGCATCACGTCATTCGCGACCGCCCTGGAGGGCGTCGCCGATCCGGTGTCGTTCACCGTGCTGACCGAGGGGACCCGATGACGCAACCGGACTACTACGAGTACCGCCACCTGGTCGGCTTTGAGGAGACCAACCTCGTCGGCAACGTCTACTACGTCAACTACCTCCGCTGGCAGGGCCGCTGCCGGGAGATGTTCCTGCGCGACCGGGCACCCGACGTGCTCGCCGACATCCGGGCCGACCTCAAGCTGTTCACCCTGAAGGTGGACTGCGAGTTCTTCGCCGAGATCACCGCCTTCGACGAACTGTCCATCCGGATGCGGCTCGTGGACCTCACTCAGACCCAGATCGCCTTCACCTTCGACTACGTGCGGCTCGGGCCGGACGGAAGCGAGACCCTGGTCGCCCGGGGGCAGCAGCGGATCGCCTGCATGCGCGGCCCCAACACCGACACCCGTCCGACCAGGGTCCCCGAGCCGCTGCGGCTCGCCCTGGTGCCCTACAGCGTCTCCGGTACGGCGTCCTCCCGGACGCTCACCGCTACTGCGAGGTGATCCACATGCCCATCCTCCCCTCCGCCTCCGTTCCGCTGCCCGGTCCGCTCGACCTGCCACCGCTTCCCGCGGAGGCGCCCGAGGCGGACATCCACGACCGTCGCGCACTGCGCGGGGTGCTGGGACGTTTCGCCACCGGGGTGACCGTGCTGACCGCGGGACGTGACACGCCGCGCGGCATGACCGCCAACTCCTTCACCTCCGTCTCCCTCGAACCGGCCCAGGTGCTGGTGTGCGTCGTGAAGTCGGCAGCCATCCACCAGCTCGTTCTGGACGAGCAGGCGTTCGCGGTCTCGGTGCTCAGCCGGGACCAGGAATGGGTGGCCCGGCACTTCGCCGACCACTCACGCCCGCGCGGCGCGGCGGAGTTCGCCGGCATCGACCACGCACCCGGCCGGCACACCGGAGCCCCCGTGCTGGACCACGTCCAGGCATGGCTGGAGTGCCGGCTCAGCGCCGTCCACGACGGAGGGGACCACACCATCTTCGTGGGCTCGGTCCTGTGCGCGGGCAACGCCTCGGGAGAGGACCCGCTGCTCTTCCTGGGCGGGGCCTTCCGCCGCGTCGCCGCCTGACCCCGGTTCCCACAGGAAGCCCGGCCGGCTGCCCCGGCCGGGCTTCCCGCGTCGCCCCCGGCAGTCCCGGGTGGACGCCGGAACGCGAACGGCCGCCCCGGGCAGCTGCTGCCCGGGGCGGCCGTTCGCGTGACCGGTCCGTCCTCGCCGCCGGCGGCGGCGCACTCTCAGTTCCGCGGTTCCACGGTCATCGGCAGGCCGCCCTTGACCCGCAGGGTCAGCATCGGCTCGGCCCGTACCCTGTGGCCCGGGGGGACCGAGAGACGCAGCCGGCGCAGCAGGACGGCGAGCACCACCGTGGCCTCCATCATCCCCAGGCTGCTGCCGACACAGACCCGCGGTCCCGCACCGAACGGTACGTAGCTGTACCGGTGCCGGCCCGCGGCGCGGCCCGTGGCGAACCGTTCCGGGTCGAACCGGTCCGGGTCCTCCCAGAAGTCCGGGTGCCGGTGCAGTGTGTAGGGGCACAGCACCACATCGGCGCCGGCCGGCACCCGGTAGTCCCCGATCCGGTCCGCCGCCAGCGCCCTGCGCGGCAGCAGCCACACCGCCGGGTACAGCCGCATCACCTCCTGGAGCACCATCGACGTGTACGTGAGCCGGTGGAAGTCCTCGATGGTGGGCAGCCGGTCGCCCAGCACCTCGTCGACCTCGGCGCGTACCCGGTCGCCCGCTTCCGGGTGCCGGTCCAGCAGGTACAGCGTCCAGTTGAGGGTGCTGGCAGTGGTGTCGTGCCCGGCGAGCAGCAGGGTGATGAGCTCGTCGCGCATCCGGTTCTGCCGGACTGCCGGATCCCGCTCGTCAGCCGTCGCGTCGATGAGGCGCGAGAGCACGTCGTCGCGGGTGCCGTCGGAAGCCGGGTGCCGTTCCCGCTCCTGGGCGAGGGCGGCCACGATCCGGTTCAGTTCGGCCCGCGCCTTGCGGAACCTCAGTTGCAGGGGCAGCGGGACCCACGTGGGCACCGAACTCAGGCTCATCATTTCGAAGACGGCCTGGTCCTGGACGATTTCGAAGGCCTCGCCGATGGCTTCGTACGCGCCCAGGTCCGCGTCCAGCAGCGAGCGGCCGAGCACCCCGAGGGTGAGCCCGGTCATCTCCTGCCGGATGTCCACCGCTCCCGCGCCCGCCGACAGCCTCAGCCGGTCCGCCAGCAGCAGCGCCTCCTCGCCGATGGCCCCGATCTGCCGGGCGATGCGGCGCGGCTGGAACGCCGGCTGGATCACCTTGCGCTGGGCTCGCCACAGCGGGCCCTCACTGGTCAGCAGGCCGTTGCCGAGCGCGCGCCGGGCGTGCACCAGGCCGATGCCCTTGTGGTAGTTGGCGCTGTTGTCGGTCAGCACCCGGCGGATGTGGTCGGGGTGGTTGAAGAAGTACAGGGTCTTGGGGCCGAGCGGCAGCCGTACCGCGTCGCCGTAGGTGGCCGCCGCCTCGGTCATCACTGCCAGCCGGTCGGAGGCCATCCGGGCCAGGAGCACCGGGGTGCTGGCCCGCGACGGCCCCGGAGGCCGCCGCGGCCGGTCGCCGCTCGGCAGGACCGGGGCCGGTACCGAGTCCATGCCCGTCATGCCCGCGCCTCGGGCGCTTCGCTGGAGATCCGCTCGGCGATCTCCCGGCGCCACACCTCGTAGGCTGTCAGCCGGTCGTCGACGACGGGGGTGGGCCGGGCCCGCGAGCAGACCTCGGTAACCTGCTGCGGGGTCATGCCGCAGAGCAGCCGCGCGGCCATCTCGGTGTGCGGTGTCAGCAGTCCGGACTCCACGCGGGTCGTCGAGGCGAAGGCCGCGCCCTGGGCGAGTTGCGGCCGGTAGCTGCCTGCCCGTTCGAGCAGGTACAGCAGCTCGGCCTCGTCGGCACCGCCGGCGTAGCAGGCGGCCAGTCCGACCCCGCTGTAGAGGTCGGCACGCCGGTCCGCCGTGAAGCCGTCCACCAGGTCCGCCACTACGGCCGGGTCGGTGCCCCCGATGAACCACAGCGCCCGTCCGATGCCCTGGTCGACGGCGTGCCCCGCGTACCGCCGGGTCTCGTCGCCGGGCCACCGGAAGGACGGGTCCCGGTACTGCTCGCGCACATAGCGCTGGGTACGGAAGTAGGCCTGGTGGAAGCCGTATCCGTCCAGGGACAGCCAGCGCAGCAGAGGGTCGGCGGGCGCGATGGACGCCCACCGGAAGCGGGGCAGCCGGGCCATCGCCCAGCCGACGCCGACGTGCACCATGTACTCGTGCGGGGCACCATGGCCCGCCAGAAAGGCCGATATCCGGCCGTTGCCGGGTATCGGGAGGCCGTCCAGCATGGCCAGTCCCATGGCCGCGCCCTCGTAGGCGAAGCCGCGGAACCGCACCGGGATCCGCTCAAGCCGCTGGTGCGCCTCGTCCTGGTCGCGTGCCTCGACGGCGTACGCGTAGCCGTCGAGGAAGGTCGCCCCGACCGTCTCCAGCGTCTCCCGTGCCTCGGGGCTCTTCTCGTGGAAGCCCCGGGTCGACAGCTTGGTCTCGTTGTGGCTCGGTGTCATCAGACGGCGTCTGACCGTGCGCCAGCTCGCGCTCATCGTTGCCCTCCAGCCCGCCGCGAGCCCGGATGGCCGCAGCTCTCCGGTTTCATGCTCCGGCCCCTCGGACCGCGCCACTACTTCTGCCGTGCCGGTACCGGGCAATTCAGGAGTAGGCAGTGAACGGGCCGGCTCCCGACACTCAGTCGCACTGCCCGCACGTCCCCGTGTGCGAGGTCTCGCGTGGGGCCACCCCGAACCGGAGCGGCCGAGATCGCGGACCTCGTGCACCGATTCCGGCACCGCCCTGCGACAGAGGAGACCTCGCGTGACCGATACCACCCTTGCTCCCACCTCGACGGCACCGCCGCACGCCACCTCGCTTTTCGTCAACGGCCTGTTCCCGCGCCGCCGGGTCCTGCTCCTCGTGCTCAGCGTGCTCGGCGGCCTGCTGATCGCCTACGCGTGGTCCTCGAAGCTGGCGGACGACGAGATCGGCTTCCGCACCGCCAGCCAACTGCTTGGTCACGACGCCGAGGACACGCCGCTGTCCGGCATCGCCTCCGGGGTGCTCTTCGCCCTGGTGTCCGGGCTGGCGGGCTCCTTCACGGCCTGCAACGTGGCCGTGTTCGGAGCGGTGGGCCCGCTGGTCGGACAGATCAGCCTGACCCGCCGTCAGCGGCTGGCACACGCGCTGCGGCCGCTGGGCTGGATGGCGGCCGGCATGCTGCCGGTCTCGGCCGCCTACGGGGTGCTGGTCGGTCTCGTCGGCACCCACATGCCGCAGTTCTCGACGGCGCAGACGCACGGCATCTCACCCCGGATCGCCCAGGCCATGATCGTGTACGGGGTGCTCGGCCTGTTCATGCTGGCACTCGGGCTGGCCGCGGCCGGTCTGATCCCCGACCCGCTGGCGGCTGTCTCGCGCCGGTATCCGAACGCCCCGCTGGTGCTGATCGGCGCCATGGTCGGCGCCTTCCTGATCGGCCGCCCCTACCCGCTGTTCCGCAACCTGTTCCGGCAGGCGGCCGAGGAACACAACCCGCTCTACGGGGCAGTCGCCTTCTCGCTCCAGTCCATCGGCAACTTCGTGGTGATGGCGGTGCTCTTCCTGCTCCTGTCCTACATCCTCAGCCGGCCCGTCCAGCGCTGGCTGGCCACCAAGCCGGGCCGGGTGGCGACGCTGACGGCGTCCGCGTTCCTGGTGGCCGGCGCATTCACGGTCGTTTACTGGGACATCCGGATGCTGGGCAGGCTCGATTACCTGTGGTTCCCGACAGCTCCCTGGAACGCGTAGCAATTTCTCCCCGCCCCGGCGGAACCACCAACGGCGGCTCCGGGCCCTACTGGGTCCGGAGCCGCCGTTGTGTCGCCCTGGCCAGGGATTCCTGGGCGCGCTGAGGGTCGTCCCCCGCGCCCAGGATCATTCCGCCCACCTGTGCCTCGAAGCAGACGTCCGCGGTGTTGGGCTCGACCAGGTAGCCGCCGAGGTCAAGGGTGACGAGTCCGTGCAGGGCGATCCAGAGCTGATGGGCGAGCAGTTCGGGGTCGAAGGGGCGGAAGCGGCCGGTCGCGGCGCAGCGCTTGACCGCTCCGACGAGGATGTCCAGGGTGTAGCGGCCGTGCTGCCGGTCGGCGTCGGTGAGCGAGAAGCCGCTCAGGCTCGACCCGCCGAACATCACGTTGTACAGGTGCCAGTGCTCCCGGGCGTTGTCCCGGTACGCCCAGCCGAGGGCGAGCACGTCGGCGACCGGGTCGTCGCTCTCCTCGACGGCTCTCATCCGGTCGCCGAGCAGCCTGAACCCTTCGTGGACCATCGCCCGCACCAGGTCGTCCATACCACCGAAGTGCGTGTAGACGACCGTGGTGGAGGTGCCCACCATGGCTGCCAGTTTGCGGGTGGACAGTGCGGCCGGCCCCTCCTCGCCGAGCAGCTTCGCCGCGGCGTCGATGAGTTGGGGACGCAGGTTCGGGTCAACTCGGCGTGGGCTCACCCTTGACAGTATGGCGGGCGGCTGTGACGCTATTCCGTGACGGTGTTACGTAACGATGATACTCGACGGAGGAGGCGGCCATGCCTCGCACCACTGACCCTGTCCGCGGCACACTCCCGCACAGCACGGTGCACCTTCTCGGGCGTGGCTATCAGCCGGTGCCGGCCGAGGCCGAACACACGGAACTGACGGTGCGCGGCACGCTGCCGCCGCAGCTCGACGGAACCTTCCTGCGGATCGGGCCCAATGCCCGGGGCCCCCACGACCCCGCCGTCGACCACGCCCTGGCGGGCGACGGCATGGTGCACGCGATCCGGCTGGGCGGCGGCCGCGCGCTGTCGTACCGCAACCGCTGGCTGCGGACCGACGCGATCAGCGGCGCGCTCAACGAGCTGCCCACTCCCGGGCCCCGCAACGGGCCGGACGACAACGTCAACGCGAATCTGATCCGGCACGCCGGCCGTACCCTGGCCGTGGCCGCCGCCACCGCCCTGCCGCTCGTCCTCGATTCCGGCCTCGCCACCCGCGCCCGCACCGACTTCGACGGCACCCTCCCCGGCGGCTTCTGCGCGCACCCCCTCACCGACCCGGTCACCGGAGAACTGCTCGCGGTCGCGACCGATCATGCGCGGGACGAGGCGGTCCTGCTCACCCTCGACGTCGCGGGCCGGGTCCGCGAAACACTGCCGATCGTGGTCAAGGGCCGTCCCTGGATGCACTCCTTCGCCCTCACCGAACGCCACGCCGTCCTCTTCGACCTGCCGGTGACCCACGACCCCGCCGAGGCGCGGACCGGCTCGCCCGTGCCCTACTCCTGGCAGCACGACCACGGTGCCCGGATCGGGATCGTGCCGCGCGGCGGCACGGACGCGGGCGCACTCTGGCTCGACGTCGCACCCTGCTTCGTCTTCCACCCGGTCAACGCCTTCGAAGAGGGCGACGGCCGGATCATTGTGGACGTGATCCGCCACGAGCGGGCCTTCGATCGTGACCGGCTGCACGCCAGCGAGTCGGCGCCATCCCTGTGGCGCTGGACCCTCGATCCGCGTGAGAACGCCGTAGCGGAGCGACAACTGGACGACCGGGTCCAGGAGTTCCCCCTGATCGACGAGCGATACACGGGGCTGCGGTACCGGTACGCCTTCACCGTCGAACTCGACGCGGGCCAGGGCGCCGCGCTCTGCGGCCCGGCACTACTGCGGCACGACCACGCCACCGGCCGCTCGGACCGGCATGCCTTCGCCGGTGGACGGCTGACCGGCGAACCCGTCTTCCTGCCGCGCGAGGCGCGGGCCGCGGAGGCCGACGGCTGGCTGCTGACCCTGGTGTACGACCCCGCCGCCGACCGCAGCGAACTGGTGGTCCTGGACACCGCCGATTTCACCGGGCCGCCGGTCGCCGTGGTCCCGCTGCCGGTCCGGGTGCCGCACGGCTTCCACGCGCAGTGGGTGCCGGGGGAGAGGTGAGCGGCGCGCGTGACCACGAAGACCCGCCGAGGAAGGCCACCCGGCGCTCGCCCACGCCACCGGCACGGACTCGGCGGAATCCGGCCCGGAAGACCGCGGGGTAGCACTCGGCCGAGTGCTACCCCGCGGTTTCCCCGGCCGGGTGTCAGTCCAGAGGACGGGCCAACGCCTGGTCGGCGTCCCCTCGCAGCGGCACGCTCGCCGCCGGAGCGTCCGCGCCGCGGGCACGCAGCCCGAACCAGACCAGGACCATGCTCGCCATGGTCACCGCCACGTCCACGATCAGCGCGAGGTGGATGCCGTCCAGTTCCACCGCCTGGGTGGCGGCGACCGCGCTCAGGATCGGGATGCCGATCGTGACGGCCACCTGCTGGGTCATCGCGGTCATGCCGGTGGCCAGGCCCTGCTCCTCGTTGGGCAGGCCCGAGGTGCCGGTCACCGTGTAGGCCACGATGGAGGTCACGTGCCCGAAGAACCCGATGAACAACGCGGGGACCAGGATCACGAGCGCCACCCGGTCGATACCGAGGAAGATGAGGGGAACGATCGCCAGGCCCTGCACGGACATGCCCACGGCCAGCACCTTCCGGCTGCCGTGGCGTCCGATGGAGCGCCCGGCGATGACCCCGGCGGCCACGGCCGCCAGGCCCGGGACGCCGAAGACCAGGCCGGTGGTCAGTGGGGAGTAGTGCAGGACGTTCTGGAGGTAGAGCGTCATCAGGAAGATCATGGCGGTCTCCATGGAGAACACCACGAGCCCCGCGTAGTTGCCCCACTTCACCGTGGGCCGCTTGAGGATGCGCACCGGGGCGAGCGGCGCGGGTGAACGGAGCTCGATCACCCAGAACGCGACCAGCAGAGCCGCGCCGATGATGCCCGGGTATATGTTCGTCTCGATGACCGCGTAGATGACGGCCAGCAGACCGCCGGCCGCGGTCACCGCCCCGGGCACGTCCAGCTTCACCCGGTCGGGGACGCTGCTCTCCCTGATCAGCGAGGGGGTGAACGCCAGGATGACCGCCGCCACCGGTACGTTGATGAAGAACGCGGCTCGCCAACTGAGCAGGCTGACCAGGACTCCGCCGACCAGCGCGCCGACCGTGAAGCCGCCGGAGAGCAGCGCACCGTTGAGGCCCAGGACCCGGTCCCGCTGCGAGCCTTCCGCGAAGGTGCTGGTGAGCAGGGACAGCGACGCGGGGATCGCCATCGCGGTGGCGAAGCCCTGCAGTGCGCGGGCGGTCAGCAACACTTCGGCGTTCTGGGCGAATCCGCCGAGCAGTGAGGCCGCGCCGAGCAGCGCCATGCCGGTGATGAAGAGTCGGCGGCGGCCGAACAGGTCGCCCATCCGTCCGAAGAGGAGGGCGAAGCCGGCCGCGGGGAGGGCGTAGGCGGAGGTGACCCAGGGCAGCCCGGACAACCCCAGCCCGACGCCCGCGCCGACCTCGGGCAGCGCGACGTTGAGGATCGAGAAGTCAACGGACAGCATGAATCCGGACCCGAGCAGGAGGAACAAAATCATCCGTTCCCTGCTGGTGAAACGTGGAACTGAGCTCACTTCGCTCTTGCCTGCGTCGGTCGTCATGAGATGGTTCCCTCGATCGAGAGTCCGATTTCGTGAACGGTCACCGCGTCGGCCGACCGTGCCGCCCGGCGGCACTCGTCACCGAGCGCCCGGCCGACGCCTGACTGGCAGTCAGTCCGGTGCCCCTGCGGGGTGACCTGGAGCTGGGGGAGTGCTGGGGACTGCCGCCCCGTTCCCGTCGTTCGCCGGGGGTGCGACGGACGGGAACAGGACGACAGTGTCTAAGGGGCGTCTCGCCGTTCCGCTGCCTCGGCGATGTGCTTGATCTTCGCCAGACGCCGATCCCAGTCGGCGGCGAGCATGGTCATCCACCGCGCCGTCGCGTCGAGGGTCGCCGGCTTCACCGCGTACCGCACCTCGCGTCCGACCCGGCTGCCGGAGACCAGCCCGGCGGCGTCCAGGACGGTGAGGTGTTTGGCCACCGCCTGTCGTGATATCGGCAGACTCTCGGCAAGCGTCGTCGCCGTGGCCTCGCCCTGTGCGGCGAGCAGTTGCAACAGCTCGCGTCGCGTGTTGTCGGCCAGCGCGACCAGCACGCTGTCCACCACCTCGACGGAGCCCTGGCGTTCGTCCGTCACACGGACGACGCCTCGACGCGCGTCTTGACCGCGTCGAGAACCTGTAGCCAGCCGTCGGCGTTGTCGCTGTGCGCCTTGGCCCGCACATCCTCGGACCCGGCCAGCGTCGCGAACCCGCTCTCGACGACGCGCAGCCGCGTCTTGTCACCCTCGGCGGTCAGCGTGAACTCCACCAAGGTGCTGTTGGTCTCGCTCAGTTCCTCACCGGGGAACGCGCTGGCCCAGCGGTACGCGACGTAGGTCTGCGGCCGCACCTTCTCCACCCGCACGGGGAAGCTGCCGTACTCGGGGTTCTTGGCCACCGTCGATTCGCCCTCGACGGCCACGGTGCCGGACGCGCTGGCCGGGTCGGCGACCCAGAAGCCCGGCTCGGTCACCAGCGACCACACCCGGTCCACGGGGGCCGCGATCAGGGTTTCGCGTTCGATCAGCCGTTCGCTCATGAGGAACTCCTTCATTGGTGCTCTTGCCAGCAACCCGACTGTTGCACATCGGATCGTCAGGCGCAATCGTAAGGTTGCGTTCGCGCGGAGGGGCGCGGTACTGCCGCAGGGGTGCGGTGGTGCATGGGAGCAGGGCGCGCGCGGTGTCGCGCTTTCGGAGGTGGCGGCGGATTGCGCAAGAGTCGGGTTGCGTATGAGGTAAGTAACATGCAACACTTTGGTTGCGGAATTCGGCGGACCAGCTGCCGGGCAGGTCGGCTTGTCCTCGGCAACCGGTCGGGGCGCGCGGTGAGGCAACCCGCGGCTTCCCGACCGGACGGCGCCTACGGTGGAGGTCCTCGCGGCCGGCCGGTGCCATCGGGCGGTGGCCGTCGGGTGCGCCGCCGAGGCGGACGACTTCACAGAGCACAGAGCACCGAGAGACGTGGCGTGGCGGCAGCCGCCGTCGCGACCTCGGATCACACATCAAGGAGATGCGACATGGCGACACTGAAGCCCGGAAGCATGCTGGTCGGCTCGACCCGTCCCGAGGAACTGCGGGCCTGGTACATCAAGGCGCTGGCTCCGGGGTTCACCGGCGACGGCCCGATCGACTTGGGCGGCTTCCATCTGGTCGTCTGCGAGCGCGACGACATCGACGCGAAGAACGGCCAGCCGGGTCGCTCCATCGTCAACTTCCACGTCGACGACTTCGACGCGGTGGAGGCCCAGCTGAGCGCGGCCGGCGCCGAGTGGATCTCGATCGACGACCGTGAGCCGGGCAAGTTCGGCACGTTCGCCGACCCCGACGGGAATTACCTCCAGATCATCCAGTGGAAGTAGGACGCCCGAGGCCGAGTGTTCCCGCAGCCCCTCCTCCCGTCCGAGACGGACCGGCAGAGGGGCTGCCCCCTTGTGCGTCCCTTGGGCGTCGGGGGCGCCCGCTCTTCTCATCGTGCCGCCCGCAAGGAGGCCAGCCGCGGTCACACGGCGGCCGTGGGCTCCGGTACCTGCGGGAGCCAGGACACGGCGTCGTCGCGGAAATGCTGGTTCCGCGGAACGAATCCACCGTCGTCGTCCAGGCTCATGATGGTCACGAAGACGGCGTCCGAGCCCTCGTCGAGCGCGCACACCCGGGAGCCGCAGTCGCCGCAGAACCCGCGCCCGGCGCCCGGCGAGGTCGCGTACCAGGTGGGCTCGCCCCCCGGACCGTCCCAGGCGAAGCCGGACAGAGGGAAGCCCACGAAGGCCATCATCGGGCCGCCTGAGAGCTTCCTGCAATGCGCGCAGCTGCACACATGGGGGTAGAACGGCCGGCTGGCCGCGCTGTACCGGATCTTTCCGCACAGGCAGCCGCCGGTATGGGTTCGCTGCTGGTCGATCTCGCTCATCGTGGTGTCCCCAGGCTCTCGGTCCGTCGGTTGTGCTGCGCGGGGAAGCCCGCCGTCGCCGACGGGCTTCCCTGTCTCATCCGGGCGTCGGGCAGAGGTCAGAAGGTGCGCTCCGCCACCCGGACTCTCTCCGCGTTCTCCAGTGCCGTTCGCAGCGCGGCGGCCGACAGGGGGGCTCCGAGGGCTTCGGTCCGGTCCTCGAAGGCGGTGTTCTTGTCGGCCATGTAGAGCCAGGTGTACGCGGAGGTCTCCGGCTCGAAGCGCCAGCTGTCCGCCAGCGAGCCCGCGTCGACGGTGTCGAAGCCGATCGTGTGGATCAGCGCCGACGCGCCGGCCTTCGCGGAGGCGTCGTTGCCGGCGATGGCCACGGCGCTGCGCTCCGGATGGCCGGAGGGACGGGCGAGCTGGGCGATGTGGTGGGCCAGGATGCCGCTGAACGCCTTGACCAGGTGGACCCCGTCGAAGTGCTGCTGGATCAGCTCGCTGGTGGTCAGCTTCTCCGAGTCCAGCTCCTCGATGCGGCCGTCGCGGATCGGGTAGTAGTTGCTGGTGTCCAGCAGGGTCCGCCCCCGCAGCGGCGCCGCCGGGACGCGCCGGTAGTCGGTGACCGGCACGGCCATCACGACGAACTCGCCGGCTCGGCTGGCTTGTTCCACGGTCCCGGCCGTGGCCAGCGGGCCCAGGTCCGCGACGAGGCCGGCGAGGCTCTCGGGGCCGCGGGAGTTGGACATCACGACCGGAATGCCGTTCCCGACGGCGAGCCGGGCGAGCACTGTGCCCATGACTCCGCTGCCGATGATTCCCAGGGTGGACATGACGACTCCTCAGGTTTTTCGGTGGACTCTCTCGTACCGGGGACGGCTCGGCACCGGTCAGATGTAGTAAGTGTTGGGCTCCAGGCCGCAGAGGATGCGGCCGTAGGTCTCGGCGTTGACATCCGGATTCATCATCGCGTGCAGACCGAACGTCTGGAGGTCGTTGGCTATCCGCTGCACCGGCACCTTGGTATAGGCCGCGGAGCCGCCGCTGGACGAGGCGAGGATCTCCACCGCCTCCCGGGTCAGCCGCACGGCCGAGCCCTCGTCCGCCCGGCTGCGGCCGCGTTCCGCCATCTCCCAGGGCTCGGCCGAGGCGCACTTGGCGTCCAGCAGCGCGGCCAGCCGGGTCGCGTGGAACTCCGCCTCGTCGAGCTTCATCGCCGCTTCGGCGACCCGCAGATGGGTCACCGGGGCCTCGCTCTGGCTCGGGTACTCGGTGTAGGTGATCTTGCGACCGGGGAGCCGCTCGAAGAAGAGGTCCCGCACCGCCTTGCCCATGCCGACGGCGACCCCGACCGTGGACGCCGCGCCCACCACGATCAGCGGAGCCCGGTACATCGGCGAGTCGGCGTTCAGCTTGGAGACCGACTGGCCACCGAGCACCATGGGCGCCGGCAGGATGCGTTCCTGCGGGATGAACAGGTCCTTCGCGATCGTGGTGACGCTCCCGGTTCCGCGCAGGCCGCCGGTGTGCCAGTCGTCGACGATCTCAAGCTCCGAGACCGGGACCGGGCCCATCACCGGGTACGGCTGCCCCTCAGGGTCCAGGAATATCGCCGCGACCTGCTGCCAGGTGCTGCTGAGGGCGCCGCTGATGAACGGCCACGAGCCGTTGACGAGGACGCCGCCGGGAACGGGGACGGCCGTCGCGGTCCCGGGCCCGATGGTGGCACAGAGCCCTGTGCCGGACTCCGCGAACACCTCGTCCTGGACCTCGTCCGGGTACAGGCCCACGCCCCAGCCGGCGACCCAGGAGCTGGCCACCACCCATGCGGCGGACCCGTCGGCCTTGGCTATCTCCTCGGCCACCGCCACCATGGTCTGCGCGTCGCTCTCGTACCCGCCGTAGCGCAGCGGGATACGCATCCGGAAGACACCCGCGTCGCGCAGGGCCTCCACCGAGTCAGGGTGCAGTCGGCGGTTCTCCGTCGACCACGCGGTGTTGGCCCGCAGCACGGGCGCGATCGCGGACACCTGCCGCACCAGCTCTTCCCGGGTCGGGATGACGAATGTCGACATGACTTCTCCTCGACGTGCTTGTGGGATCAGGGCTCAGACGAAGAACGTGTTGAACGCGTCGATGACGGCCTCGGGCGCCTCCTCGACGAAGTAGTGGCCCGCGTCCGGCACCAGCACGACCCGCACGTCGCTCCCCTGGGTGGGCAGCGTCGCCTCCATCTGCTTGGCGAACATGCCGTCGGCGAGGTTGGAGACCAGGCCGAGCATGGGCGCGGTCACCTGCCCGTAGGTTCCGAGGTCGGCGATGTCCTGGCCGAAGGTCTGGTACCAGCCGTTGCCGCCGCGGATACCGTCCGCCGTGTCGTAGGCCCGGGTGTAGACGGCCCGGTCCGCCGGGGTCACCGCGTCCGGGTCCAGCAGGAAGTTGTCGAAGACCCAGTCGATGAGGAAGTGGGCGCGTCCGGCCAGCAGTTGTTCCGGCAGGCCGACGACCTGGTTGAAGGCGAACCACCACGGGAAGAAGGGCAGCCCCGGGGCCGGCAGCACGGGGATCTGGTACATCGACGCGTCCGGGTGGAGCACATCGAGCAGGGCGACCCTGCGGGTGGCCTCCGGGTGGTTGACCGCGAAGCTGAAGGCAACCTGTGCGCCGACGTCGTGGCCCGCGATGTCCACCTGGTCGTAGCCGAGGGCACGGACGAATCCATGGACGACCGAGGCCATCGTCTTCTTGTCGTACCCGGTGGCGGGCTTGTCCGAGCCGCCCATGCCCGGGAGGTCGAGCGCGATGACCCTGCGGCCGGCCGCGGCGAGGGCGGGCATCACCTTGTGGAATTCCCACCAGGTCTCCGGCCAGCCGGGCAGCAGGACCAGCGGAGCGCCCTCCCCGCCGCTGACGTAATGGAGGCGGAGACCGTTCACGGTGGCGTATTCGCTGCTGAAGCCGCCGTCCAGGGAGCTCGCGAGTTCGGCGTCGGTCGGGACGCCGGAGGCTTCTCCGCCGGTGTCCGGTGTGCTCGTACCGCTGCTGTTCGTCGTCACTGTTCCCACTCCTCGTCGTCGTGGCCGAAACAGGTATGCGAAGGACCGGCCCACGGGCTCGGTGCTGCTCAGTCATCATCGAAGACGGAAATTCCCCCGGCCTCTTCCTACGTGCCCTCTCGCGTTCCCGGGTGGAGGGCGACGTCGGGTCCGGCGTACGCGTGCTCGACGGGTCTGTTCTCTCGGCCCGCCAAGCCGTATCCGGCAGTCGCGACGACGTACGGGGCAGGGCCGACCAGCGGCCCTGCCCCGTACCCGTGGCGCGGAAGCGAGTCAGGGCAGCTTCTTCAGGCCGGCCCCGGTCAGGAGGTAGCCGGGCGCCACCGCACTCGCCTGCGTCCGGGCCAGCTCGACCATTGCCGAGCCGGCGATCTCCGGGGTGAGCAGCGGCCCCATCTGCTTCACGTACTCCTCCTCCGACCGGCCGTCGCGAGCCGCGTACGCACGGGCCGCCGACCTGCCCAGCTCGGTCACCGGGGTGATCCGGGGAAGCACCGCGGAGAAGGTGATGTCCAGTCCGGCGCGCTGCGCCTCGTCCTGGGCGTATCCGGTGAGGAAGCGCTGGGTGGCCTTGGCGCCCGCGTAGCCCCCGGAGAGCGGCGAACCCGCCATCGCGGCACCGCTGCTGACCACGATCACCCTGCTGCCGGGGCGCAGCGGAGTGAGCAGGACCTCGCGCAGCCAGTGGAAGGTGATCCTGACATCCGTCTGCCAGTTGACCGAGAAGGTCTCCCAGGTCTGGTGTTGCAGCGGACGCATGTGCGGGCTCGCCCCGGCCGCCAGGACGACCACCTCGGGCCGGTAGCGGTCGAGGAGGCTGCCGGCCACTGTGGGGTCGCCGGCGTCGGCGAGTTCGGGAACGGTGCTGCCGGCGCCGCCGGCCGGCTCGGCGAACGGCGCCGCGGTGCGCGAGACGGCGACCACTCGGGAGCCGGCCTCGGCGAAGGCCGTGGCGATCCCGTGGCCGAGGCCGCGGCTCGCGCCGACGACGATGGTGGTCTTGCCGGACAGGTCGCTCATGATGTCCTCCTGGTAAGGGGCGTGTCCGGTCGCGGACGGTCGACAATTCCGGCCCCGGGACCTGTCGCGGGGAGGCAGCGGGTCCCGGAGCCGGAGTCAGGGGCCCTCCCGGGTGTCGCCCGGAGGGCGGGAATCGACGCGCTACGACTTGAAGCGTGTCCCGTTCCACCAGTTGTCGCCGGGCACGGCCGCGTCCGTGCTGTCGTAGCTGTCCTTGTAGCGCCACCAGTCCCAGGGGTGTTCGAGCTCGTCCTCCTGCCGGCCCAGAGCGGTGATGTCCAGGTAGTTGTAGAAGTTCTTGAAGATGTCCCCGCCCCGGTCGAAGACCGAGTAGGTGTGGTAGACGTCGTCGCCGTCACGGATGAACGCGCTCACCCCGGGCGACTCGCCCATCTCTGTGGCGGCCTCGTAGTCGTAGTTGAAGTCGCTGCCGAACGACGAGTACCAGGGGTAGTTCCAGCCCATCCGGGCCTTGAAGGGTTCCAGCTTCGCCAGCGGCGCCCGGGAGACCAGGGCGAAGCTGGTGTCCCTGGCCCACATGTGTGCGAGCTCGCCGACGCTGTCCGTCTGCATGGAGCAACCGATGCAGCCCTCGTCGTCGTCCGGGCCGAACATGAAGTGCCGGACGATGAGCTGGCGGCGTCCCTCGAACAGGTCGAGCAGCGTCACCGTGCCGTTCGGTCCCTCGAAGAGGTACTCCTTCTCCGCCTTCACCATCGGCAGCTTCCGGCGCTCCGCGGCGATCATGTCGCGGGCGGCGGTGACCTCCTTCTCCTTCTCCAGGAGCGCCCTGCGGGCCTCCAGCCACTCCGATCGGGAAACTATCTTCGGAAGGTTCATCGGTTCTCCCTGGATGGTGTGCTTCAGAGTTGCGGTGACCGGCCGGTCCGCTCGCGGGTCAGAAGACCGCGGCGGTGGATCTTGCCGACCGGAGTGCGGGGGATCTGATCGATGAACTCGATCTGCCGGACCTTCTTGTAGGGGGCGACTCGTTCGGCGACGAACGCCATGACCTCCTCCGGCGTGACCGGCTCGCTGGTCACCACGAATCCCTTGGGGATCTCGCTGGCCTCCTCGTCGGGCACGCCGATCACCGCCGCGTCCGTGACCTTCGGGTGCGACATCAGGACCGCTTCGAGCTCGACCGGGGACACCTGCTGCCCCTTGTACTTGATGAGTTCCTTGATGCGGTCGACGAGGAAGAGCTCCCCGTTCTCGTCCACACGGCCGAGGTCGCCGGTGTGCAGGAAACCGTCCGGTTCGAGCACCTCGGCGGTGGCCTCCGGGGCGTTGAGGTAGCCCTTCATCACATGTGGGCCGCGGATGAGGACCTCGCCGTCCTGGTTGTGCCCGAGTTCCTCGCCGGTGGTGATATCGACGATCTTGCAGTCGATGTTGGGGGAGTTGGGGCCGACCGATCCAGGGGCCACCGGGTCGGCGAGCTGCATGAACGAGACCAAGGCCTCGGTGAGGCCGTATCCCTGGCCGATGCTCACCCCCAGGCGCCGCCGGCAGAGCTCGGCCGTCCCGGGGTCGAGCGCGGCGCCGCCGGAGACGATCGAGCGGAGCGAGGAGAGGTCGTACCGGTCCACCAGCGGGCTCTTCGCGAGGAGGACGGCGATGGTCGGTACGACGTAGAGGCGTGTGACGCGGTGCTCCTGGATCGCGTTGAGGTAGGCCTCGGGGTCGAAGCGCGGCATCGTCACGAGTGTCGCGCCCTGGAGCAGACTGGCGTTCATCGTCATGATCAGGCCGAACGCGTGGTGGAAGGGCGGGACGGCGAGTACCGTCTCGTGCTCACCGAGGGGCGCGACCAGGCTGGTCTGGAGCACGTTGGCGATCATGTTCCGATGGGTCAGCAGCACCCCCTTGGGGTAGCCGGTGCTGCCGCTGGAGTGGAGCACGGTCACGACGTCCTGCGCGGGGTCGACGGCCGGCTCGGGCGGCACACCGTCGGTGAGCAGCGCGGAGAACGACGTGGCGCCCTCCGCCTCACCGAAGACGATGATCTCTTCGACCTTCGTCCGCGCGGTCACCGCCGTGGCCTTGACCACCTCGGACGGCATGGTCACCAGCAGGCGCGCGCCGGTGTCGTTCAGGTGCGCGGTGAGATCGTCCGCCGTGTCGAGGGGATTGAGCACCACCACCGTGCCGCCCGCCAGGGCGGCGGCGTGGAACGCGATCGGGTACGCGGGCACGTTCGGCGCGAGGAGGGCCAACACGTCGCCCTTGCCGAAGCCGCGGGCATGAAGCCCGGCGGCGGCGCGGCGCACCGCCGACGCGAGCTGGCCGTAGGTGTGACCGTTCTCCCCGTCGACGTCGACCGTCGCCAGGCGGTCCGGGTACTGCTCCGCCTGTCGCAGTACGAAGGAGGTGAACGTGGTCTCGGGGACGTGGACGCGTGGACGTGGGCCGGTGAAGATCATGACGCGGCTTCCACCCGGCTGTACGTGCTGAGACCGGGCTGGTAGTCGCGCTTCTCGAACTGCTTGAGCGCCACGTTGATCCACTCGTTGCCGCTGAGACGGGAGAGCTCCCAGAGCTTCGCCTGGTCGTAGTCGATCGACGCCGGAAGGTCCATGGTCGTGGTGCGCTCATAGACCTGCTTCGCCAGTTCCAGGGTGATCGGGTTCTTGTTGATGACCCGTCCGACGATCCGGTCGGTCTCCGCGTCCAGCTGATCCGCCGGAACGGCCTTGTTCACCAGCCCGTACGTCTCCGCCTGCCGCCCGGTGAGAGTGTCCCCGGTGAGGATGTAGTACAGCGCCTGCTTGCGCGGCAGGTTGTGGGTGGCCGCCCAGGTGGCTCCACCCGCCGGGAAGATGCCGAAGTTGATCTCGGAGAGTCCGAACTTCGCGGTCTCCGACGTGATGGCCAGATCGCAGATCCCCGCGACCAGGAACCCGCCGCCGAAGGCGTATCCGTTTACCTTGGCGATGGTCACCGCGGGAAAGGCCTTGAGCCGCTTGAACCAATTGAGCGCCACCAGATTGGTCCGGTAGAACAACTGCGGGTCATCGAAAGGCTGCAGGAAGCACTCTTCGAGGTCCATCCCGGAGCTGAAACTGTCACCGCTGCCGGTCACGACGACCGCCTTCACGGTTCCGGCTTCCTCGATCGCGTCCAGGGCCTTATTCATATCCAGGTGCATCTGCGGATTCATCGCGTTCTTCTTGCCCGGCCGGTTCAGGTAGATCGTGGCCTTCGGTCCGTCGATCTCGACGTTCACCGTGTCCAGCGTGATCATTTTTTGCCTCTTCTCCAGACGAAGTGCGCACGCGCACAGCAATTCACCAGTCCACCGTCCGTGGCTCAGGTCACGGATGTGAGCATCACAGTTTCTGTATCGGGTCGACTTCTCCCAATGTGCTTTGCCGTGAACCGGTGTGGAGCGCTCGGAGGCGGTGCCGGCAGCCAGGGCGCCTGTCCGGTGTCGGGCGCGGGCGGAGGGCCCTGCCACCGGCGAGATCCGGGGCGCGCCCTGCCGAGACCCGAAGAGAGCAAATTGGAAGAGGCGAACTCCGCGGACCGGGGGCAGTTTGTTGTGCGGGAGGCACGCAGGCCGGCCGGTTCGCGATCGTGAGCAGCGGGAGGGTGCTGATTCTGCTCGTGCCGGGGAACCCAGGACGTGCTTTCTCGCTGGTCTCGTATTTCGGCCGCTGCCTCAGGGTGATGCCGAATGCCGACAGCTGTTTCCGCGATCTCTCCGCGCAGGTGAGAGACAACCAGGGAGGAACTTCATATGGATCACTCCGGCATGCCTGGGATGGCACCCGCCGTTTCGACGGTGGACACCGTGGGCGCTGTCCTCTTCATCGGCTGGGCCGTCGCGATGTGGGCCGCCGTCGCCGTGCTCGCGGTCGGGAACCGAAAGGCGGTGAAGCCCTGGCTGTACAAACTCGCCGTAGGGCTCGTGGGCGTGGGCGTGGTGGGTCAGGTCGGCCATTTCCAGGAACATGTCACACAGGCGGGCTACTGGATCGCCCATCCCTATGCCCCGGCGTGGATGACTCCGTGGGCTGACAGCTTTGCCCGCGGGCTGGGTCAGGTCGACGCCGGCAAGCCCGCCCTCGGGATGGAGATCCTGCACCTGGTCGGCAATTTCATCTTCCTTGCCGGACTGGTCGGCATCGTGCAGATCACGCACCGGGTCGCCGGGCCGCTGAAGTCGCGCAAGTGGGCCAGGGCGGGCGTCTGGATGCAGGGCATGCACGGCATCGAGCACGTCGTGCTGACGGCTTCCGTGGCGCTGGGCGCGAGCCGGGCCATCGGCCTGTCCACCTGGTTCGGGGCCATCGAACCGGGCCCGGCGCTGACGACGTACCGGGTGTGGTGGCACTTCGTCGCCAACGCGGTGGGCACGGTCATCCTCGGTATCGCCGTCTACCACCTCTGGAAGGAGAAGCGGGCGGTCAAGGAGAGTTACGGTCTTCTGGGGGACGTGGAAACAGTGGCTGCCCCGGCCGGCTCCGAGGAGGATTCCGCGAGCGCCCTCGAACCTCTGGTGCGGCGCTGAGGGGCGGTGGCTCCCGGGCCTGTTCGATACCGAGCCCTTCGCGGCGCGATGCGGCCCGGCTCGGGTAGCCGCGCTCCCCGATGGGGACCGCCCCCGGGAGTCCAGGGCGTACTTCGGGGGCCCTTGCCCCCGCGGCGGGTGGCCCTCGTGGGGCGTGATGAGCGTGACAGGAATATCAAAAGGGCGCCCGTGCGGACGAGTTGAGGCTTCGATTGTCTCCTCGGCGCACGGGCGCCTCACGCATTGTGCCTTCGGTGCCGTCATCTCAGCGGTGGCCACTGCGAATTGCTCACTCATGGGCGCGATCCGGGGACCTGGACCGCGAAAGCCGCACCCACGGTGGTTCGAGCACTTCAGCGATTTCGTGCCGCGCATTCTCGGCTTCGTCGCGAGAGCCGTGCGCGGATACCGCGAAGCAATGCTCGATGAGTGTGGGCAGGGGGCGTGGAAGTACGGCGGGTCCACAGGGACCGCCGGCCGACGCGTGCGGCGTCGGGCGGAGCGTTGAGGCGTGCGGGGTCGGGCAGAGCGTCGACGCGTGCGGCGTCGGAGAGCGCCGACGTGGCGGTGTGGAACAGAGGCGGAGACAGGCCACCTCGCCGTGACGTCCCGGTGCCGGCAGGAGCTCCGGTCCCCGACTCAGGCAGGGACAGCGGACCTGAGGAACCACCTCATCACGGCCACGGCGATGAGGTGCCGCGCGGAGGCGTGAGCGAGTAGACGCGTCCCGGTTCTGCCGTGTCGCCTCGAACACCCGCGACCGGCCTCCGGCTCCACCAGCGGGTGAAGCCGTTGAAACCCGTTCGGGGGCGGAGATTCAATCTGCACCGCGCTAAACCCCGTCAAAGGAAGCTGTACCGTAAACGCGATTTTCGGCCATCTTCTCCAGGCGTCCATCTCAAACCGCAATTTTGAAGATGCGAGCGGTTTCGAACGGCTAAACGATATTCCTCCGCCAGACTCGGCCGCCACGGCATCGGCCGGGTTCGACACGTTCGGGAGGGGTGTACCGCCACATGAGGGAGCCACCGCGCGACCGGTACGGAACGATCAGGCGACCCGAGGCGGACCCGCCAACCCGCAGGGCAACGCGCTGTGGTGAACGCCCCGGTGGGCCGGGGCGCTGCGACGGCTCAGCGGAACGATTCCCAGCGGGATTCCGAAATTCCCGACGGGCAATTGGCACTTCCGTGCACATGCAAATGCATTCTCAGCGTCCAAGGTCGGGGGATACGGGTGACCGCAGAGGCAGCGATCGAGCGCAGCATAAAAGCTATGTGGAATCACCACGCCGGACCGCTCTCCTTGGGACAGCTGGCGGACACTGCCTTTTACAGCAAGTTCCACTATTCGCGGATGTTCAACGAGGTGACCGGGACGTCGCCGGGCCGGTTCCTCGCCGCGATCAGGCTCTTCATGGCCAAGCGGCACCTGCTGGAGACCGCGGCCAGCGTCTCGGACATCACCCACCGGGTGGGCTACAACAGCCTGGGCACGTTCACCAGCCGCTTCACCCGCAGCGTCGGCATCGCGCCGACCAGGTACCGATTTCTGGCCCGCTGCGGCATGCCTCCGCTCACCCTGCCGGCCGCCCAGGCCGGACACGGGCTGTCCACGGTGGCCGGACGACTGCACTTCCCGGCGGACGTCGGCCCGGTCCGGGTCTACGTGGGTGCGTTCAGCACCCCGATCATGGAGGGACTGCCCCGCTCCTGCGACATCCTGGACGAGTGCCGCCCGTTCCGCCTGAACGTCCCCGACGGGCTGTGGTTCATCCGGGCGGCGGCCGTGATGCTGCACGATGGCGCGCCTGGCCCGGAGGTCCGCCTGCCGAGGCTGATCGGTTCGGGGTGGGCGGTCCGCGCCCGCGGAGGACGCATGTACAACGCCGATGTGCAGTTGCGAGCGGCCACCCCGCTCGATCTGCCGATCCTGCTGGCTCTACCGGAACTGGACGGCCCGTACCCCCAGCCGCCGCACGCCGTCCCGTCCGGTGAGGCCGGGGCCGCCGCCAGCGGTGTCGGGCGGACTCCCCGCGCGGGCGACTGGCAGGCGGATCATCCGTGGGGGGCCCGGCCGGAGCGCACCGGCTGAGGTCCGTGCGGGAGGGCTCACCGTAGGCGGAACCCTGCCCGGCCCCTGAGGGGCACCACGGATGCGAGTCGGCCGGGCGGTCCGGGCCCGGCCGAGCGGTCCGGCGAGGAGACGAAGACCTCGCCGGACCAGTTGCCGCCGCACGGACCCGCTCTCCGGGCAACCGACTCCGGGCGCGGTCCGGCCGCAGCGACCACCGCCGTGCCGGGCGCTGGCACTGCCGATGTCACGACAGGAGGGTCACCTGCTGGAGTTCGGCTGTGCACGGTGCGCAGCCTGAGGGCGGCGCAATATGCCCCGCGGTCCGCCGGGAGCGTCCGGCCCCCTGCAAGCGACCGATTCCGGGGTAGGCCACGGGTTGACGGTCGCGGTCGTCCCGCCCCAGCCATGCGGCCCGTGCCCCCGTACCCGCGCGGACACTCCGGCCTCCCCGCCTGAGATCGCTGGCGAGGGACGTCTCCGGAGGGACGCGGGGGCCGGGCGCGCGCTCGGTGTGGTGGCGTGGTCTCAAGCCTCGCCTCGCGATTGGCATATGCAGAGCAAAGCCATGTGTCCGATCTCGTCGGTTAACCGCCGGTTCGGCGCTTTGCGTGAGCCAATAGCGCGTCAAGTTCCGGTGCGAACGCCTTTTCGCTTCCTTCACAGGTGTGCGGATACGGCAAGATCCTCTCCGTTTCCTGTGACCGGCCTGTCCTCGCTCTGAGCCGGGCCCCTGCCGCCCGGAGCCACCGTGCCCTCCCCCCGCCGCGCCCACCGACGGCTCGCCCGCCGTGTCGCGCTCCTGGTCCTCACGGCCCTCGCCCTCATGCTGACGACCCAGCAGGCGGTCGCCGACGGACGCGAACTGCACGCTGTCGACCTGCCCTCGCTCTCCTCGATCGGCGGCTGGTTCAAGGACCCGCACTGGGGCAAACTCCCGCACCAGGACGGCGGCACGGCCGCAGGCCACCGGCACCACGTCTCCGCGGCCCGTACGGCCGCGCATCGCGGGGCCGGTCACGCGCGCGGCAAGGGGCGCGGCGAACTGTCCACGTACAAGGCGCACAAGCCGCAACTCGCGCACGGTCCCAGCGGTCACCCGCGCGGGCACTTCAACGCCGCGACGAGCAAGCGCAACGCCAAGTCCTCGTCCCGCACCGTCACCGTCTTCGACAACGCCGACGGCTCGCAGACCCGGCGTATCTCCCCTCAGGCGGTCAACTACCGTACGAAGAAGGGCACCTGGTCGCCCATCGACATCGACGTACGCGCCGGACTCGCCGGGCGCTGGTACGAGAAGGCCAACTCGCTCGCCGTCGACTTCGCGCCCCGCGCCACAGACCCGGCTCTGGTCTCCTTCGCCAAGGACGAGAACCACGTGCTCGCCTACGGGATGAGCGGGGCCGCGCCCGTCACCGGCACCCGCTCCGCGGACGGCTCCCACGTCACGTACCCCGGTGTCCTGCCCCACACCGACCTCCAGGTGGCCGCCACCGCCACCGGCGTCAAGGAAGCGATCGTCCTCGACGCTCCTGAGGCCGCCCACGAGTGGACCTTCCCGCTCGACCTCGACGGACTCACCCCCGTCCAGCTGCACGACGGCTCGATCGACCTGCGCGACACCGCCGGGAAGACCGTGGAGCGCATCCCGCACGCCTACGCGTACGACGCGAAGGTCGACCGCCGCTCCGGCGACCCGGCGACGACATACGACGTCGACTACCGTCTGCGCCACGACACGGCGGGCTGGTCGCTCACGGTCACCCTCGACCCCGCCTGGCTGCACGACCCGGCCCGCCGCTTCCCCGTCACCGTCGACCCGACCGTCGTGGACGGCTGGACGACGACGTACGCCGAGTCCGGCTACGACCAGGACCACTCCTTCGAGCAGACCATCAAGGCCGGTTCGTACGACGCGGGGCCGCACTCCGCCGCCGCGTACATCAACCACTGGGACACCGCCTGGGACGGTTCCAAGGCGACCGTGACGGCGGCGAGCCTGCACCTCTTCGACACCTGGGCCGCGACCTGTACGGCCACCCGCTTCGACGTCGCGCTCGTGACCAAGGCATGGACACCTGAGGGGGTTCGCACCTACCCGGGCCCCGCCCACGGTGCCTCGATCGGCAACGCGACCCCCTCCGTCCCGCACGCCTGCGCCAACACCGCGGCCGACCGCACCGTCGGCGACGACGTCACCGTCAAGCTCTCCACCTCCGCGATCCAGGGCTGGTTCAACGGTACGACGCCCGACTACGGGCTCGCGGTCTACGCGGCCACGAACGACACCGACCACTGGAAGCAGTTCGGCTCCTTCAACGACCCCGGCAAGGGCCCCTACCTCGACGTCACCTACACCGGTACCACGCCGCCGCAGGTCTACGAGCAGTTCCCCGCCGACAACGCCGTCGTCCACACGACGACCCCCGAGCTGACCGCCTGGTCCGGTGGCGCCGACTCCCAGGCCAACACGACGACGAAGTACCTCTTCCAGGTCTTCGACGCGCAGGACAAGAAGGTCGCCGACTCGGGCCTCCAGGCGAAGGGCGACTGGATCGTCCCCGCCGGCAAGCTCAAGTGGAACACCGGCTACTACTGGACCGTCCAGGGCTACGACGGCGGCATGTACTCGGACGCCACGCCCTACTCGCTGAGCGTGCAGGTCCCCGAGCCGGTCATCACCTCCGGTCTCTCGCAGAACAGCAGCGACCACGGTTTCGACGCCTCCATCGGCAACTACACGACCTCCGACACCGACGCCTCGATCTCGACCGCCGGTCCCTCGCTCGATGTCGAACGCGACTACAACTCCCGTGACCCGCGCTGGGACGGCGCCTTCGGCGCGGGCTGGTCCTCGATCCTCGACTCCCGGGCCACCGAGCAGTACACCCCCGCCGGTGCGGTCGCCGCCGTCAACGTCACCTACCCGGACGGCTCCCAGGTCGGCTACGGGAAAAACAGTGACGGCACCTTCACTCCCGGCAGCGGACGCTTCGCCACCTTCAAGGCCGTGACCGGCGGGTACACGCTCACCGACAAGGACGACACCCTCTACACCTTCACGCAGTCCCTCGGCTCGGGCGGCTACGGGCTCACCTCCGTCACCGACGCCGACGGCCGGGCCGTGAAGCTCACCTGGACCTCCGGCCACGTCAGCCGCATGGCCTCCGCCGTCTCCGCGCGCGCCCTCGGCTTCACCTGGACCACCCCTTCCGGAGCCAGCGCGGCGCACGTCGCCACCGTCGTCACCGACCCGGTGACCCCCGGCGACACCGCGACCGCGCAGACCTGGACGTACGGCTACAGCGGAGACCAGCTCACCAAGGTGTGCTCCCCGCTCTCCGCGAGCAAGTGCACGACGTACGGCTACACCTCGGGCTCCCAGTACCGCAACGCCTCGCTCGACCTCGACCCGCACGGACTGTGGCAGCTCGCCGAGACCAGCGGCACCAGGGCCAAGGACGCCGTCCTCGCCAACCAGGGCACCGACGACGCGACCTACGAGCACGTGACCCTCGGAGCCGCGGGTCCCTTCTCCGGCTCGCGCGGCGCCACCTTCGACGGCGCCACCTCGGACGTCGTCCTGCCCGACAACCTCGGCAACGACACCGACTCGGGCGCACTCTCCCTCTGGTTCAAGACCTCGGCCGGACCCGGCGTCCTCTACTCCTACGCCTCCCAGCCCATCACCTCGGGCGAGGCGGCGGGCTTCTACACCCCCGCCCTCTACGTCGGCAAGGACGGCAAGCTCAACGCCGAGTTCTGGTACAGCGGCGGCATCAACCCGATCGTGACCAGCGCCTCCGTCGCGGACGGCAAGTGGCACCACGTCGTGCTGTCCGCCGCGGGCAACTCGCAGACGCTGTTCCTCGACAACGCCAAGGTCGGTTCCCGTACCGGGACCGTCTCCATCAAGTCCGCGACCGCCTTCGGCAAGAATCAGGTCTTCAACTACCTCGGCACCGGCTACCTCGGCGGCGACTGGCCCGACGCCCCCGCGCCCAAGAGCGCCGACGACACCGACGGCCACCCCGTCTGGTTCAAGGGCACCCTCGCCGACGCGGCCTTCTACGATCACCCGCTCGTCGCGGCTGACGTCAACGCCCTCTACCAGTACGGCAGTCACCCGGCCGCTCTGCTCAGCTCCGTCAAGCGGCCCTCCGGCAAGACATTCGCCGCGATGACGTACGACGGCGACACCGCCGCGCTCACCCAGCTCACCGACGAGAACGGCGGCACCTGGAAGCTCCAGGCCCCCACCGTCGCGGGCTCCAGCCAGACCTACCGCGGCGCCGTCCTCGGCCGGAACCCCGCCCACTACTACCGCCTCGGCGAAGCGGCGGGCGCGAGCACGGCGGTCGACGAGGTGCGCGGCGGGGACGCCACGTACACGAGCACGACCCTCGGCTCCGCCGGACCCTTCAGCGACGCCAAGGCAGCGACGTTCAACGGCACGTCGTCGGTGCTCACGCTGCCCTCCGGCATGGCCCCGGGCACCGGCGCCGAGTCCCTCAGCATGTGGTTCAAGACCTCCACGGCCAACGGCGGCGTCCTGCTCGGGACCTCCAAGGACGCCTTCGGAGCGACCACACCGACCCACTACACCCCGGTCCTCTACGTCGGCAGCAGCGGCAAACTCCACGGCGAGTTCTACTTCACCGGGGGGACGACGAAACCCCTCGCCTCCACCACCTCGGTCGCGGACGGCAAGTGGCACCACGTCGTCCTCGCGACCTCCGCGACCAGCCAGAGCCTCTATCTGGACGACAAGGCGGTCGGCACCCAGACGGGCACCGCCGCACAGTCGGGCCAGGACACCGTCACCCTCGGCTCCGGCTTCAACGGCGGGAGCTGGCCCGACGAGCCCCACTCCTCGACGACCGTCTCCACCGGTTACGCGAGCTACTTCAACGGTTCCATAGCCGACGTCTCCTTCCACCGCGCGCAGCTCTCCGCCGACGACGTGGACGAGCTGTGGGGCGCAGCGAAGAAGTCCGGCGGCTTGCTCCCCGTCGAGACGGTCAAGGTCACCACGCCCACCGGCTCCACCACCACCTACACCTACGACGTCACGCACGGCGGACGCGCGCTCACCGAGACCGACGGCCTCGGCGCGAAGACCAGTTTCGGCTACGACACCGCCGGGTTCGAGCACACCGTCACCGACCCCAACGGGGTCGTCACCGTCACGGGCCACGACGTCCGCGGCAACATCGTCTCCTCCACGACGTGCCAGGACCAGGCGAACAACCACTGCTCGACCGAGTACTACACGTATTACCCGGACGACACGACCGCCCAGCTCACGACGGCCGACCCGCGCAACGACCAGCTCCTCACCTCCCGTGACGGCCGCTCCGCGTCCGCGAGCGACACGAGCTTCCTGACCTCGTACACCTACGACGCGAACGGCGACCAGACGGCGATCACGGGCCCCGCCGTGCCCGGTTTCCCCGACGGGCGCACCACGACGACCGTCTACGCGGACGGCACGAGCGCCTTCCCCGCCACCGGCGGCGGTTCCGTCCCCAAGGGCCTTCCGGTGCGCACGGTGAGCCCCGGCGGCGCGGTCAACTCCGTCGCGTACTTCAAGAACGGCGATGTCGCCTCCACCACCGACGCGGGTGGCCTCGTCACCTCCTACACCTACGACGGACTCGGCCAGGTCCTGAGCCAGAAGGCCGTCTCCGACACCTACCCGGACGGTCTGACCACGACCTACGTGTACGACGCGGCCGGACAGGTCGTCGAGGAGCACGACCCGCGCCTGACCGACCGTGTCACGGGTGCCACGCACGCCGCCGTCACGAAGACGGTCTTCGACGACGACGGTGATGTCCTCAGCCAGTCCGTCAGCGACGCGAGCGGCGGCGACAAGCCCCGTACGGAGGCGCAGACGTACGACGCCTTCGACCGCGTCGCCACCGAGACCGATGCGAACGGCACCGAGGGCGCCCCTAACGGCAACACGTCGACGTACACGTACGACACCTCCGGCAACCGCGTGAAGGAGGTCGACTCGGCGGGCACCGAGACCCGCTACACGTACGACGACAACGGCGAACTGCTCACGCAGACGCTCATGACGACCGGCGACCCCGACCACCCGAGCGACCCCACGCCCCTGGTCGAGTCCTCGCGCGCCTACGACCCCTCGGGCCGGCTCGCCTCGGTGACCGACGCGATGGGCAACACGACCGCGTACACCTACACCGACGACGGCCTGACCGCGACCGTCACACGGACCTCGGCGGACGGCAAGTCCTCCTACGTCCTGGAGTCGCACACCTACGATGCCGCCGGGAACACCCTCTCGACCACCGAGGACAACGGCGAGACGCTGACCACCTTCAAGGTCGACGCCGCCGACCGCACGACCGAGAGCGCCGTCGACCCGGGCGGCGTCAACCGCGTCAGCACCGTCGCCTACACCCCGGACGACGAGGTCGCCAGCGAGAACGACCACGACTCCTCGGGCTGGTCGCGCACCACGACGAACACCTACGACGCCATGGGCAACGTCCTCAAGGAGACGCTCTACGGCGACGCATCCGGACACCCCGCGGGCTGGTGGAAGCTCGACCAGGACAGCGGACGCCACGTCACCGACGCGTCCGGAACGGGGAACACGGCGGCGGTCTCCGGCTCCGGTGTCACCTGGGCCGACGGCGCGGCGGCGTTCAGCGGCGCCGCGGACGAGAGCATCGCCACGAACGGCCCCGTCGTCGACACGACCGCCTCGTACACCGTCTCCGCCTGGGTCAAGCTCTCCTCTCTGCCCACGAAGAACGCCACCGTCGTCGCCCAGTCGGGCAGCAACAGCAGCGCCTTCATGCTCCAGTACAACTACGCGCACACCAGCGCCCCGCTCTGGAGCATGGAGCAGACCAACGGTGACGCGGCGAGCGGCGTCACCTTCCCCTCCGCCTACGGTTCCACCGGCACCAAGCCGACCACGGGCACCTGGACCCACCTCGTCGGCGTCTACGACTCCTCCGACAGCGGCATCAAGCTCTACGTCAACGGCTCCCTCGCCGGGAGCGGCACGAACACCTCCGCATGGAGCGCGAGCGGACCGCTCACCATCGGCCGGGCCCTGTACGCCGGCAAGAACACCGACCAGCTCCCCGGCTCCGTCGCGAACGTCCAGGTCTACCCGCGCACGCTGAGCGCCACCGAGGTCACCTCGCTGTACGGCAAGGGCCGCGCGGGGGGCACGGTCGGCTCCTCCGGCGAGCAGACCACGACCTACACCTACGACAAGCGCGGACTGCCCCTCACCGAGACCGACGCCGAACACCACACGACCGAGTACGCCTACGACGAGGCCGGGAACCTCGCGACGACCACCGCGCCCGCCGTCCAGGCCGAGCCGGACGGCACGGAGGCGAACCGCGCCACCGTCCGCCCGGTGACCGCGAGCGGCTTCAACACCTTCGGCGAGGCGACCGAGGAACAGGACCCCAACGGTCTCGTCACGACCACCGCGTACGACGCCAACGGCCAGAAGGTCTCCGAGACCCTGCCGCCGTACACGCCGGACGGGGAGTCCTCGGCGCTCCCCGGCACGACGGTCTACACCTACGACAGCGAGGGCAATCAGACCTCCGTCACGACCCCCGGCGGCCGCACGACCTCGTACGCCTACGACCGTTCCGGCAATCTCACCCGCACCACGCTGCCGGACGGCAGTAGCGAGCACGCGACCTACGACGCGGCCGGCGACGCCCTCAGCGCGACCGACGCCACCGGCGGCGAGTCCCAGGCGACCTACGACTTTCTGGGCCGCCAGCTCACCAGCACGACACTGGAACGCAAGCCGGTCGCCAAGTCGTTCACGACGACCAGCTCCTACGCCGTCACCGACGGCAACCCGTACGGCGCCCACCTCGCCAAGACGACGAGCCCGGGCGGCGTGACGGCCTCGTACGGTTACAACCGCGCAGGGGACGTCACCTCCGTCACCGACGGCGCGGGCAACACGACCCGCTACACGTACGACTTCGAGGGCAACCAGCAGAAGACGACGCTCCCCGACGGCACCTGGACCGAGGTCGACTACAACGCCTCGGACGACCCCACCGACACCTACGCACACGCCGCCGACAACTCCGTCCTCACCCACACGTCGAACCAGTACGACGGCGTCGGCAACCTCACCGCCGCCACCGACGCGAACGGGCACACCACGCGCTGGACGTACGACGCCGCCGGCACCATCACGCAGCAGATCGAACCGGTCGACGCGAACACCTCCCTCACGACGAGCTTCGGCTACGACGCGGCGGGCAACCGCACCCGCTTCACCGACGGGCGGGGCAACAACTGGCGCTACGCGTACACCCCGTGGGGCCAGCAGAGCACCGTCACCGAGCCGACGACGAGCCGCTGGACCTCGGCCGCCGACTCGACGACACGCTTCGCCTACGACGCGGACGGCCGGATGACGCGGGCCACGCTGCCCGGCGGCACCTCGACCTCCATGACGTACGACGATCTCGGCCAGCTCACCCGGATGTCCGGGCAGGGCGCGGACGCCGCGACCGCGAGCCGCGGCTTCACGTACGACAAGAACGGACGGCTCACCGTCGCCGACACCGACGAGGCGGGCATCGCCGGGGCCGTCGACCACCAGGCGGCGACGCACGAGACCTTCGGCTACGACGACCGCGGCGACCTGCTCGACGCGGCGGGCTCGGCGGGCGCCTCGTCCTTCACGTACAACGCCGACGCGCAGATGCTCACTCGCAAGGACGCGGCCGGGACGACCAGTTACGGCTACGACTCGGCCGGCCGCCTCGCGAGCCTCGACGAACCGGCCACCGGCACCCGGCTCACGTACTCCTACGGCAAGCTCGACGAGCTGCGCTCGATCAACTACGGCACCGGCGGCCAGACCCGCGCCTTCTCCTACGACGACGACCACCAGCTCACCGGGGACGTCCTCACCAAGGGCGCGACGACCCTCGCGAGCTTCGCCTACGGCTACGACCACAACGGCAACCTGACCGCGAAGAAGACCACGGGCGTCACGGGGGCCGCGCCCAACACCTACACCTACGACTGGTCCGACCGGATCACCTCGTGGAACGACGGTACGAAGACGACCGCGTACAAGTACGACGCCTCGGGCAACCGCGTCCAGGTCGGTGCGGACGTTTACACCTACGACGCCCGTGACGAGCTGACCTCGGACGGGAAGACGACGTACGAGTACTCGGCGCGCGGCACCCTGACCGCCGAGTCCTCGGCCACCGGGACCAACGCCCTCTTCCACACGGACGCCTTCGGCGACCAGATCGTCGCGGGGGAGCAGGCGTACACGCAGGACGCCCTCGGCCGGAACATCACCGACACGAACACGGCGGACAGCGCGGGAGGCAGCCGCACATTCGCCTACTCCGGCGCGGACGACACGATCGCGTCGGACGGCGACAACACCTACACCTACGACCCGGCCGGTGGTCTCACCGGCGTCAAGGACGCGACCGGTGGCGTCCTCGCCCTCACCGACCAGCACAACGACGTCGTAGGCACCTTCGGCCAGAACGCGAGCGCGCTGACCGGCTCCGCCACCTACGACCCGCTGGGCAAGGTTCTCGCGAGCAACGCGATGAGCGGTCACCTCGGCTTCCAGTCCGGCTGGACCGAACCGGGCACCGCCCCGGGCGCGACGGACACGGCTTCCGACGACGACGGGACGGGAAACACCGGCAACGTCGGCACGGCCTCGCGCTGGTACGACCCGCGCACCGGCCAGTTCCTCAACAAGGACAGCCTCGCGCTCGGCGCGATACCCGACTCGGTGGCCGCGAACCCCTTCGCCTACGTCGACGACAACCCGCTCGCCGGGACGGACGAGTCCGGCAACTGCTCCTGGTACGACGTCGTGTGCGGCGCCAAGAAGGTCGCGCACAAGGCGAAGAAGAGCGCGAAGAAGGCCGTGCACAAGGCCAAGAAGGCGGTGCACAAGGTCTACCACGCGGCCAAGCACGTGGCCCGCAAGGTCGTCCACACCGTCAAGCACGCGGTGCACAAGGCCGTGCACAAAGTGCGGGACTACTACCGCGTCACCGTCCGGGTCGTGCGGCGCGTCTACCACTACACGGCGAGACATGTGAAAAAGGCGGCTCATCGCGTCGTACACGCGGTGCACACCGCCTATCACAAGGCCAAGAAAACAGTGCACCGCGTGGTCCACGCGGCGAAGAAGACCGCGCACAAGGTCGCACACACTGTCAAGAAGGCGGCGCACGCGGTCTCGCACGCGGCCCGCACCGCCTACCACGCGACGGTGAAGGCCGCGAAGAGCACGGCGACCTTCGTCAAGCACCACGCCGCCGCCATCACCTCGTTCGTCGTCTCGACGGCGGTCTTCGCGGGGTGCGAGGCGGTGACCGGCGGGGTCGGTTCGATCGGCTGCGCCGCCGTCGCGGGGGCCGCTGGCTCTCTCGTGACCCAGGGCTTCGCCTGTGCCCAGTCGGGTGGGGACGAGTGCTCGGTCGGCGCCTTCGCGGGCTCGGCGGCGGAAGGCGCGCTCGCCGGCGGGGCAGGGGGCCTGCTCGGCAAGGCGGGCGGCGCGCTGCTCGCCAAGGCGGCCCCGAAGGCGATGAAGGTCGTCGGCGGCCTCTTCGGCCGGGGCGCCACGGACGCGGGCGGCTCCGCGGCGGCGGACGCGACGGACCAGGCGGCGCTGGCGCAGGAGACGCGCGGGGCGGTGTCGGAGTCGGGTTCCCGTTCGGGCTGCACGGTTCCGCACAGCTTCACCGGGGCGACCCGGGTACTCCTGGCGGACGGCACGACGAAGCCGATCGACCAGGTCAAGGCCGGCGACAGGATCGCCAACGCGGTACCGGGGCTGACGGCCACGGAGGCGCACGAGGTCACGGCGGTGATCGTGACGCGCACGGACCGGGACTTCGTGGATGTGAAGGTGCGCGACCACGCGGCGAAGAAGCCGGGCACCTCGCTCTCGGCGAAGGCGCGGGTGAAGGTCCGCAAGGCGGCGGTGGCGCTCACGGCGCTGGGCGCCCTGGCGGGAGCGGCGGGCCCGGCGGCGGCCTCGGCACCGCCTGCGACCGCGGCTTCGGCGTCGGCCTCCGCAGCGTCCTCGCCTTCGTCTTCGTCCGAGCTGCACACCACCTTCCACCACCCCTTCTACGACGTCACCCGCTCCGCCTTCGTCGAGGCGAAGGACCTCCACGAGGGCGACCTCCTCCAAACCCCCACGGGCACAACGGAGATCACGGGAGTCCGCCTCTACCACGCGCACACCACGACCTACGACCTGACGGTCGGGGAACTGCATACGTACTACGTGCTGGCGGGCGGTGTGCCTGTCCTCGTCCACAACGACGACGAGGTGGCGTGTCCGCGTACGGCTGCGGGGTTGCTGCGGGATGCCGAAGCGCTGCACGATGCGGGAATCCGCAGCCCTCAGAAGCCGCCCACTATCGGGAACAAGAAGGCGGATCAGGGTATTACTGTGGCCACTGGTCATTTGGGCGGGAGGTCCGTCTACACCGTCAGTCGCAACGCCACGACTCCTGAGATGCGTGCTCTGGCGGAGAAGCTCGGTTACGAGCGCATCAATGGTGCCGAATACACTGTTCCGGGTCTGCAAACGGACGCTGAACAGATCATGCTGAACGCCGTGGAGGACGGCACGCTCGCGGACGAAGGCATGATTGCGGCATCACGCCCGTTCTGTGGCCCTGGTCGGCAGGATTGCCGAGCAAGAGTGGCCGGTTTCCCGAAGATCGAGGGGTTTGAACAAGCGAGGGTGGCTCCATGGGATCGTTAGGATCTACTCCGGCTACTGGGTGTGGCAGTTCTGACAAGGGACGGATTCGTTCCGTAATCGCGAGGACGGAAAGTCATGTTGTACTGGGATTATGAAAGCGAAGGCTGGGAATCGCGAATCTCCAGTATGCCTGAGGCGGGGCAGAGGGAATTGGCTCTTTCCTGTCTTGAGCGTACGCTGGATATGATGGATGCTCCTGGTTCAGGTGAATTCAGTGGCCCCTCGATAGCTTTCTTCAGGGATGCTGTTCAGGACTTCAGGGCAAAAGTGGGCTCTCCTGGACAATGTGTCGCGGTGCTGGATGAAGAGAATTTCTTCGAAGCTCTTCATGCCCTTCCGGATATCGATCCAGCACCTGGCGTTCCCCCGCTCGTCATGGCCTTCTCCGATTACGCGGATTGTCTCCGTAATCGCCCACTGAGTAGTCGCGAGGTGCTGGGCATCATGTCTTCGTGCTACGAGGCGATCTTGAATGAGGCGGGCCTTCCGAGGGTCACTGTGGAAGCGGAGCGCGAGAATGAGATGTGTCGTCGTGCCTTGCAGATGCAGCAACAACTGATCGGCAACGCACTGTCCTGAATGGGAAATGGTCGCCGAGCGTTTTGAAAGGGGCACGGGGCGACCTTTCCACCTACGTCGCCGACTACAGCCTCGGAGCCGGTACGCGCGTCTCGTCGATGCCGGCCTCACCTGATGGGTGGTGGGATCTCCTGTGTCGAGTGGGTCGTGCGTGAGGTGAACGTGAAAGCCGTAAAGAGCCGTTTGAGTAAGAGGACGAGGCAGAGTAGGGGATGGCCAGGGTGAGGAGTGCCGGAGACAGGCCGGGGCGCGGTGTGCTGGGCCGGCAGTCGCGGGGGCGGCTCGTCGTGTTCGGGGGGCTGGGGCTCGTGCTCCTGGCCGCTGTCGTCAGCACCGTCGCGGTGGTGGCCGGTGGGGGCGGGAGCGGGCGGCCGCCGGTGCCACCGACCAGAGCGCGGGCCTACACCGAACAGGACGCCTGTTTGCTGACCGGTTCGTCCGGGGTCGCGAAAGGTGGCGAAGCCGCGAGGGTCTGGGACGGGATGCGCGAGGCCTCCCGCGACACGCGCGCACGGGCCGCGTACACGCCTGTGACCGGGGCGCAGACCGCCGCCAACGCGACTCCCTTTCTCAACGGCCTCTTCCAGCGGTCCTGTGATGTCGTCGTCGCCTCGGGTCGGGCAGAGGTGGCGGCGGTGCGGGAGGCGGCCGGTGGGCGGCCGAAGACGCGTTTCGTGCTGGTCGGCGGCACGGTGAACGAGGAAGGCGCCGGAGGGAACACCACCGTGGTCGCGGCGGGTGCCGGTCTGGGCGGGCGCGTGGCATCGGCGGTGCGTGAGGCGCTCCAAGAGCACTGAGGGCTTCCAGGCGTCGCGTGCCCGAGAAGGTGCTCGGCTTGGGTGCGGGCGATCGCTCGGTAAGGTCCGGCGGCGTCGGAAGACCGGTCAGCGGTGGCCCCTTGGAGCGGCCGTGCGCACGTGCGGACCGCCTCAGACCTCGGCGAGCGGAGTCAGCAGTGACTGTTCCCGCACCGCGCTGAGCGACAGGGTCCGGTAGCCGGTCTCGGTGAAGAGGACCGTGAGGCGGTCCGGTTCGCCGCTCATCACCTCGCCCTCGCCCCACACGCGGTGGCTCACCCTGGTGCCGGGCGGGAAGGCGGGGCCACCCGGCGGCTCGGGGGTCGGGATCGTGTGTCCGCCGGTGCCGGCGAGTACCGCGACGCCGCCCGCGTCGCTGCCGCGCTCGCCCGCCTCGCAGTTGTCGCAGCCGGCGCACCCTTCCGCGCCGAGGTCCTCGCCGAAGTAGCCGAGGAGCGCGCGCCGTCGGCAGCCCTCGCTCTCGGCGTAGCCGCGCATCATCTCCACGCGGCTGTGCTCCAGGCGGGTACGGGCCTCGGCGAGGCGCACCGCTTCGCGCGCGCACGTGTCCCTGCGGGCACCGGGCACCGCCCGTATCCCCGCCTCCTCCAGCACGAGCCCCCCGGCCTCCGCGAGCAGGTGCAGCAGGGAGGTGAGCGTGGTGTGCGTCAGGCCGGTCTCCTCGCGCAGCACCGTGGCCGGTACGGGCCCCGCGTGGGCGCGCACCCGGTCCATGAGCCCGCTGAGTGTGCTCTCGTCCGGATGGCCGGAGGCACGGTAGCGCTGGACGCCGAGGTCCTCGGGCCGGTAGCCGAGGATCGCGCGGGCGGGCCGCCCGTCGCGGCCCGCGCGGCCGAGTTCCTGGTAGTACGCGTCGAGCGAGCCCGGCACGGAGGCGTGCAGCACGAAGCGCACGTCGGTCTTGTCGATGCCCATGCCGAAGGCCGAGGTGGCCACCACGACGTCGAGTTCGCCCGCGTGGAAGGCGTCGTGGACCGCCGAGCGTGCCGCGGACGTCATACCGGCGTGGTAGGCGGCGCCGCAGAGGCCGAGCGAGGACAGCTCCGCCGCGTACTCCTCGGTCTCCTTGCGGGTACCGGCGTAGACGATGCCCGGCTTCGGCTCTCCCGCCGCGCGCTCGACGACCCAGCGGCGCTTTGCCTCCTCGTCCTGGTGCCGGACCACTTCGAGGTGGATCTCGGGGCGGTCGAAGCCCGCCACGATCTCGCGCGCGTGCGGCATCGCGAGGTGGCGCAGGATGTCGGCGCGCACCGGGGGAGCGGCGCTCGCCGTGAGGGCGAGGAGCGGCGGGCGGCCGATCCGGTCCCGGACGCGCCCGAGCGCCAGGTAGTCGGGGCGGAAGTCGTGGCCCCAACCGGACACGCAGTGCGCCTCGTCCACGACCATGAGAGCCGGTCCGGCGGCGCCGACCATGGCGAGCACGTCGGGCTTGGCGAGTTGTTCGGGCGAGACGAAGAGGAAGTCGAGCGCGCCCTCGCGCACCCGCTCCCACGCCTGGGCGTTCTCCCGCGCCCGCTGCGCCGAGTTGACCGCCGAGGCACGGGCACCGGCGCTGCGGCCCAGCGCGGTGACCTGGTCGCGCTGGAGCGCGATGAGCGGGCTCACGACGAGGACGGGTCCTTCGAGGAGCACTCCGGGAACCTGGTAGACGGCAGATTTCCCGGCGCCGGTCGGCATCACGACGATGGTGTCCTCGCCTGCCATCACGGCCTCCATGGCGAGGAGTTGCGCGGGGCGCAGTTCCTCCCAGCCGAAGACCTCGCGCGCGGCGGCGCGCAGCCGGGAGCGGACCGGGGAGCGGCGGGCGGTGGGCATGGGGCCTCCTGGTACGGGTGCGGCGAGAACCCCGTCCGGAAAGCCCCGGCGAGGACGCCGGACGTGTACCCGGGCCGGGCCCGCCCACGACCCGCGGAGCGATATTTCCCGGGGCATGCGCACGGCACCGTCGTGCTCGACGTCACCTCACCCTGAACGGGCCGCTTCCCGGCATCCGCCGGTCGCGCCTATGCCGACGTCCGGGCGCGCCGTCACCGGCTGAGCCACCACACGAGCGCCCCGCCCAGGACCAGCAGCAGACACAGGGCGATGTTGGTGCGCCGGTAGTCGACGAGGAGCGCGACGAACTCGCGGATCATGGCGCTGGGCCAGAAGTACGAGGCCGTGGGCGCCCCCACGACGTGGCCGCGCACGCCGACGCGGCGCGCGGTGACGGCCGTGCGGAAGACGTGGTAGTTGCTCGTCACGACGACGCAGCGGTAGCGGGGGTTCGCGCCCGCCATGAGGGCGTGGCTGTTGCGCAGGTTCTCCTCGGTCGTCGCGGACCGGTCCTCGCACACCACCAGCCGCTCGGGAAAGCCCTTCGCCCGGACGTACCGTGCCATCGCCTCCGCCTCGGACAGCGCCTCGTCGCCGCCCTTCCCGCCGGAGACGAGCAGGAACGGTTCCCGCTTGCGCTTCGAGAGCACGCGCTGTGCGGTGAGCCCCCGGTCGAGCCTGGCGGCCAGCAGGGGGGAGACGCGTTCACCACCGAGCAGTCCCGCGCCGAGCACCACGACGTAGTCGGTCCTGCGCCGTACGCGCAGATGCCCGTAGAGCATGCCGTAGGCGAGTACGCACGCGAAGAGGAAGCCGACGTACCCGGCGATCGCGGCGGTGGTGACGGCGATCGCGAGGAGCGTGTGGGCGTGCAGGACGAAGGCGGCGACGAGCAGTGCGGCGAGCGCGAACAGCCCGAGACCGGCGAGGAGGGAGAGGAGGTTGGCCGGGCCGCGGCCCTCCTTGCGCACCATCGTGACGCCGTTGGCGAGGAGGAGGGGCGCGGGGACGAGGACGCACAGCGCGCCGACGACGACGGCCGCCACCGCCACGTCCCGCCCGGCGAGGGTGCCGCCGTGCACGAGGGTGAAGCACCAGGCCGCGAGGGCGAAGACGAGGGAGAGGCCGAGGAGGACCGCGTTGCTGAAGCGGCGGCGGTCCCGGAGTACCCCCACGCAGAAGACGAGGAATGTCACGGCCGCGGGGGCGTAGGCCAACATGCGGAAAGTGTAAGCGCCTTGGGGGAGTGGCCGGGCCCCTCGCCCTTCCCCGGGGGCTCGGTCGCCCGGCTCAGGAGGTGACGGGACGGCTCTCGTCCGGGTCGGGCTCGGGGTGCGGTCCGGTGAGTTCGGGTTCGAGGCCGTCCGTGAGCGCTTCGCCCGCGTGCCCGGTGTCCGTGCGCCAGCCGCGGAAGGCCCACGCGGTCGCCGCGACGACGGCGAGGCCGAGGAGCCAGCCGCCGACGACGTCGCTGAACCAGTGCACGCCGAGCGCGACCCGGGTGAAACCGACGCCGAGGACGGAGACGATGCCGAGGGCCCAGCACACCGGGCGCCAGGCACGCGGCACGAAGGGCAGCAGGGCCAGCAGGAGCACGGCGACGGACGTCATGGCCGTCATCGCGTGCCCCGAAGGGAACGAGTAGCCCGGCGCGTGCGCCACCGGGTCCTCGAACGCGGGACGGGCCCGTTCCACCACGAGCTTCACGAGCAGCCCCACGACGCCGCCGGCCACCGCCGTCACCCCCGACCAGAGGGCGAGCCGCCAGGCCCGCCGGTAGAGCAGCCAGCAGGTGAGCACGGCGACCGCGATCCGCAGCGTCACCGGGTCCCACACGTGATCGGACAGGACCCGCAGCGCCCGGGTCCAGGCCGGGTGGTCGAGCGCGATCCGGTTCAGCCGCCCGGCCGCGCCCGCGTCGACCCGGTGCAGCGGCCGCCACTTGGTCTCCACGAGGACCACGAGCAGGCCGAAGGGGACGGCGGCGAGCGCGGTGACGGCGGCGGCGCCGAGCAGCCGGACACCGAACCTGCGGTCGGCGGGCCGCCGGTAGCGGTCGGCGAGGCGGCGCAGCAAAAGCACGGGTCACACTCCTGGATCGGGTTGTTCGGGCCCGGGCACGTGGGCGCGCGAGGCTTCGAGCTGCGCGGCGAAGGAGAGCCCGAGGAAGAGGGCGACCGAGGTGAGGTACGCCCACAGCAGCAGCGACATGAAGGCGCTGAGCGGCCCGTAGACGGTGTCGAAGGAACCGCTCAGCCGCAGGTACAGGCTCAGCAGCCAGGTCAGCAGCGTCCACAGGCTCAGGTAGACACCGGCCCCGAACGCGAGCCACGTGTAGCCGGGTTGCTTGCGGCGCGGGGCGCTGCGGAAGACGACGCTCGCGGCGATGAGCGCGAGCAGGAGGCCGACGGGCCAGCGCCCGTACTCCCAGACCGTGCGGGCGCGCGCGCCGAGCCCGTAGACGGTGGTCGCCGCGGCGGCCAGGTCGCCGCCCGCGATCATGACGACGAAGCCGAGGCCGAGGGGGAGCCCCGCGGTGACCGCCATGACGAGACCGCGCCCGTACTTGAGGTGGAAGGGACGGTCGCGCTCGTTGCCGTAGATGCGGTTCGCGCCGCGCTCGATCTGGCACATCGCGGTCGTGACGTTGACGAGCGAGAAGATCGCGCCGAACCACAGCGCGATCTCGTCGCCGTCGCCCGCCGCGCTCTCGCCGCGCTCCAGCGCCTCGTCGACGACCTCGGAGCTGGGCCCGGCGGTGATCCGGTGGAGGGTCAGCTGCGCGAGCCGCCCCAGGTCCTCGGTGTGGAGCGAGGTGGACAGACCGACGAACGCGATCACGAGCGGGATGACGGCGAGCACGGTCTGGAGGGCGAGGGCGCGCGCGTTGGTGAAGCCGTCCGCGTACCGGAAGCGGACGAAGGAGTCCCGTACCAGCTGCCAGCGGCCGTAGCGGCGCAGCGCCGCGAGCGCTTCGTCGGCGGAGAGTTCCTCACCGGTCATGTCCCGCGTCACCGGGACCTTCGAGACGCTGCCCATCTACGCGGTCACCACCGGCGCCGTCGTCCGCGCGTCCCGCGGGGCGGCCTTCTCGCGCGGTACGAGAACGGTCAGCGCGCCGGGGAGCACGGAGACCGTCAGCCGGGTGCCGTGCGCGGCGGTCTCGCCGTCGTACTCGCGCGGCTGCGGGGCGGAGAAGGTGAGTTCGGCGTGCCGGAACCGGAAGTACTCGACGGGCGGCAGCCCGGTGCCGGGCGCCGGGTCGGTGCTCTCCTCGCGGCGCAGCAGGGTGCGCAGGGAGCGCAGCCAGCCGCCGGCACCGCGCGGGTCCAGGATCAGCAGGTCGAGGTGGCCGTCGTCGGGGCGGGCCCCGGGAACGAGCCGGATTCCGCCCTGGAGGGCGCCGACGTTGGCGACGAGGGCCATGCGCGCCGCGCGGCGCAGTTCCGGGCCGCCGTCGAGCCGCAGGACGACCTCGGCGCGGCCGTGGCCGATCTCCTCCATACCGGCGAGGACGTAGGCGGGCCAGCCGAGCGCCGACTTGGCGCGGTCCCCGGTGCGCTCCATGACGGCGGCGTCGAGCCCCGCCCCGGCCATGACGGCGAAGACGGTGGCGGGGAGTCCGTCGCCCTCGACGCGGCCCAGGTCGATGCGCCGGGTCCGCCCGGCGAGCGCGGCCTCCAGCGCGGTGGCGGGGTCGAGGGGCAGGCCGAGGTTGCGGGCGAGGAGGTTGCCCGTGCCGCTGGGCACGATGGCGAGCGGGACGCCGCTGTCGACGAGTTCCTCGGCCGCCGCCCGTACCGTTCCGTCGCCACCGCACACGACGACGAGCGCCGCTCCCCTGCGCACCGCCTCGCGGGTCTGCCCCGGGCCCGGGTCCTCGGGCGTCGTCCCCAGGAACTCGACATCCTGCCTGCCGTACCGCCCGAGCAGCGCGCGCAGTTCCTCGCGGGCGCCCGCGCCGGTGACGGAGGGGTTGTGGACGACGAAGACCGTGCCCTCGGCGAGGTCGGGCGCGTCGGCGGGCGCGTCGGTCGCGGGGTGCGGCTCGGCGGTCACCGAGGCGTCGATCAGCAGGAGCCGGGCGGCGACGGCGACCGAGAGCAGGCCGTTGACGAGTCCGCCGACGACGTCCGTCGGGTGGTGCATCCCGCGGTAGAGGCGGGCGAGGCCGACGAGGAGCGGCAGGAGCAGGAGGAGCCCGGCGAGCGCCTTGCGCCAGGGGCGGCGCACGCGGGTCAGGACGAGGACCGCGAGCCCGGTGTAGAGGGCGGTGGCCGCTCCGGTGTGCCCGGAGGTGTAGGAGGAGGTGGGGGGTGAGGCGTCGAGGCGGTGCACGTCCGGCCGGTCGCGGTCCACGGAGAGCGTGATGAGCAGGAAGACGAGCGCCTGCGTGGAGACGGCGACGGCGAGGAAGACGGCCTGGCGCCACATGGGCAGCCGCGGGATCAGCAGCAGGCCGAGGCAGACGAGCAGCGTGCCGATCACGACGGTGAGGGTGTTTCCTCCCTCGGAGCCGACCGAGGAGAGCGTGGTCAGCGTGCCGGTGCGTATCCCCTCCAGCCCCTCGTCGACGCGGTCCTCCACCGTCAGC
Organism: Streptomyces sp. SID11385; assembly: GCF_010548245.1. Classification (GTDB taxonomy): domain Bacteria; phylum Actinomycetota; class Actinomycetes; order Streptomycetales; family Streptomycetaceae; genus Streptomyces. The sequence continues at coordinate 84,592 of NZ_JAAGLR010000182.1, forward strand.
GGCCATACGTGCTCGGCCGGGCCGGTGATGAGCAGTCCCGCGCCGACGAGCAGCCCCGCCTGGCTGACGGTCAGTACCGCGACGCGGCCCAGCGCTCCCGCGCTGCCGAGCGGCAAGACGCGTTTCCTGGCATGCGGTCGTGCGTTCGCCGCTGCTGTCGCGGACACGGATACGGACATGGGCCCCCACCTTCGGCGCCCTGGTGGGCGCGCTCCCGCCGGCTCTCTTCCGCCGGTCCCCAGCCGTTTGCCCCTGCGGGAGGAAAACAGGCCGACCGGTGTGCGGCGGGGGAGGGGGCGCCGGGGCCGGGACGCGCCGGGGCCTCGAAGAGGACGGTCTGCCGGACCTCACCCGACGGGGCCTCACGACCGGGAGGACCTGGCCCAGGACCGGAAAAGGGACGCCCCCGTGCCGGTGCACCGGCACGGGGGCATTCGCCGACAGCCGCCGCCCGCCTGGTAGCGGCGGCGGCCGCGATCAGCGCCGCAGGGTCATGGCGTAGATCGCGAGGTCGCTGTCGCGTTGCCAGTCGAGCCCTCCGGACCCGGGAGCGACCCAGGCCGGCACGGAGGGCCTGGCCAGGGAGAGGGACCGGACCTGCTTGCCGGCCTTGAGGGGGATGGTCGTCTCGTAGAGCGACGCCTTGGTGTCGGTCTTCCCGCTTCCGGCCTTGAGCTGGTAGGCGGTGGTCAGGGACACGGCGTTGCCGAAGTCCGGTGTCCTGTTCGCCCAGCCGGTGAGTTCGAGCGGGACCGTCGCGGTGCTGCCGTCCGTGTAGGTCACGACGGCGGTGGCCGACGCGGCGCCGGTGCTGCCGTTGTCGGACGCGCCCACGAGGTGCAGGCTGCGGTACGTGCCGGTGGGCAGGGCGATCGCCTGTCCGGTGGACTTGACGAAGTTCTTGCTGCTGCCGCCGGTCGGGGGCGCCTGGTACGTCACCCCGCCGAGGGTGACCGGCCCCGGCGCGGGCAGTTGGTCGGCGGCCCAGCTCAGCCCCGTACCGTCGAAGTCGCCCTGACCCGGTGCGTCGAGCGTGGCGACCCCGTCGTTGTTGTAGGCCGCCTTCAGGTCGACCGCGCACGACGTGCTCGTCCGGATGGCGCAGGTCGCGGCCCGCTGGACCACGACGGTGACGTCCTTCTCGACCGCGGGGGCTCCGGGAAGCTTCGCGGTGACCCGTACCGTGTAGGTGCCCGCCGCGGTCCCGGCGGGGACGGTGATCCGCAGACGGTCGTTCAGCTGGGTGGGCAGCCCGTCCGACGCGGCCGTCGCCGTCGCGTGGGCCGGCGCCGCCGTCCATCCCTTCGGAGCCTTCGTGGTCACCGCGACCCGCGAGGTGTGCGGGGACGTGGCCAGCAGCGTCACGTCGATCTGCTGCTGCGACGGGCCGTCCGCCGGGGGCTCCATGACGACCTGACCGGGGGCGACCGCGGCGCTGAGCCGGTGCTGCGGAGCGGCTGTCGTGTCGATCGACGGCGGGACGTTCTTCGCGGCCGTCGCCCAGGCGGTGGGCTCGGTGCTCAGATCGAACCGGACGTGTCCGCCGTGGGCGATGTCGGCCTGCTCCACCCATGCCTTGTCCCAGGCCCGGCCGTTCACCGTCGCGGAGGCGATGTAGCGCTTGGCCATGCTGCTGCCCGGCGCCGAGATCGTCAGGGTCCCGCCCTGCGTCTTGCCGTAATGGCCGATCTCGACGCGGGCGTTCGGGAACTGCGGCGTGGTGATGACGTCGAAGTTGCCGCCGGACACCACGGGATAGAGCCCCAGCGACGACATCACGTACCAGGAGGACATCTCGCCCATGTCGTCGTTGCCGGGGACGCCGCCCGGGCTGTTCGTGAACAGGGTCTCCTGGGCCTTGACCACGGTCGAGGTGCGGCCGGGCTGCCCCGTCCACGCGTAGAGGTAGGGCGCGATGAGGTTCGGCTCGTTGTTCGGGTTGTACTTCGTGGAGCCGTAGTAGTCGTACGGGTCGCTGACCCAGGCGGTGCGCGCGGTCCCCGCCGGGTCGGCGAGGAGGTCGTCGTAGGCGAAGAACTGGTTGAGCCGGTCGGTCGTCGCCGCCTTGCCGCCCAGCATGCCGACCAGGCCCGCCGGGTCCTGGGGCACCAGCCACTGGTACTGGCTCGCGTTCTGCTCGTGGAAGCCGTGGTCGCTCGTGACCGGGTCGTACGGGGTCAGCCAGGTGCCGTCGTCCGCCGTGCGCGGACGGAACTGACCGGTCTGCCTGTCGTAGATGTTCTTGTACGACTGGCCGCGCTTGGCGAACATCGCGGCGTCCGCCTCGTGGCCGAGGCCCTTCGCCATCAGCGCCAGCGAGGCGTCGGCAGCCGCGTACTCCAGCGTGGCCGACGCGCCGTAGTAGCAGTCGTTGTCGTTCGACTTGGTCGGGCAGCAGTTGCCGGCCGTGCTCCCGTCGCACTCGGCGTTCGACCTGACGTTCAGGCCGTAGGGGACGTAACCCCGCTCCGCGTAGTACGCGACGCCGGCGCGCCCGTTCTGGCGGACGTCGGCGGACGGCACCTCGGTCGCGTTCGCGCGGAGGTACTTGTACGCCTCACGCGCGTCCGCCCCGGTGAGCAGCCCCTTGGACCAGCCCTCGACCAAGTACGGGGTGACCGGGTCGCCGGTCATGATGTTGCCTTCCTGGTCCTCCAGGTACCAGCGCGGCAGCGCGCCGCCCTCCCGCGCGACCGCCAGTATCGACATGTCGATGTCGTGCGCGACTTCGGGGACGAGCATTTCGAGGAGCTGGTTCTGCGTCCGGAAGGTGTCCCACAGCGAGAAATTGCTGTAGGGGGTGTAGCCGTCGGCGGTGTGGGTCCTCTTGTCGGCCCCGACGTAGCGGCCGTCGACGTCACCGATGAGGTTGGGATCGACCATGGAGTGGTACAGCGCCGTGTAGTAGGCGACCTGCTGGTCGTGCGAGCCGCCACCGATCGCGGCCTTGTGCAGCATCGTGTTCCACTGACGCTTCAGTGCCTTGTGGACGGCGTCGAAGTCGAACCCGAACTTCCCCGTCTCCGCCGAGAGGTTCTTGTGGGCGCCGGCGAGTCCGGTGAAGGAGAGCCCCACCTTCGCGACCACGGGAGCGTCGTTCTTCGTCGTGTCGAACGTCACCCACGCCCCGTTGGACCCCTTGGCGGCCGACTCGCGGGAACCCGGGGTCCGGTCGGTGCCCTTCCAGGTGCCGTAGGACGAGAACGGGCGGCTGAGCCGGGCGACGAAGTAGGTCTTCTTGGAATCCTCGACCCACCCCTCGATCGTCCTGTCGCCGACGACGTGGATCTCCGAACCCGACACCCCCGCACCGGCGTTGAACAGCACGTTCGCCTGACTCGTCCGCGGGAACGTGTACTTCTGCCACCCCGTGCGCGCGGTCGCCGTCAACGCGGCGGTCACGTCGTACTTGTCGAGCTTCGTCTGGTAGTAATCAGGCCCCGTCGTCTCGTTGGCGTGGCTGAAGGGCGACGCGTACTGCGCCGGGTCGGTCGAACTCACCGCGCCGGTGGTGGGCATCATCGGCAGGTAGTTGAACCGGCACCCGTTGATGGTCGTCTGGCTGAAGCCGGTGACCGTGTCGGCGGACTCCCGGTCGCACCCCGTGCCCCCGCCCGACTTCATCAGCGGGCTCTCCTGCACCAGGCCGAACGGCGCGCCCGCGGCGGGGAAGTCGAGCCCTTCGTTCTCCGTCCCGATGAACGGGTTGACCAGCTTCGTCAGATCGGCGCCCGCTCCCGGTGCCGCCTCGGACACCGACGCCGAGGGCGTGGCGGCGCTCGCGACCGTCCCGGTCCCGGCGACGGTTCCGGTGGCCGCGAGCGCTATGCAGAGAGTGGCCGCCGCCCACCGGTCCTTCATGCGCCGTGTCATCGCTCTGAGGCGGGAGGCGTGGGGTGCGGGGACCGCGCGGGGCGCATGGGCCGCACGGGTTGCTGGGGAATGCTCTACAGGCATATCGCTCCCACAAACGTCCGGAGACATCGTTGTCATGGGCTGACGCACGACGCTAAAACGCTTTCTTCCGCTCCCGCAAGGGGTCGGCACCCGCCGCTCGCGAGGACCCGCCGGTCGGGCGGCGCGCTCCGGCGCCTTGCTCGCCCGACCGGACGAACACCCCCGAGTTCCCCGCTCGCAGTGCTCAACGCACCTGCTTTCCTCGGGACTTCTTGTCCTGTCGCGCTCCCACCGCCGGCACAAGGCGAAGAAGACCGCGCACAAGGTCGCACACACCGTCAAGAAGGCGGCACACGCTGTCTCGCACGCGGCCCGCACTGCCTACCACGCGACCGTCAAGGCCGCGAAGAGCACGGCAACCTTCGTCAAGCACCACGCCGCCGCCATCACCTCGTTCGTCGTCTCGACGGCGGTCTTCGCGGGGTGCGAGGCGGTGACCGGCGGGGTCGGTTCGATCGGCTGCGCCGCCGTCGCGGGGGCCGCGGGCTCCCTCGTGACCCAGGGCTTCGCCTGTGCCCAGTCGGGTGGGGACGAGTGCTCGGTCGGCGCCTTCGCGGGCTCGGCGGCGGAAGGCGCGCTCGCCGGCGCGGCAGGGGGCCTGCTCGGCAAGGCGGGCGGCGCGCTGCTCGCCAAGGCGGCCCCAAAGGCGAAGAAGGTCGTCGGCGGCCTCTTCGGCCGGGGCGCCACGGACGCGGGCGAATCCGCGGCGGCGGACGCGACGGACCAGGCGGCGCTGGCGCAGGAGACGCGTGGTGCGGTGTCGGAGTCGGGTTCCCGTCCGGGGTGTACGGACCCGCACCGGGTACTCCCGGCGGACGGCACGACCAAGCCGATCGATCAGGTCAAGGTCGGCGACACCATCGCCAACGCGGTACCGGGCCTGACGGCCATGGAGGCGCACGAGGTCACGGCGGTCATCGTGACCCAGCCGCGCACGTCCCTGTCGGAGAAGGCACGGGCGAAGGCCCGCAGGGCGGCGGTGGCGCTGACGGCGCTGGGCGCTCTGGCGGGAGCGGCGGGCCCGGCGGCGGCCTCCGGACCGGCTTCCGCTTCGGCGCCGGTTTCGGTCCCGGCTCCCACTTATGCTCCGGCCGCGCTGCACACCACCTTTCACCACCCCTCCCTTCTACGACGTCACCCGCTCCGCCTTCGTCGAGGCGAAGGACCTCCACAAGGGCGACCTCCTCCAAACCCCCACGGGCACGGCGGAGATCACGGGACTCCGCCTTTACCACGCGCACAGCACGACCTACGACCTGACGGTCGGGGAACTGCACACGTACTACGTCGTGGCTGGGACTACCCCGGTCCTCGTTCACAATTGCGGGGGCGCCCGGTTCGAAGTGGATTCCAGCGGGGTTGCGAGTGACCTAGAAAACCCGGTCACGGCGACAGTTCCGTACAATCGGGCTACGCACTACGGTGGCTCTCAGACAAATGGCCCTGGCGGCCGGGCGGCGCGAACAGCGGGTGAGGGCCAGCCATGCCCGGAGTGCGGCGCTACGGTGACAGCAGGAACCGCTCATGCCCCCGTTCCCGAGCATGACCCACCGCTTGTTCTCTACTACTATCGCGGCGGCGGGTCGGCAATGACTAACGCAGAGCGAAGAGCCTACGCAAGGAATGACGGCATCAATGAGGCCGCATGTCAGGTCTGCCAGCGATCGCAGGGGGCCGAGATGGCGAAGGTCTCCAAGGCGATAAAAAGGAATCTGGAACTATGACCGAAGAAAGCGAACGTTTGTCGGCCCTTGAGCGGCATGTTCGGAGATTCTGGGATGGTCATATTGTGGAATCCGCCTCCTGGGATCGCGGGCCGATCCTCGAGCGGGTTCCGCACTTCGCCACCTACCGGGTCTACCCCCAGCGTGCTGGTGAGGCATGGGTTTACGTAACAGTTGGGTCCTCTATGTGTGGATCTGCAGTCGGTGGAATTGAGTTCTTTGTGATGTCTCCCGTGGCTGCCGACATCCACTCGGAAACGCTGGCAATGGTGAGTCACTTCCACTCGTATGAGGCTCATCAGTTGGACGTGGGATCGGTCATCGATATTGGCCGCCCTTGGATGCCGGGTTCGCGCATGGATTACCTCTTGGTGAGTCTTCCCTATCCATACGGTCCTGAACTTGAATGGTCTCCTGGGGAAGCGGGTAGTGCGCGATTCTTGTGGCTGCTTCCGATCCACAAGAGCGAGGCTGATTTCATCAAGCATGAGGCTCTCGATGAGCTCGAATCCATGCTGGACGCGGAAGGCGTGAACGTATTGGATCCCAATAGGAATCCGGTTGTCTGAGAAAACCCTTGTCGTCTTACAGCTCGCATTGTGAGCCGTAAGTCGATTGGCCCCTTCCGGGCTGCCGCTTATCGCTACCCGTGGGACGCAGGAAACCCACTGTAGGGCCCGGCCAGGAATATAGTCTGGCGGGGCCCTACAGCGGTTTTGACGGCAACGCTGACGGCAGCGTTAGCGGACAGCGGTTGTGACAGACGGGTCGCTGGGTTCTCCATCGGTGGGGCTGAGGGCGTCGTTCAGGATGTCGATAGCTTGGCGTTGGAGGCGGAGCCTTACGTGGCGTAGACGCCGGCGGTGACGCCGATGTGGGCGTGCCTAAAAGCTCCTTCAGGTCAAGGCCGGGGACACGGTCGCCAACGCGGTACCGGGCCTGACGGCCATGGAGGCGCACGAGGTCACGGCGGTCATCGTGACCCTACCGGCCGGGACTTCGTGGACGTGAAGGTGCGTAACCACGTGGCGAAGAAGCCGCGTACGTCCCTGTCGGAAAAGGCGCGGGCGAAGGCCCGCAAGGCGGCGGTCGCGCTGACAGCGCTGGGTGCGGTCGACGGGGCAGGGCAGTCGCGCAGAGCCCAAAGCCTGGAGGATGATGCAGACGGATCTCGTAAACTCCGGCCGCATCGATGCAGCCATGATGAATGACATCAATGACGTCCTTACGCGCTTCCCTGGAAAGTACAACAACGCCATCGGCGATATGATTGGCGGCCTGAATGGAAACGCGCAGTACCAAGCACTGCGCGGCGTCTCTCAACAAGTTCACGTTCAACTGACTCTGTGGTAGACCACCGCAGGTACCGTTCTGGAGGCGATTCATGGTTATCGATCTCGACCCTCCCCGGGGGTTTGGCAGCCTGCAGATCGGCATGTCGATCGAAGCCGCCGAGCAGGCCCTCATGGAGCTGCCGGGGTTCGTTCCCCCCGCAGTGGGGGAGGTTAGGAATAAGGGATTTGCTCACTATGAATCCCAGCTGTCGATTTCTCTTGATTTCGATCCCCGCGGAGTGGTGAGCGCCATAGAGCTGTTCCGCCCCGACGAAAACGTTCAGGTCACCTTCCGTGGACTGTCCCTGTTCGAGGAACCTGCCGACGTCGTTATCTCGCGGCTAGCCGAAATGTTTCAGCTCGAAATCGAAGACGATGGGTTGAATGTTATGGCCCCCGACGTATTCATCGGGCTTTGGAGAAGGACACTTCCCGAGATATCTGGCGATGACGATGGGCGATACTTCGAGTCTGCTCTTATCGCTGCACCCGGGTACGGTACGTAGGTAATTTGAGAACCAAAGCAGAGGAAGTCGGGAAGCCAGGTGTGTGCGCAGAAGCGCGAATGTGCGCTAACGCCCTGAGTCGCCTTGAGGTAAAGTTCTTCCGATTGCCATGAAAGGTGCTGGGCGTTGGGTTCCGGCGAGGAGGCATTCATGGGCGAAGTAACGTCGTCCTGGCGTGTGTTCCCTGAGAAGGTGCCCGTCCAGCTTCTTCTGCGGAAGGGGGAGCGGGCGGAGGCATGCCTGGACTTCGTGGCCGCCGGGCACTGGTATTTCCATGCCAAACGCAAAGGCTCCGCAGAGGGGTGGGAGAGAGCGGAGGGCCTTCGCACTCGATTCGAGGTTCTTGCTGAGCAGGGAAACCTCGACGCGAAGGTTCTCCTGGCGGGGTTGCTGCTCGCGCGAGGTGAGCAACTTCCTCTTGCGGTATCGATGCTGGAAACTGCTGCCGCCGGCTCCGTGCCCGAGGGCATGAGGGGGCTGGGCTTCCTTCTGACAAGGGGGTTGGGTGTGCCGGCTGATCCCCAGCGGGCCAACGACATGTATCTCGCTGCCGCAGAACTGGGTGACGGCTACGCGGCCTTCAATCTCGCGGTGAATTTCTATCAGGGCAACGGTACAGGTAGAAATTATCGAAAGTTTTTCAAATGGCTTGAAGCGGCGGGGAGCCTCGGGATTCCCGAAGCCTGGGCCATGTTGGGCAGTCAGTGTGCGAAAAAGGTCTTGAACGTGATTCTTTGCGTTGGTACGTGAGGGCGGCTGAGGCGGCACACGTGCCCGCGATGTTCATTGCCGCCTGCTGTTATCAGGAGGGAACGGGTACCGAGGTCGACAGGGTTCAAGCGCTCCGCTGGCTCCTTGCGCCGCTGGAACGAGGCAACGGAGATGGCGTTCATGACGCGCGTGCCCTGGCCGGGTCCATGACGCCGGAACAGGTTCGCGAGGCCGGTCGTCTGTCTGGGTTTCCGCAAGCTGCCGAGTCGTTCCTGTGATCACGCACAGGAGCCGACCGGGCGATGTCGAGCAACGGTCGTGAGGACGTGATGGGGAAGAGGACGGGAAAGTCCGTAGCGGTGGCCAGGACGGGGAGAGGGGGGAAGGGGGCGTGGGCGAGGCTGCGGGAGCGGCAGTCGCCGCGTCGACTGTGGAGACGAACGCTCGCGCTTGGAACGGCGGCCCTTCTGCTCGTTGCCGCTGTCACCGTCACGGTGGCCGTTCTCCTGGGGAGGGACGGTGGGGGGCGGCCGCCGGTGCCGCCGACGCGGGCGCGTGCCTACAGCCAGCAGGACGCTTGTCTGCTGACCAGCGCGTCCGGGGTCACGGCCGGTACGACGGCCGCCGTGGTCTGGGACGGAATGCGCGATGCCTCCCGTGACACGCACGCGCGGGTCGCGTACACGCCGGTGACCGGGGCGCAGACCGTCGAGAACGCGACTCCCTTCCTCAACGGGCTCTTTCAGCGTTCCTGCGAGGTTGTCGTCGCCTGGCGCGGGGCGGAGGTGGCAGCGGCGCGGGAAGCGGCCGGTGAACGGCCGAGGACACGTTTCATTTTGGTGGGTGGCGTGACGGACGGGGGTGGCAGCAAGGGGAACAACACCGTTGTCGTCGCCCCGGACGGCGAGGTGCGCGCGCACATCGCGGATGCGGTGCGGGAGGCTGTCGCGGGAAACTGATGCGCCTCGCGCGGGCGGCGCGGCCGAAGCCGGCCGATCAGGCCAAGGTGGGCGACAGGGGCGACAGGGGCGACAGGGGCGCCAGGCGGCGCCAGGCCTGCCGTGCCCACACCGGCCCACAAGGCCGCGGCGGCGCCGGCCGGTGTGGGCACGGCAGGCTGCGCGGTGGGGCTCGGTGCCGGTCACGGCTTCGGCATCGGAGCAGGCGCCGGTGGCGGCCTCCGCTCCGGTGAGACGGTCTCTGCGCCGGCCCCCGTTTCGGCTGAGAAGGCGCACGGGGGAGCGGTCGCGGCGGGCGGACCCGGCGGGACGGGCAACGTGGCGCGGACCACCGGCTGAGCCCGTCGCTCCCTCGCCCCCGCCGGGCCCCGGAAGAGCACGCGCCACCCGTTCGCGCACGAGCGACCCTCACGAAGGACAGGGGGCACGCCGCCGATGCGTTGCGTGCCCCCTGTGCGGTGCGTGTCCCTCGGGCGGTGCGTGGCCCGCGCGTGGTGCGGGTCAGGAACCGGCCGGGAAGCGGTCCCAGACGCGGTGCGTGCGCAGCAGGCCCGTGAGCTGTTCGAACACCTGCGTGCCGGAGCCGCCGAGCACCACGCCCGGCGCGTCCTGCGGCACGCGGGCCGCCGAGAGGGCGGCCTCGGCGCCCGCCCAGCCGCCGATCGCCTTGCCGTGCCGGTACGCCTCACCGAGCAGCAGCGCGAGCCGCGGCTCCACCTCCGCGCCCTGGACGCCCGTCTTGGCGTCCCGTACCGGCAGCGAGTCGGCGGCCGGGGCCGGGGAACCGGCGACGAGCAGGGCGTCGAACTCGATGGAGCGCGCGGTCGCGAAGGTCCGCTGGACGGTGACGCCGTCGAGCGTCCCGCCCGCCGGAGCGACGACCAGCGGCACCATGTCCGCCGCGAACACCGCGTCGCGCAGCGCCCGCACCCCCTCCGGGTCGGCGCCCGGCGCGACGACGATGCCGATGTTGCGGCCCTCGGTGGGCCACTCCTGGCCGAGCTGCGAGAGCGCGGGACTCACGAGGCCGTCGTCGGAACCCGTCTCGGGAGCCGGGGCGGGCAGCCCGAGCGCGGTGGCGACCTCGGAGCACAGGCGCTCGTCGATGTGCGCGAGCGTGAGCAGGACGCGCTCCTTGACGGCCTGCTCGTAGCACTTGCCCAGCTCGAAGCTGTAGGCGCCGATGATGTGCTCCTGCTCGACCGGCGACATGCTGCGCCAGAAGAGGCGCGCCTGGCTGTAGTGGTCGTCGAAGGACTCCGCCGCCTCGCGGACCTTGCGCGAGGCGGGCAGCGCGACCGGGACCTCGATGTCCGCGCCCTGCGCCGCGCCCGCCTGGAAGGGACAGCCGCCGTCGAGCGAGTTCGGGCGGTACGGGGCGACGCCCTGGTGCACGGCCGTCTGGTGCATGCCGTCCCGCAGCATGTCGTTGACCGGCGCGTGCGTGCGGTTGATCGGCAGCTGCGCGAAGTTGGGGCCGCCGAGGCGCGTGAGCTGGGTGTCCAGGTACGAGAAGAGCCGTCCCTGGAGCAGCGGGTCGTCCGTGACGTCGATGCCCGGGACGAGGTGACCGACGTGGAAGGCCACCTGCTCGGTCTCGGCGAAGTAGTTCGAGGGGTTGCGGTTGAGGACGAGCCGCCCGATCGGCTGGACCGGTGCCAGCTCCTCCGGCACGATCTTCGTCGGGTCGAGCAGGTCGATGCCCTCGAAGGTCTGCTCGGGGGTGTCGGGGAAGGTCTGGATGCCCAGCTCCCACTCGGGGAACGCGCCCGCCTCGATCGCGTCCGCCAGATCGCGCCGGTGGAAGTCGGGGTCGGCCCCGGCCGCGAGCTGGGCCTCCTCCCACACGAGGGAGTGCACACCGAGCTTCGGCTTCCAGTGGAACTTCACGAGCGTCGTCTCGCCGGCCGCGTTCTGGAGCCGGAAGGTGTGGACGCCGAAGCCCTCCATCATCCGGAACGAACGCGGGATGCCCCGGTCGGACATGTTCCACAGCGTGTGGTGGGTCGCCTCGGTGTGCAGTCCCACGAAGTCCCAGAAGGTGTCGTGGGCGCTCTGCGCCTGCGGGATCTCCCGGTCCGGGTGCGGCTTGCCCGCGTGGATGACGTCGGGGAACTTGATGGCGTCCTGGATGAAGAACACCGGGATGTTGTTGCCGACGAGGTCGAAGACGCCCTCCCCGGTGTAGAACTTCGTCGCGAAGCCCCGCGTGTCGCGCACGGTGTCGGCCGAGCCGCGCGAACCGAGCACCGTCGAGAAGCGCACGAAGACGGGAGTTTCGGCGTCCTTCGCGAGGAAGGCCGCCTTCGTCACGCCGCTCGCCGTGCCGTACGCCGTGAAGACGCCGTGCGCCGCGGCGCCGCGCGCGTGCACCACGCGCTCCGGGATGCGCTCGTGGTCGAAGTGCATGACCTTCTCGCGCAGGTGGTGGTCCTGGAGGAGCACCGGCCCGCGCGGGCCCGCCTTGAGCGAGTGGTCCGTGTCGTGCATCCGGTCGCCCTGCGCGGTCGTCAGCCACTCGCCCTGCTGCGCCACCGCCTGCTGCGGGGCGCCCGTGGGCGCTCCCGTGGGACTCCCCGTCGCGGGGCCGCTCTGGTCGCCCTTGGGCGGGGCGGGCTCGTGGGGCTCGACGGGCTCGGCGACCTCCGGGGTCACCGTGGACGGCACACCGGGCACGCGGGGCTCGTCCGAGGATTCCGGCGGTACGGCGGCGGGATTCGTGGGCATGGGGGTGGCCTTCTCTCGTACGGGGGCCCGCCTCTCGCGGGGCCGCTCACGGGGTACCCGGTGAACGGTGGCTCACGCGTGACCGGCCGTGGATGGGGCCGGGAGAGTGAGGGGGAATCACCGCCATGGCACGTCGGCGGCGACCGGTGCACGAGCCGGACCCGCCCGCTGTCCCGCCAAGACGACACGAGAAGGAAAGCAGGGGAAAAACCGACAAGATGCGGTATGCCGCGAAACCGGGAGGATGGACGGGACAGCGGTGCTCAGGAATCAGGCACGCGAGGGCGCTGCTGGTCACGTGGGCGCGTGTTTCCGCCACCGCTCGTGTGACCGGACGGGGCCGTCGCCCGGACAAGGCCCTCCCCAAGGCCGGCGTCGACAGGAGCTACGTGGTGGATACGACCACCTCCCCGCAGAAGCCGGAGCACTCCGGCGGCTCCGGCGGCGCGTGCGGCTTCACGCTCCTCAGACGTCTGCCTCCCGGCCCCGACAAGGAGCGCCAGCGTGCCGTGCTCGTCGAGGCATGGCTCCCCATGGCGCACCGCATCGCCGGTCGCTACCGCGGTCGTGGCGAGACGCTGGAGGACCTGTGCCAGGTCGCCGCGCTCGGCCTGCTCAAGGCCGTCGACCGCTTCGACCCCGAGGTGTCCGAAGCCTTCGAGACCTACGCGGTGCCCACCATCCAAGGCGAGCTGAAGCGGCACTTCCGCGACAACACCTGGGGCGTGCACGTCCCGCGCCGGGTGCAGGAACTCCGCAGCGCCGTACGCGCGGCTCTCCACGAACTGGCCCCGCACACCGCGCCCCGCCGCCCCTCGGTGGGTGAACTCGCCCAGCGCGCGAAGCTGAGCGAGGAGGAGGTGTGCCAGGGGCTCGAAGCCCTCGACAGCTACCGGTCCGTCTCCCTCGACAGCACCGCGCCGTCCGAGGACGAGCACGCGCTGCGCGACCGGCTGGGCGCGGAGGACCCCGCCTACGCGACCGTGGTCGACCGGGAGTCGGTACGGCCGGCTCTCGCCGAGCTGCCCGAGCGCGAGCGGTACATCCTCTACCTGCGGTTCTTCCACGCGCGCACGCAGCGCGCCATCGCCGCCGAACTCGGCCTCTCGCAGATGCACGTCTCCCGGCTCATCACCCACGCGTGCGGACGCGTCAGGCGCCGGGTCGAGGCCCGCCCCCCACGCGGCGGGCCCACGGAACGCTGAGTCCGACGCCGCGCCCCGCGTCGACGTCGGACGGCCCGCACCGGCCACGCACCGCATGGCCGCTGGCGGCGCCGCCGGGCTCTCAGCCCACATAGCGGCGCGCCGTACCGGAGCGTTGCGCGGCTTCCAGCGCGGCGAGGCGGTCCTCTAGCCAGGGCGGTACGGC